>NZ_RZTE01000015.1:82724-127198 GCF_003997415.1 Mesorhizobium sp. M7A.F.Ca.MR.245.00.0.0 | reverse complement strand
CAGTTCGACGATGCGCCTGAGCTTCTCCGACTTGCCGGTCAGGTCGCGTTCCGGGCCGACGCGCTGGCGGTCGCCGGCCGAGCGGATGCGTTCGTGCTGGAACTGGTTGGCGACGCCATTGGCGAGGTTCGAGCCGAAATCGCCGCGCACGATCTCCAGCATCAGGTCGATCGAAGTGGTGCCGCCGGCGCAGGTGTAGCGCTTGCGATCGATCTCGAAGACGTTGCCGGTGCAGTTGATGTCGGGGAAGCGTTCGACAAAGCCGGCGCGGTTTTCCCAATGGATGGTGCAGCGATAGCCTTCGAGCTGGCCGGCCTCGGCCAGCAGGTAGGAGCCGACCGACAGGGCACCCAGCGCATTGCCGCGCCGGCCCCAGCTGCGCAGTGCCGCCAGCACCTTGCTCTTGCCGGGAAATTCCGTCGTCAGCCCGACCGAGACGAAAAGGATATCGACCGGCGGCAGGTCGGCAACGGCGTAGTCGATCTTAAGCGGCAGGCCATTGGAAGCCATCACCGGATCGCCATCGGCCGACACCGTCGTCCAGCCGTAGAAGTCGCGGCCAAGCAACCGGTTCGCCGAGCGGAACGTATCGATCGCGGCAGCCAGCGAGAACATGGAGAACTTGTCTACCAGCAGGAATGCGAACTGCCGCCCGCCTTGAACGGGGTCCGTGATGACCGGCCGTTCTGAGGGAACACTGGGGTTCGGCAAAGCTGCGGCTTTCTGGCGGGTCAGAAGGACGGCCGTTTCAATCCGGCCGCTAGGTAGGCCGAGGCTAACGTATTGGCCATCAGCATGGCAATGGTCATCGGCCCGACACCGCCGGGAACCGGCGTGATGGCGCCGGCGGCCTTAGCCGCTTCGGCATAGGCGACATCGCCGACGAGGCGGGACTTGCCCTCGCCTTTTTCCGGCGCCGGAATGCGGTTGATGCCGACATCGATGACGGTGGCGCCGGGCTTCACCCAATCACCCCTGATCATCTCCGGCCTGCCGACGGCCGCGACAAGGATATCGGCGGTGCGGGCCAAGGCGGGCAGATCCCTGGTGCGGCTGTGGGCGATGGTGACGGTGCAGTTGGCGGCAAGCAGCAGGTTGGCCATCGGCTTGCCGACGATGTTGGAGCGGCCGACGACGACGGCGTTGAGGCCGGACAGATCCTTGCCGCGCACCCGCTCGATCAGAAGCATAGAGCCGGCCGGCGTGCAAGGCACGAAGGCTGTCTCGAGTTCACCGGTGCCGAGCTTGCCGACATTGATGAAATGGAAGCCGTCGACATCCTTTTCCGGCGCGATGGTCTGGATGATCTTGCCGGCGTCGATATGGGCCGGCAGCGGAAGCTGCACGAGGATGCCGTTGATGGCCGGATCGGCGTTGAGATCGCCGATGATCTTCAGCAACGCCGGTTCCGAGGTTTCGGCCGGCAGCGTGTGCTGGACGGAATGAAAGCCGCATTCCTTGGCGGTGCGCGACTTGGACGCGACATAGACCTGGCTGGCCGGGTCCTCGCCGACGATAACCACGGCAAGACCCGGCTTGGCCTGGCCCTTGGCGACAAGCTCAGCCGTCAGGGTCTTGACCGACCCCACAACGTCGCCGGCAACGCTCTTGCCATCAATCACTTCGGCCATGGACTACCCTCAACACCAGAATTCCCAAGCGCGTCGCTTGCGGAAGCGACGCGCTTTTCGATCTTTCACAGCGTGGCATTTTCACGAAAATTCCAACATGCAATCCCGCCAAAGCGCCGTCCCATGCCGTTTACGCGAAACCGGCATGTTTTTGTACGTCACAGCGCAGATTTTTGTGGCTCAGAAGTAGCGACGCCGCACGCGGCTCTCGGTCAGTTCGCGAACCGCTTCGCGGAATTCGCGCAGGCTGGCGCGGATTTCCTCGATTGGCGCTTGCTGCTCGGCATCCTCCGCGGCCCGCGACGGCTCCGCCGATCGCTGATGAGGCTGAGGCGCCTGCTGCTGCGGGAGGGACGGCTGTGGATAGGACTCGGAAGCAGGCTGAGCCGGATCGGGCTGCAGCCCGGCATTGGCGGCCGGCATCGATTGCGGATAGGGATAGGCCGGCGGCTGTGCGTAGCCCAATGGCTGCGCGTAGGGATAGAGCTGCGGCCCGGAATATGGCCGCTGCTGCACCATGGGAGGCGGCAGTGGCGGCTGCGCCGTCTGCTGCGGATGGCCGCCGGGCTGGAAAGGCCGCGACGGGTATGCTGCCGCGGCCGCCTGCCGAGGCTCGAAGGCCGGCGCCGACTGGGGGTAAGCGGAGTATTGCGGATCCTGCATCGGCTTCGCGTTTTCGGCAGAGGCCCATTCAACGGTATCGAACGGCTCCTCCCGGGACGGCCTGCGTGAGACGGACTTGTGCAGCCTCGACAGCAAGGCACCGATCCGGCCGGAACCTTCGGCCGGCGAGACCTCGGCTTGCTGGACAGGCGATGGCGCGCCAGGCGGTGGTGATGCAGGCGGGGGTGTCGATGGCTGCGGCGCTGGTGGTTGTGGCGGCGCCGGCGGCGGCGCTGACCGATATGCCTTGTCTTCGTAAGGCGTCCGGTGTTCGTCCGTGCCATGGTCGCGACGCGAGCGCGAATTGGCAGTGTCACGCAGGCTCTCATAGGCGCCACGCATGGCTCCGAGGCCAATGCCGGAGGCGAAACCCAGCAACAGGCCGGCGAGCGCGACCACGACCCGCGACGGCCCGTTCGGCTCGAGCGGCGCGAAGGCCTTCGAGATCACATTGATGTTGGCTGTGTTGATGTCCTTCTGCTCGCCGGTCTCCTTGGCGCGCAGCAGATACTGTTCGTAGACGGAACGCTTGGCGGTCGCCTCGCGCTCCAGTTCGCGCATCGACACAAGGTCGCTGTTGACGTCGCCGCTGCGGACCTTCAGCTGCGCCAGGCGAGAGGCAAGATCCTGTTCGAGCTGGACCGCGCGCTTGAGGTCGACCTGCAGCGACGAGCCGATGCGGCGCAGCTCCGAGGCGATGCGGTCGCGTGCGCCGGCAAGCTGGGCATTGAGCGCCTGGAGTTCGGGATGACGCGGGCCGAACCGAATGGCGGCGCGGTCAGCCTCCTGCTTGAGCGATGCATATTGCGAACGCAGATCGCTCATCGAGTTGGAGTTGATCTCCTCTGGCAAGGTACCGGTGAGAACCGAATTGACGTCGACCGAACGCGCCGAAGCGGCCCGGGCATTCAGCTCCAGCGTGCGGGCGCGGGCAACCGACAGCTGCTCGTTGAGTTTCAGCATTTCGTCGTCGCTGATGAGGTGGCCCTGCGCATCGACGAGATCATGGGTAGCCCTGAAATCCTCGACCTTGCGCTCGGCCGACTCGACCCCCTTGCGCAACTCGTCAAGCCTGGCCGTCAGTTCGTCGGTGGCGCGGCCTGCGGTGTCCGACTGTATCTGGCCGAAGGTCTGCAGGAAGACATCCGTCATCGTGTTGGCGATGAGGGCCGATTTCTCGCCATTCTGCGTGGTGGCGCTGACGGTGATGACGAAGGTCTTGCCGCCGCGCTCGACCGAAAGGCTCTCGGCCAGATTGCCGACAGCAAGCGCGCGGCGGCGGCTGTCGTCGACACCCCCCGGCCCGTCATTGCGCGACAGGACGGAGCGGATGAGCGACATGACGCTAAGGCCGCCGCCGCCTTGCCCATTGAATTCGGGGTCGTTGACCAGATTGAGCTTGTCGACGACCTTGTTGAGAACGGTGCCTGAGGTCAGCACCCGAACCTGGTTCTCGACGATGGCCAGCGTGGCATCGGAAGCGACGACCGACTGGGTGAGATCGCGGTCGGTGAGCTTCAGGTCGCGCGGGTCGACGATCAGTTCGGTGGTGGCCTCATATTTCTTCGGCGTCGACAGCGCGATGGCAATGCCGAGCGCGGCGCCCAGTATTGTCGTCGTCACGATCAGCAGCTTCGACTTGCCGACACCGCGCACGACCTGCATCGGATCGATCAGCGGCTTCCACTGCTGGCTGTCCCTGCCGTCGTTTCGGGATACCGACGCGTCGCCCGCAGCGTAAGGTTCCGATGCACGATCGGCGCGACGGGCGCCAGCGGTTTCGGCGGCACCAGACTGTGTCCGTGGCGTGGTTTGCGCGCGGTAAGCTTGCTCATGATCCCCGTCGGTCGCGGCCGGATCCGACAGTTTCGGGTTGCGCGCCTCGCGCTGCGAACGGGCGAGGCGATGACGCGTGGCGGCATCCTCGCGCCATGACGGGTCTGCCCGGTCGCCTATCGAGACCAGGGACGCGTCGGGTTCGTCGCCGCGCACAGCCTGGCCAAGCGCCAGCAATGAGCGCTCGCGCTTCCAGTCCTCGCGGTTTTCCCTGTCGACCATCGTCTGGAACTTTACCTTTGGCGACCTGCAAACGGCGCTTGGCCATTCGTTAAGCCACGCTAAACAGGCATGGAAAACAAAAGGTTAATTTTCCCGCACCGAAGCGTCGGTTTCTCGCTTCGGTTGCATCTATTTTCGACACAGGCTCAGCCTCCAGAACGGCACGTTAAGTTTTCCCGCCTAGGCTCTCCTTGAGAAATGACGCAGGCCAGTGACATACCGCAAAGGCGGCCCCTCGCCCGGATCGGCAGCTTTTTGGCCGAACGACGGGGGCTGCTTCGCGACTATTTCTCGGCGATCAGCGGCGCCGGCGGGCGACTGGTGTTTTCGCTGGCCTATTTCATCGCGCTGGCCAACACGCTGTCCATTTCCGAATTCGGCATGTTCGCCACCGCTTCGGCGGCCGGTGTCATGCTGTCGCGCATCCTCGCCTTCGGGTTCATCTCGGCGCTCTACCGCACCGCCACCATCCGCCCCAATCTGATCGGCACCTTTTCCGCCGGCTTCCTGCTGCTCGGCGCGCTGTCGCTGCCGCTGCTGGCCGCGGCCTCGTTCGGCGTCTATCTGCTTTTCTTCGCCGACACCGTGCCGCTGTCGGTGTTTGCGGCAATCGTCTTTGCCGAAGCGCTGCTGTGGCGGCCGGTCGAGGTAGCGCTGATCGTCAACAATGGCCTGGGCAAATTCGGTCGCGCCGCGCTGCTGGCCATCCTGGCGACAGCGCTGCGGGCGCTCGGCGCGGTGCTGTTCATGTTCTCAGCACAACACAGTGTCTGGATATGGTCCTGGTTCTATATCGGCGCCAATGCCGCCTCGCTGCTGATCGCCTTCGGCTTCTTCTACCCGCGCCAGAAGCTGCGGCTGCGCGTCGAACTGTATCTTCGGCGATTGGCCGATTCCATCTACGTGGCCGGCGCCGAAGTGCTGTTCTACCTGCAGATGGAGTTCGACAAGCTGCTGGTGCTGGCGATCGGCGGCCCGCATCTGGCTGGCATCTACGCCATCATTATGCGGCTGGTAGACCTGACCGCCATTCCGATCCGCACCTTCTCGATGATGCTGGTGCAGCGCATGATGCGCGCACCGGAACTGTTGTCACGGCTGGCGGTCAAGAGCGGCATCGAAGGCGGTGTGTTCGCGGTCTCCACGGCAGCGCTGCTGACGCTTGGCATCGTGCTACATTTCTTCCCCAATGCGCTCGGCAAGAATGTCGCCGAGGCCGCGCCGCTGGTGGTGCTGGCGATCTGCGTGCCTGGCTTGCGCAATCTGGTCGAATATCAGGCCGAGCTTTTGTTCGCGCGCGGCCAGACGCTGGTGCGGGCGCTCAATCTCGGTCTGCTCGCCGCACTGAAGGCGCTGCTTTTGACCTATGTGCTGACGACCATCCTCGACACGCCGAACCTGGTGCTGTCGCTCAATGTCGTCTTCCTGCTTTTGTATCTCGCCTCGACGCTGCTCACCTATTCGGCGATGCGTAAACCGGCAAAGCCCATCTAATCCAGCCCGATCAAACGGCGGATGCGGCCGATATCGGTGCCGATGAAGGATTGCATGCCGATCGCCACCTGCTCCGGCGCCATGGCGGCAACGAAGCGGCGGAACTCGTCGTCCGACAGCGCCTCGCCGGTCCAGTGCACCCGGCAGAACTCCTCCGAACCGTGGAAGTGGCCGGCACCCTGTAGCAAATCGTCGACATAGCGGCCGTAGATCATGCATTCGGAGAATTTGCGCGCCGAGCCGACGACCTCGACCCAGTTGCGACCATGGACCTTCTCGATCTCGCCGCACATGGCCAGCACGGTGTCGCGCCGCCAGGCGATCAGCGTCGAGATGTAGTCGTGGACCGATGTCCGGGACGGATCGATGCCGAGTGCCGACCCCGCGTTGCGCGACCAGATGCGATGCTCCTCATGACCTTCGTCCGCCAGCACGCCGTCGCGGCGGAACAGCCGCGCCTTGCCGTCGCGCCAGAAGGCGGCGCAGTCGAAAGGTTTGAGGAAGGCAACATCGGAATCGCAGAAGATCAGCACATCTTGAGATGCATGCGCCGAGATGGCGATGCGACGCAATTGCTGCACGTGCCAGCCACGCAGCGGCTGGGTCTTCAGGCTGAGCCAGACGCGCCGGCGAAACAGGCTGAGCGGATCGTCAAATGCGTGCAGCCAGCGCGGCAGCAATTCACGCTCGTCGACGACCGTGCGGCGGCCGGTTTCCAATTGGCGAAACAGCCTGACGTCGCGATGTTCGACCAGGATGTAATGGTGCGCCGCGCCCGAAACGTGGCGATCAAGTGTCTCGCACAGCAGGCGGCAGCGCTCGAAGTCGGGCGCGTAGCTTGCCGTCACGATGGCCGCCGTCGGTGTCTGCCGCAGCGGGCCTGGCTCGACAGCGGTGCCTGGCACGAACCTGCTGTTCACTTGACATCCTCCGCGGCTTCGGGCGCAAGCGAGAATTTCTGCCTGACGACGCGCAGCAGGAACAGTGGGTTGCCGACCACATAACGGCGCCACAGGCGGCTCGGTTCGACAGCCAACCGGAACAGCCATTCGAGCCGCAGCCGGCGCATCCACAAGGGCGCGCGGGGCACCGCGCCGCTCAGGAAATCAAGCAACGCGCCGACGGCGATCGGCAGCGTGCAGTGGCGCGCGTCGATGTGGCGTTCGATCCACAATTCCTGGCGCGGCACGCCCATGGCGACGAGCAGCACGTCGGGCCGAAGCGCGGCGATCCGGTCGACGATTTCCTGCTCCTGCGAAGCAGGGAAATAGCCGTCATGGATCACCACGAATTTGTGCTGCACCGCCAAGGCGGCCAGCTTGACCGAAGCCGCTTCGGCATTGACACGCGTCGCGCCGAGCAGCCCAACGGTCAGCGGCGTCGTCGAGGCCTGCAGGAAGGCCGGGACGAAATCGGTACCGTTGAGATTGTCGGGAAACGGCGCCCCATAGAGGAGTCTCGCCGCCAGATCGATACCGATGCCGTCGGGCAGGATGAGGAAATCATCGAGTGCCCCGGCGAACACCGGGTCGGTATAGGCGATGTTGGCGTTGTGGGCGTTGAGGAAACTGACCTTGGTGAAGCGCCGCTCGGCAATCAACCGGTTCAGCAGGGCGATGGCATCGTTCCAGCGGACCGCAACCACCGGGATGCCAAGGATCGTCTTCAGCTTGTCGAGCCCGAACGCGGCGCGGGCGGAATGCATGTTCATGCAAACGCCTCCTGCCTGACAGGCTCAAGCTTTTCGAGGCCGAGCCGGATGGCAGCGTCAAGCGCCTTGACCTGCGAGCCCCGGAACGCGCTGCCGTCGACGTCGCGGATGTCGGCCGCCGCAGCCTCGAGAGCCTTGGCGAAGGCGACGGGATCGTCGGTGACGACGCAGTTGGCCGGACGGTGGTCGATGCCGCGTAGCGAACGGCTGGTGGCGACCGAAGGCAGGCCGAGTTCGAACGTTTCGATGGTCTTCAACTGGACGCCGCTGCCCGCGGTGCTGATCAGCGGAATGACGGCAGCACCGCGCACGAAAGCCTGCGCGTCGGGCACGCGGCCGACAAGTTCGACACCCGGATGCTTCGAGGCGACGCCCGAAGGCATGTGGCCTGCGATGCGGATGCGGAAATCGGGCCGCAGATGCGGCACGACGTTGCTCAGGAACCAGTCGAGGCCGATGCGGTTCGGCTGCCAGGTCCAGGTGCCGATCAGGGCGGCGTCGCAGTCGATGCGGCGAGGGCCTTTCAGGGTTGGCGCCTGGGCACCGGTCACCAGCGGCAGCACCGCCGAGCGGTTGTCGGAGGCGACACCTAGTGCGGCGCGGTCTTCCTCGGCCAGGGTGAAGACGAAGCGCGCCCGGCGGCAGAGACGCTCTTCGACGGCCTTGAGCAGCCTTGCCTCGCGGCGGAACAGCAGGCGCTGGAAGAGGCTGCCGGCGGCAGCGGCGTTTTCCCGCGCCGAAAGATGCTCGACATTGTGGGCAACGAAGATCGAAGGCCGCTCGGTGAACAGCTTTTCGAAGGCGCCGGCGAACTGCACGGAATTCAGCACGTAGCCGTCAACCGGTCCAGCTTGCTCGATGGCAGCGAGAACATCGCTGTCGGACACGGCGCGCAGCTTGACCGATGCGAAGGTGAGGCCCGAAAGCAGCGCCTTGCCGACCCAGGCCAGCTTCTGCCGCGCGGAGGCATTGTCCGTGCGCACGTCGATGGCACCCAGCACCACGGTGTTTTCGGGGTCGGCCGCGGGTTTCCCCGGCCAAATGAAACCAATGACGGTTACGCGCACGCCAGCGCGCCGCAGGGCGGCGATGATCGCAGCGTTTGCGATCTCGTAGCCCGAGGCGAGAGCACCGTCGGGCACGATCGATGTGGCGAACAGCAGATGCATCTCACCTATCCAGTGGTGTAGCCGGTAGCAAAGCGCGGTGAACCCTTGATTAAGCGAGCACATTCGACGGCCGAAAGCCTCTGCTTGCAGGCGTTCTCCGTGCAAGGTGATTAACGAAACCTTATCAACCGTGGTGCTACCAGAGCCCAACTCACCATGTGGCTGGACACGGATGATCCCTTTGCCATCGGACGGTTCGGTATCGGTCGCGGGACGCACGCCGCGGCTTGACGTCGAGGCCGTTGAAGCCGTCGTCACCTTGCCGACCTTCAAGCGTCCCGAGCAGGTACTGCAAACGCTGGCGTCGCTGCGCGCGCAGCAAACCGGCAGGCGCTTTGCCGTGATCGTCATGGAGAACGAAGCCGAGGCGCGGGCCGGCGCCAAGGCAGCGCTGCCGCTGTTCGAGCGCGGCGAGATGCCGGGCCTGGTGATCATCGCGCATGAGCGCGGCAATTGCAGCGCCTACAATGCCGGCTGGCAGACGGCGATCCTGCAATTCCCGAACTTCAGGCATCTGCTGGTCATCGACGATGACGAGATCGCCGATCCGCAGTGGCTGGAACGGATGTGCCGGGCTGCCGAAACGCTGGGCGCCGATATTGTCGGCGGCCCGCAGGTGCCCGTGTTTGCCGACCCCGCCCATGCGCGATGGGCCGAGCATCCGGTGTTCGCGCCGCCCTACCGGGAGACAAAGCGGGTGCCGGCGCTCTATTCGTCCGGCAATCTTCTGGTCGGGCGCAACGTGCTGATCGCCATGGGTCCACCCTTTCTCGATCTCAGATTCAACTTCATGGGCGGCGGCGATTCCGATTTTCTCAGCCGGTCGGCGCAAAAGGGCTTTGTGCTGGGCTGGTGCGCCGAGGCCAAGGTGCATGAAACCGTCCCGGCCCGGCGTATCGAAGCCGACTGGATCCGTGCCCGCAGCCTGCGCAATGGCGTGATCTCGACACTGGTCGAAAAAAAGAAGCGCGCCGGCACACCGCTGGCCGGCGCCAAGGTGTTGCTGAAGAGCCTGGCACTGCTTGCCGCCTCGCCGCTTCGCGGCCTGATCCGGCTGGCGCGGACCGGCTCGCCTGATATCGCCATCTACCCCGTCCATGTGGCGCTGGGCCGCGTGCTGGCCGAATTCGGATATGCCAATGAGCAATACCGCCAGCCTGAGAAAAACTGAGCGCGCGCCGCTCAGCGCCGCGTTCACGCGCGAAGGCGTGGCGACCGCCATTGCCGCGCTGCTGTTCACCGTCATCCTGGTGTCCTTCCGGCCGTTCCAGCCGGGCGGCGCCGAACTCACCGGTCAAGGCGGCGACATCGTCAACCAGCTTGGCTTCGGTTCGCTCGGCGCCATGTCGATCTTCTCGCTGATGGCCTTTGCCGATCCGCGCGTGGTGCGCTCGCTGCTCAGCCCGTCCTGGGTGCTGATGCTGGGCTTCTTTTTCCTCTCGGTGATCCTGTCGACCGATCCGCCTTCGGCGATGCGCGCCGCCTCCTTCACCCTGATCGGCATCCTGACAATGGCGACGGTCCTGGTGCTGCCGCGCGACGCCGAAGCCTTCTCGAAGGTGATCATCTTCACCGCCGTCGTGGTCATGGGCCTTTCCTATCTCGGCCTCATCGTTTTTCCGCACGAGGCGATGCACACCGCCGACTCGCAGGAGCCCGAGCATGCCGGCCTGTGGCGCGGCGTGTTCACCCACAAAAACATCGCCGGGCCGATCATGGCCTGCCTCAGCTTCGCAGGCCTCTATCTCTACCGGCGCGGACAGCGCTATTGGGGCGCCGGGATCTTCTTCGCAGCGATGATCTTCATGCTGCACACCGGCTCCAAGACGACAGCCGGCCTGGTGCCGTTCTCGATTCTGATCGTGATGTTCCCGAGCCTGATAGGCATGCGGCTCGGCACGCCGATCCTGTTTGCGCTGGCGATCGTCGCGACAGCGGTCGGCACGCTGGGCATCGTCTTCCTGCCGCCGGTAAAACATCTCGCGGCGATCTATTTCCCGGACATGACCTATACGGGCCGCACGACGCTGTGGGAGTTCGCCGGCAGCATGCTGGCGAAGAAGCCATGGACCGGTTACGGATATGAGAGCTTCTGGGGCACGCCCTTGCTGCTCAACCAGGACCAGCCCTTCGACCGGCCGTGGGATATCAGAACCATCGTTCACGGCCATGACGGCTATCTCGACATCGCCGTGCTGATGGGCATCCCGGCACTGTGTGTGGCGGTCTACACCTTCCTCATCGCGCCGCTGCGCGACTACATGCGCATTCCGTTGCGCAGGGAAAACATTTTTCTCGGCGACTTCTTCATGATGGTGGTGCTGTTCACGGCGCTGAACGCTTTTCTCGAAAGCTTCTTCTTCCATCGCGGCGACCCGGTCTGGCTGTTCTTCGTGCTCGGCGTATTTGGCCTCAGGCATGTCTCGCTGCGGCCGATGGCAGTGCGCGATCCCGATCGCGGCTCGCGATCTTGACAGGGCTTCCCCAGGGAAGCGCCAGCGTCTATGTGAAAGCCTTCCTTCGGAGGGCTTTTGATGACGATCAGGCTTGTTCTCGCCGGCTGCGGCAATATGGGTTACGCCATGCTCTCAGGCTGGCTGAAATCCGGTAAGCTTGCGCCATCAGCGGTTTTCGTGGTCGAGCCCAATGCCGATCTGCGCAATCGCGCGGCCACGCTGGGCTGCGCGACATCAGCCGATGCCGGCAGCATCCCGGCCGATGCCGTGCCCGATCTCGTCGTCATCGCGGTGAAGCCGCAGGTGATCCGCGATGTCACCTCCGCCTACAAGCGTTTCGGCGATGGCCGCACCACCTTCGTCAGCATCGCCGCCGGCACGCCGGCCAGCACCTTCGAGGAAATCCTCGGCAACCGCGCGCCGATCGTGCGCTGCATGCCCAACACACCCGCGGCAATCGGCAAGGGCATGATGGTGGTGTTCTCCAACAAGCTCGTGTCGGATGATACCAAGCGTTTCGTTGCCGATCTTTTGTCGGCGAGCGGCGAAGTGACCACGATCGACGATGAGGGCCTGATGGATGCGGTGACCGCCGTCTCCGGATCTGGGCCGGCCTACATCTTCCATTTCATCGAAGCGCTGACCGTGGCCGCCGAGAAGGCCGGGCTGCCAACGGCGACCGCCAAGCTGCTCGCCATGCAGACAGTCTATGGCGCCGCCTCGCTCGCCGCCGAAAGCGGCGAGGAACCGGGCGTGCTGCGCCAGCAGGTCACCAGCCCCAACGGCACGACGGCCGCGGCGCTAGACGTGCTGATGGGCGAGGACCGGCTGACGCGCCTTCTCACAGAGGCGGTGGAGGCTGCGCGGCTGCGGTCGGTCGAACTGGGGAAGTAAGCAGCCAGTTCCTCCCCTGCCGAAGTTTTGATGGGTCGGACGTGCTTGCGTTGATGGCTTGGCGGAAATGCACATCGCTTCGTCATCCTGGGGCGAAGCAAGGAGCGCAGCGACGCGGCGCAGACCCCAGGATCCATGCCGCGACTTCAAAGCGCTGCTGCGGTGCAGAATTCTGCTCCGCTGCATTCCTCGACCAAGATCACGGCATGGATCCTCGGGTCTCCGCGACGTCGCTTCGCTCCTGCTCCGCCCGTGGATGACGAAGTTGGGAAGGCTCCGGTCAATCCCGAATGTCTACGATGATCCATCGAAACGAACGACGAAATCCGAGCTGCCAGCAGGCCTTCCAACGTGACAACCCCTGTGCACCTGTCAGGCGTCATTCTGGCCGCCACCCCACATGGCATCGATCTCATTCTTGCTCACGACCCGGCCAGCCTTGCCCGCTTTGGACCTCAAATCATCGGCGATTGCAGCCAGCCGTTCCGCCAAAGGCATACGGGCGTTTTCCCGCTTCAGTTCACTTTCAAGCGCTTCGATAACCGCTCTGGTCATGGAAACCTTGCGCTTGGCGGCAAGCTGGCGAGCCAGTTCGCGGGCAAGCGGATTCCTGATTCGAAGGTTCATGTGACCGACCTTGGCGACATTTGCCCCACAATCTATCATTTGTCGTAGCAGCGCCAGCGTGGTCCTTTCAGGCCCCGTACAGCATCTCGTCCTGAAGCTGGCGCAAGGCGAACAGCCTTGTCGTCTGGTCGGGCGCCGCATTGTCCGACGTCAGCAACTCACCCTTCCTGACCGGTTTCAGCACCTTGCCGCCCTCGAGCAGGCCGACCGGCACGGCACGCTGGGCACGGGCTTCGCCGACGGTCATCGTCCAGGAGCGGTAACAGGTCTCGCCGATCGCATCGAAGGTCTCGCCGGCGGCAAGGTCGCGCTTGGCGACGGCGCAGACTTCGGCAACGGGCCGCGGCAGCGGCACCATGTCGGGTTTGCCGAAAAGCATGATGCGGGCGGCGGTCAGCGGCACCTCCAGCGAGGTCAGATGATAGGGCCTAAACAGGCTGTAGTAGGGGCCGTGGCCGATATGCAGATCGTCCATGCGCTCGATGATGCGCGGATGCGTCGCCTCGACGATGACGAACACGCCAGGCGCGACGCCCTTGCCGACCGTGTAGTCGACGACGCCTTTCCTGAGCAACAGACCGCCATCCTCGCGCGGGATCAGCACCTTGGCGAGGTCATCGCGGTCGGCCTTGGGGCCGTGCATACCGGGCACGTCGGGCACCAGCCCGGTGGCGTTGGCGATGGCGCACATCTCGACCATGGTCTTGGAACCGTCGACGAACTCGACCAGCATGCGTGGGTTCATGTTGCGGCGGATCGCTTCGGCGCGATAGTCGTCCGGTACGGCATCGTGGTTGAGCGGGTTGTTCTTGCCCTTGCCGGCCGAGACGATGGTCAGCCCGAGCGCCGACGCGAATTCGATCAGTTCCATGCAGCTCGACGGCTCGTCGCCCGCACCCACCGAATAGACGACGCCAAGCCGGTCGGCCTGCTGCTTGAGGTAGCAGCCGATGGTGACGTCGGCCTCGACGTTCATCATCACCAGATGCTTGCCATGCTCCATCGCCATGAGGTCGAAATCGGCGGCGACACCCGGCTTGCCGGTGGCGTCGATGACGACGTCGATCACCGGATTGGTGACCAGCATCTCGTTCGAAGTGATGGCGATCTTGCCGCTCTCGATGGCTCCGGTGACTTTCGACGCGGTGTCGGCTTCGACGGCCATGGCTTCGTCGCCATAGGCGATACGGATGGCATCGCGCGCGGTGTGCGGGCGGCGCGTCGAGACGGCGCAGATCGAAATGCCTGGCATCAGCATGCCTTGGGTGACCAGATCGGTGCCCATTTCGCCCGAGCCGATGACGCCAATGCGCACCGGGCGGCCCTCGGCGGCACGCCTGGCGAGATCGCGGGCAAGGCCGGTCAGGGCGACGTTGGTCATGCAGGAAATGTCCACAGCTTCGTGATTTGGGGTCGGATAGCAGGGAACGGGTTCTATTTGCCAACGAAACCCGGTCGCAACCGGCAATTTCCCACGAAATCGTCTCGGAGGGGACGTCCGCCGAGGCTCGATTGGCCGAAGCGCAACCAATTGACATCGCAGCTGACAACCCCAATAAAACATTCGTTTGTCAACAAAGGCAAATGTTCACCGACGCGACAGTCGGAAAGCATTCGCCTCTGGGGCAAATTGGGGAGTGTCTTTGCGCCGGGGCGTCAAAGGCTGGATGGAGCATCATTGCGAGCCGTCGAGCGAAGGCTCGCGGCTCCAGGGGAGGAAAAATGGATACTGTTCTCGCGGGCCTAAAAGGGGCCATCGATACGCTTGGCCCGACGATCCTGCTGCCAATTGTCATTTTCATCATCGCCGTGGTTCTGGGCGCCAAGGTCAGCAAGGCTTTTCGCGCCGCCGTCACCATCGGCGTCGCCTTCATCGGCATCAATCTGGTGCTTGGCCTCATGTTCACGTCGATTGGCGACGTCGCCAAGGCCATCGTCACCAACACCGGCATTCATCGCGACATCATCGATGTCGGCTGGCCCTCCGCGGCCGCGATCGCCTTCGGCTCGTCGGTCGGCCTTTGGGTCATTCCGGTCGGCATCCTCGTCAACATCGTGCTGTTGCTGACACGCATGACGCGCACGCTCAATGTCGACGTCTGGAATTTCTGGCACTTCGCCTTTGTCGGCTCGCTGGTGGTCGCCGCAACCGACAATCTGGCCTATGGCATCGCGGTCGCAGCACTTGTCGCAGCACTCTCGCTGCTGTTCGCCGACTGGTCGGCGCGCGCGGTACAGCAGTTCTATGGCGTGCCCGGCATTTCCGTGCCGCATCTCGCCTCGGCACAGATCCTGCCGATCGCCATTGTGCTCAACTGGATCATGGACCGCATTCCCGGGATCAACCGCATCAACATCAACACGGACACCATCGAGCGCAGGTTCGGCGTGTTCGGCGAACCTGTCGTGATGGGCCTCATCATCGGCCTCGTGCTTGGTGCGATCGCCTTCTACAATGCGGGTGATCTCAGCGTGGTACTGGCCAAGGTCCTGGGCACCGGCATGACGCTGGCCGCGGTGATGCTGCTGCTGCCGCGCATGGTCAAGATCCTGATGGAGGGGCTGATCCCCGTCTCCGATGCCGCACAGGCGTTCGTGCGCAAACGCACCGGTGACCGAGAGCTTCTCGTTGGTCTCGATTCGGCGATCCTGATCGGCCATCCGGCCGCGATCTCGTCGTCGCTGATCCTGGTGCCGATCGCGATCATTCTGTCCATCATCCTGCCGGGCAACCGCGTCATCCTGTTCGCCGACCTCGCGGTCATCCCCTTCATCGTCGCCATGACCGCGCCGCTGGTCAAAGGCAACGTGTTCCGCATGGTGGTGATCGGCACGGTGACGCTGGCCATCGGCTTCTACGTCGCCAACGCGCTGGCGCCGCTGTTCACCAGCGCAGCAGTCTCGTCGGGCTTCAAGCTGCCGGCGGACGCACTGCAGATCACCTCGGTGGTCGACGGCTTCCTGTGGGTGCCTTACGTGGTCATCGAGGCTATCCAGGGGATGGGGCTTGTCGGCATCATCGTGATCGCGGTGGTTATCGCGGCATTGTTTGTCCTCTACCGCCGCAATCCGCTCGGCTGGGAGCGGGCCGCGGGCGCCGAGGACGAGCCGGCCGAAGAGACGGCCTGAACCTGATAGCGTCCACCCTCAAACCGATCGTGCGCCCTTCCCGGGGCGCACGATTTCATAGACGGAGCAAAGAATGTCCGACGGACTCATGCAGCTTCTGGACCCTGACGCGATCGTGCTCGGATCCGATGCCTCGACCAATGAGGAGATCATCCGCATCCTGGCGGGCCGGCTGGAGAGACTTGGCTATGTCAAAAGCAGCTATGCCGACGCGGTCGTGCGCCGCGAATTGACCATCCCGACCGGACTGCCGCTGGAACGCTCCGATAATGTCGCGGTGCCGCACACCGATCCGGAGCATGTGCTGAAGCCTGGCATCGCGATGGGCACATTGAAGCAACCAGTGACCTTCGCCAACATGGAGGATCCCGACGAGATGCTGCCGGTCGGCTTCGTCTTCCTGCTTGCCATCAACGACAAGGACAAGCAGATTGAGGCGCTGCAGGCCGTCATGGCCACCATCCAGAACCCGCAAGCCTTGGATGATTTGAGGTCGGCCAGAACCCTCGAAGACGTGCGAGCCGTACTCGGCTGAAACAAGGAGAAGCAGAGATGTCCAGACAGAAAACCATTCTCTTTGCCTGCGGCACGGGCATCGCCACCTCGACCGCGGTCAATGTCGCCGTCACCGAGGAAATGAAGAAACGCGGCCTCACCTTCAATGCCCAGCAGGCGAAGGCCACCGAAGTGCCCGGACTGGCCGACAATGTCGACTTCATCGTCGCAACCACCCCGATCTCCGCTTCGGTCACCAAGCCGGTGATCAAGGGCCTCGCCTTCCTCACCGGCATCGGCAAGGACAAGGTGCTCGACGAGATCGAGGCGCAATTGCGCAAATGACGGCACCGACGCTACGCGCAGGCTGACGCGGCTTCACACCACCCTGACGTAGCTCGTCATTCCCGATTTCTGGTGCTCGATGATGTGGCAGTGCAGCAGCCAATCGCCGGGATTGTCGGCGACGAAGCCGAGCTGAACCTTCTCGTTGGGCTGGATGAGATAGGTGTCGGAAATCACAGGCTGAACCCGGCGCGTCGAGGATGACAGCACTTTGAAGCTCATACCGTGCAGATGCATCGGATGGGATTGCGGCGTCAGGTTCTCCATGTCGATGACGTAGCTTTGGCCAAGCTTCAATTCGGCCAGTGGCGCGGTCGGGTCCTTGGTGTCGCCTGGCCACGGCACTTTGTTGATGGCCCAGAAACTGTAGCCAAGCGAACCGCAGATGCCATCGCTCGGGACGTTCTCCGCCGTGGCGCTTAGTGCCAGGGAAATATGCCTGGCACTGGCGAGATCCACTTCCGCCACCGGATTGAGCTCCAGCGGAGCAACATCGCGAATGTCCCGTTTGAGGGATTTTCCTGTCGCGCGCAGGGTTGCCAGGATTTTTGGCTTGGTGCCCCTGACGTCCCTCAAGCTGACCATCGCGCCTTCATTGTCGGGCATGCGTATCGCCAGCTCCATGCGCTGGCCGGGTCCAAGCAGCAAGGCGTCGGGCGAAAAACGCTCAGGCACCGGATTGCCGTCGAGCGCCATGATACTCGCCTCCGCACCGTCGACGCGAAAAGCGTAGATACGCGTCACGTCGGTGATGGCGACGCGCAGCCGCGCTAGTCCGCCGGCCGGCGCATCATATTGCGGCTGGTCGAGCCAATTGGCGGTGCGTACCGTGCCGTAAGTGCCGGTTCTCGCGGCATCGCGCGGCCGGAACTGGTCGATGAACTGGCCGTCGTCACCGAGGCGCCAGTCGCGCAAATTGAGGACGATTTCGGCATCGAATTTCGGATCGTTGGGATTCTCGACCACGATCACGCCAGTCAGGCCATGGCCCATCTGCTCCAGCGTGTTGCAATGCGGGTGGTACCAGAAGGTGCCGGCATCGGGCGGCGTGAAGGCGTAGTCGAAATGATCGCCGGTGTAGACGTAGGGCTGCACCAGAAACGGCACGCCGTCCATCTTGTTGGGAACGCGAATACCGTGCCAGTGGATCGTCGTCGGATCGTCGATCGCGTTGACAAGGCGTGCTGCGAAGGGCTCGCCCTTTTTCATCCTGAGCACGGGCGGCATTCCGGCGTTGCCATAGGTCAGCACATCCCTGGTCTGGCCGACATCCATCAGCTTCGCCTGGATCTTTGCCGTCTGCAAAACCACCGGCTCAGGCGTCGCGGCGGCCCAGCCACCAAGCCGGCCCATCGCCGAAAGCCCGATCCCGCCCGCGCCGGCAGCCGCAGCCGTCTTCAAAAGCCTGCGGCGTGTGAGTAAGGTCATTCGGCGCTCCAACTGTAAAGACGGCTGCCCGCGCAGGTGTAACCGCCGCGCCACGGATCACAAGCCGGCAACCAGCGCAAATTCTGTTGAACGCTTGCCGCCGCTATTCAGCCGCCTCGGCATAATGTGCCGGCACGTAGTTGAGGATGGGGCCGAGCCAGCGCTCGACCTCTGCCAACGGCATCGCCTTCCGGCGCGCATAATCCTCGACCTGGTCGCGTTCGACCTTGGCGACGCCGAAATAGTAGCTTTCTGGATGCGCCAGATAGATGCCGGAGACCGACGAGCCCGGCCACATCGCATAGCTTTCGGTCAGGCTCACGCCTGCATTGCGCTCACCGTCGAGCAGCCGGAACAAAGTCGCCTTCTCCGTATGGTCGGGCTGCGCCGGATAGCCGGGCGCAGGGCGAATGCCGCGATAGGGTTCGCCGATCAGTTCGTCCGGCGCCAGCGCTTCATCTGAAGCATAGCCCCAGAATTCCTTGCGCACCTTCTCATGCATCCGCTCGGCAAAGGCTTCGGCGAAGCGGTCTGCCAGCGCCTTGACCATGATCGACGAATAATCATCATTCGCTCGCTCGAACCGTTCGGCGATAGCCACCTCCTCGATGCCGGCGGTGACGATAAAGCCGCCGATGTAATCCGGCTTGCCGCACTCCGCTGGCGCGACGAAGTCCGCCAGTGCGACATTGGCCTTGCCGTCGCGCTTGGTCAGCTGCTGGCGCAAGGTAAAGAAGGTCGCCAGTTCCTGCGACCGCTTTTCGTCCGTGAACAGCCTGATGTCGTCGCCGACAGCATTGGCCGGCCAGAAACCGACGACGCCGCGCGGCGCGAACCATTTCTCGGCGATGATCTGCTTCAGCATCGCCTGCGCATCCTCGAACAGCTGGCGCGCGGCGGCGCCTTGCGCCTCGTCTTCGAGAATTTTGGGATAACGGCCCTTCAGCTCCCAAGTCTGGAAGAACGGCGTCCAATCGATGTAGCGCGCGAGTTCGGTGAGATCCCAGTTCTCGAATACCTTGACGCCGGTAAAGGACGGCTTCGGCGGCTCGTAGGCAGACCAGTCGATCCGGTGCGCATTGGCCCTCGCCTTGGCCAGCGGCAGCCGCTGCTTGTCGGCTTCGGAGCGGGCATGCGCATCGGCGACCTTCTTGTATTCGGTGCGCACCGTGTCGACATAGCCGCCCTTGGTCTCGTTCGACAGCAAGGACGACACGACACCCACCGCCCGGCTGGCGTCGGTGACGTAGACCGTCTGGCCCTTGGTGTAGCGCGGGTGGATCTTCACCGCCGTGTGCACGCGGCTGGTCGTTGCGCCGCCGATCAGCAGCGGAATGTCGAAGCCTTCGCGCTCCATCTCGGCGGCCATATGCACCATTTCATCGAGGGATGGCGTGATCAGGCCGGACAGGCCGATGATGTCGACATTTTGGTCGCGCGCCGTCTGCAGGATTTTCGCTGCCGGCACCATGACGCCGAGATCGACGATCTCGTAATTGTTGCAGGCGAGCACGACGCCGACGATGTTCTTGCCGATGTCATGGACATCGCCCTTGACCGTCGCCATCAGGATCTTGCCCGCTGTCTGGCGTTCGCCATTGTCGATGCCGTTGGCGGCGTTGGCCAGCTTCTCGGCCTCCATATGCGGCAGCAGTCCGGCGACGGCCTGCTTCATCACCCGCGCCGATTTCACCACTTGCGGCAGGAACATCTTGCCCGCGCCGAACAGGTCGCCGACGACGTTCATGCCGGCCATCAGCGGGCCTTCGATGACATGCAGCGGGCGCTCGGCGGCAAGCCGCGCTTCCTCGGTGTCGGCGTCGATGAATTCGGTGATGCCGTTGACCAGTGCATGGCTGATCCGCTGTTCGACCGGCAGGTCGCGCCAGGCGAGATCGCGCTCCTTGGCTTCCTGGCCCGCCGTGCCTTTGAAGCGTTCGGCGATCTCCAGCATGCGTTCGGTGGCGGTGCCGCCGGCCCTGGGCATGCGGTTGAGCACGACATCCTCGCAGGCCTCGCGCAGTGCCGGCTCGATCGTATCGTAGACTGCGAGCTGGCCGGCATTGACGATGCCCATGTCCATGCCGCGCTGGATGGCATGGTAGAGGAACACGGCATGCATGGCCTCGCGCACCGGCTCGTTGCCGCGGAACGAGAAGGACAGGTTCGACACGCCGCCGGAAATGTGGACATGCGGCAGCGTCGCGGTGATCTCGCCGGCCGCCTCGATGAAGTCGACACCGTAATTGTCGTGCTCCTCGATGCCGGTGGCAATGGCGAAGACATTGGGATCGAAGACGATGTCCTCGGGCGGGAAGCCGGCCTGCTCGGTCAGGAGCTTGTAGGCGCGCGTGCAGATCTCGACCTTGCGCGCCTTGGTGTCGGCCTGGCCGTCCTCATCGAAAGCCATGACGACCACGGCGGCGCCATAGGCCCGCACCAGCCTGGCATGATGCAGGAAAGCCTCTTCGCCTTCCTTCATCGAGATGGAGTTGACCAGCGGCTTGCCTTGCACACATTTCAGCCCGGCCTCGATGATCTCCCATTTCGAACTGTCGACCATGACAGGAACGCGGGCGATGTCCGGCTCGGCGGCGATCAGGTTGAGGTACTCGACCATGGCCTTCTTCGAATCGGTCAGGCCCTCGTCCATGTTGATGTCGATGATCTGCGCGCCATTGGCGACCTGGTCGCGGGCGACGTCGAGTGCGGCGACATAGTCGCCCGCCGTGATCAGTTTTCGGAATTTGGCCGAGCCGGTGACATTGGTGCGCTCGCCGACATTGACGAAGGGGATCTCGTCGGTGAGCGTGAACGGCTCCAGCCCGGACAGGCGCATCTTGGGCTCAATGTAAGGAATGGCGCGCGGCGGATACTTCCGCACCGCCTCTGCGATGGCGCGGATGTGCTCCGGGGTCGAGCCGCAGCAGCCGCCGACGACATTGACCAAGCCTTCCCTGGCAAAATCCTCGATCTGCGCGGCCATGAATTCCGGGCTCTCGTCATACCGGCCGAATTCATTGGGCAGACCGGCATTCGGATAGGCACAGGTGAAGGTGTTGGCGACGCCTGATATTTCGGCCAGATGCGCCCGCATCGCATTGGCGCCGAGCGCGCAATTGAGGCCGATGGTGAAAGGGTTGCCATGGCGCACCGAATGCCAGAAGGCGGTCGGCGTCTGGCCCGACAGCGTGCGGCCGGAGAGGTCCGTGATGGTGCCCGAAATCATCACCGGCAGGCGCACGCCCTTCTCGATGAAGATCTCTTCCGCTGCGAAGATCGCGGCCTTGGCGTTCAGCGTGTCGAAGATCGTCTCGATCAGGATGATGTCGGCGCCGCCGTCGATCAGGCCGCGCAACTGCTCACCATAGGCGAGGCGCAGATCGTCGAAGGTCACGGCACGGTAGCCGGGGTTGTTGACGTCGGGCGACATCGAGGCGGTGCGGTTGGTCGGCCCCAGCGCGCCGGCGACGAAACGGCGCTTGCCATCTTCCTGCTCGGCCCTCACCGCCGCGCGCCGCACCAGCCGCGCGCCATCGCGGTTCAGCGCGTAGACGGCATCCTCCATGCCGTAATCGGCCTGGGCGATCGAGGTCGAGGAGAATGTGTTGGTTTCGAGGATGTCGGCGCCTGCGATGGCGTATTGATAATGGATCTCCTCGATCGCCTTCGGCTGCGTCAGGATCAGAAGATCGTTGTTGCCTTGCTGGTGGCAGGCGCAGCCGGCGAAGGCCTCGCCGCGAAACTGGTCCTCGTCAAACCCGAGGCCCTGGATCTGCGTGCCCATAGCGCCGTCGAGGATGAGAATGCGCTCGCGTGCCGCCGCTGTCAGCGCGGCAAGCACTTCCGAGCCGTCCGGTTTTGCCGCGACGGGGCCGAACAATGCGTCCAGCGATGCAGAATTCTGCGACATTTTTTATCCCTTTGGCGACAGGCCTTTTCATGTCACATAAGGATATCTTTATGTCAATATACGGTAGATGCGCGCGATTGTCACCCACCTGCCTCGAAGGCGGGGTCTGTGGCGCCGGTTTTCCGACGGACCTACGCTCTGTCGAAGCTTGCCAGGAAGCGGGCGAAGACCGGATTGAAGCGATCTGGCGAATCCCAGAACGGCGCGTGGCCGGATTTGTCGAGCAGATGGGCCTTGCCTTCCCATAGATTGGAGAATTTCACAGCGGAGACGAAATCGGTGTTGACGAATGGCTCGTCGATGCCGTTCAGAACGGCGATCGGCGGCGTCTTGCCGGCGACGATCTCGCGCTGGTTCCGCCCGGTGCCGGCCGCGAACTTTTCGAACATCAGGCGCCGCGCCCTTCCATCGGTGCGCGCCACCGTGTCGATGAGAAACGGCTCGAACGGCTCGCCGCAGGTGCTGCGCGCATAGGCCTCGACATCCGCGTCAGTGAAGGTTTCCTGCCCGGCAAGGTGCATATGCGGGCTCGGCTTGAAGCCGTTGCCGACCTGCTCGGGCGAGACGGGCGGCGTGCCGGTGATCATCAAACCAAGCAGGCCGGGAAAGCGGTCGATCATCTCAAGCCCGATATGGCCGCCGAGCGACCAGCCGAAGACGATGGCCTTGTCGATGCCGAGCAGCCCAAGCACTTCGGTCATGGCATCGGCATAGCCTTCCATGCTGTAGGAACGCTCCGGATCGATCGCATCGGCGGAAGCTCCGTGGCCTGGCAGGTCGGGAGCGATGAGGTGGTAGCGCTCGCCCAGCGGGCTGTCCAACTGGTTGCGGAAAACGGCGCTGGAAGATGAATTGCCGTGGATCAGCATGACAGCGGTGCCTTCGCCACTGGTCTGGCGAACCGCGATCTTGCCGTGGCTGGTTTCAAGGGTCTTCTGCGAGATCGCCATTGTCCGCTCCGTCGGGGGAATTGCCCTGTTTTAATACAGTTGCGCGGCAAAGCGCCACGGCTTCCATACCTTTGCGGGAACCATCTTCCCGGCCAGGTTGCGTTGAAAAATACTTTTCAAATAAGAACAATTATGCCTAGATTGTCAATTATCCAACTCCCGATGAACGGGAGGAAAACAGGGAACAGCACGATGAAGCCCAAATCCGCCGCAAGTCGAATTCGCCATATGCTGATGAGCACGACGCTGATCGGCATGTTTGCCGTATCAGCCGCCCCCGCCTTTGCCGATGTCGTCAAGATCGGCCTGCTTGCGCCGCTGACCGGCCCTGCCGCGGCGGACGGCCAGGAATTCCAGCGCGGCGTGCAGATGGCCATCGACGAGGCCAACGCAGCCGGCGGCGTTGCCGGGGATACGTTCGAACTGGTGGTCGGCGACGTCAAGGATCAGTCCGCCGGCAACGTCACCAGCGCGGTCGAGCGCCTGCTTGGCGATCCGGGCGTGCACTTCATGCTGACCGGCTATGCCAGCCTGACCAATTTCGAGATCGACAACATGGCCGAAGCGGAAATGCCCTACATGCTGGCGGCCACCTCGCAGCAGACCAGGGACATCATCGCGCCGAGCCCCGATAAATACATGTGCTGCTGGTCGCTGACGCCTTCCTTCGACGCCTACAACACCGACGTCACCCTGTTCGTCGAGAAGCTCGCGGCCGACGGCAAGATCACCTTGCCGACCAAGAAGGTCGCCATCATCTCGTCCGACAATGCCTATTCGAAGACCATCTCCGAAGGCATGAAGAAGACCTTCAAGGAGAAGGGCTGGACCATCACCGTCGACGAGATCGTGCCGTTCGGCGAAGTGACCGACTGGCGTTCGATCCTCGCCAAGGTGCGCGAGAACGTTCCCGACGTCGTCATCAACACCGACTATCTGCCGGGCAATTCGGCGTCGTTCCTGAACCAGTTCCTCGAGCAGCCGACCAAGAGCCTCGTCTTCCTGCAATACGCACCGAGCGTTCCGGAATTCGTCGAGCTGACCGGCAAGAAATCGGATGGTGTCATCTACAATCTGCTCGGCGGCGCGCTGACGACGCCGAAGAACCCGCGCGCCGACGAGGTGGCGGCCAAGTTCAAGGCAAAATACGGCGTCGAGAGCGGCACCTACGGCGTCGGCCTCTACGAAATGACCAATGTCTATTTCGATGCGGTCAAGAAGGTCGGCGGCGCATCCGACCATGCGGCGATCATGAAGGCGCTGTCGGAGACCGACAAGCAGGTCGCGGAAGGGCGGCTGAAATTCGATCCCGCCACCCACCTTGCCACGCAGGGCGACGACTATATTCCGATCACCTTCTTCCAGATCTGGGATGGCCAGCGCACGCTGATCTCGCCGGAGAAATACGCCACCGGCGCCTTCAAGCTCCAACCCTGGATGAAGTAGGGAATGGCCCTGCTTGAACTGGACGACGTGTCGAAGGCCTTCGGTTCGCTGAAGGCCGTCGACGGCGTGTCGTTCAAGGTCGAGGCCGGCGAGATCTTCGGCATCGCCGGCCCGAACGGCAGCGGCAAGAGCACGCTGTTCAACATCATCACCGGCATACCGTTCGGCCCCGACCGGGGCCAGATCCGCTTTGACGGCATTGCCATAAACGGCAAATCGGGACACGTCATCGCGCGCCTCGGCCTCGCCCGCACGTTTCAGCGCGAGACCAGCTTCGACGGGCTGACCGTGTTCGAGAACGCGCTGATCGGCGCCAGTTACGGCAAGCAGGAAAAGACAGCGGCTACGGCCCGCAATGCCGCCGCCGAGGCGCTGGAGTTCGTCGGCCTGGGATCTCAGTCGTTCGGCCGGCTTGCCGGCGAATTGTCCGTGTTCGAGCGCAAATGCCTGATGCTTGCCACCGCGATCGCCATGCAGCCGCGCATGCTCTTGCTCGACGAGCCGGCATCGAGCCTGACCAAGCCCGAGATCGAGACATCGATCGGCCTGATCCGCCGCACCGCCGAACGCGGCATCACCATCCTTCTGATCGAGCACGTGCTGACCTTCCTGATGAGCCTTTCGCAACATCTGCTGGTGCTCAACAATGGCCGCGTCCTGGCCGCCGGCGACCCGGCCGGCGTGATCGCGGACCCGCGCGTCATCGAAGCCTATCTCGGCACGAGGAGATCGGCGGCGTGAACCCCATTCTGAGCGTCGAAGGCGTCACCGCCGGCTATGGCCGCGTCACCGTGCTGCACGATATCTCGCTGGAGGCCGGCCGCTTCGGCAATGTCGGCCTGTTCGGCCCCAACGGCCATGGCAAGACGACGCTGCTGCGCGCAGTCTCCGGGCTGCTGCAGCCGAAGAGCGGCCGCATCCTGTTCGACGGGCAAGACATTGCCGGCCGCAGCGCACGCGCCATCGTCGGCGCCGGCCTGATCCATGTGCCGCAAGGCAACCGGCTGTTTCCCGATCTCTCGATCGCCGACTGCATGGCGCTCGGCGCCTATTCGCCGCGGGCCCGGCCGCATGAGGCGGAGAACCGCGAGAAGGTGATCAAGCTGTTTCCGAAACTGGCGGAACGCTGGCGCCAGCGCGTGCGCACATTGTCGGGCGGCGAGCGCCAGATGGTGTCGATCGGCACGGCGCTGATGAGCCATCCGCGCCTGCTGATCCTGGACGAGCCGACGCTGGGGCTGGCGCCCAAGATCAAGGACGAACTCTGCGCCTCCGTCATGGACATTTCGCGCGGCGGCGTGCCGCTGATCGTCGTCGAGCAGGATATCGAATTCCTGCTGGAGCTGACGCAGCAACTCTACCTCGTCAACCATGGCGCGGTGGCGACCGAGATCAAGCCGGGCGAAAGCCTCGACCACGGCGAGATCATGTCGATGTATTTTGGCCATTAGGAAAATCCGAAGATGAGCGCATTGGCGGAAATCCTGTTCGGCGGCCTGTTCCAGGGCTCGCTCTACGCCATGATGGCGGTCGGGCTGGCTCTGGTCTGGACGACGATCGGCGTGTTCAATTTCAGCCATGGCGTGTTCATGATGCTGGGCGCCTACATCGCCTGGCAGCTGGTCGAACTCGGCCTGCCGGCGGCGGTCGCCTTTCCGATCGCCGTCGTCGTCATGGCCGGCGTCGGCTGGATCCTGCAGGCGAGCGTCGTGCGGCCGCTGATCGGCCGACCCAACATCGTGCTGGTCGTCGTCATCACCACGCTGGCGGCCGGGTCGCTGATCGAGAACGGCGCGCTGACCATCTGGGGACCGCGCTCGAAACAGATCCCGGCGCTGATCGCCGGCAACGCCACCATCGGGGGCGTCGGCGTCTCCCTGCACCAGATCGCCATCATCGTTATCACGCCGCTGATCCTGGCCGCGCTTTGGATGTTCCTCAACCGCACGCGGCTGGGACTGGCGCTGCGCGCCGTGGCGCAGAACGAAGATGCCAGCCATCTTGTCGGGCTGAACGTCACCGCGCTCTATGGGCTGGCCTTCGCCATCGCCGCCTCGCTGGCCGGGCTCGCCGGCATCTTCATGGGCGGCTACCGCTTCATGTCGCCGGTGATGGGCAGCGACCCGCTGCTCAAGGCGCTGATCGTCGTCGTTTTCGGCGGCATATCGAGCATATCGGGTCCGATCTTCGCCGCCTATCTGATCGGCTTCTTCGAGGCCGCCTGCAGCTATTATTTCGGCTTGTACTGGACGCCGGCACTGCTGTTCGGCGTGCTCATCCTGACCCTGATGGTGCGCCCCGAGGGCATCTTTGCCAGCCGCTCCCGAGGCCTAGCATGACCGACACGACATCGCTGATCGCGCCTGGCCACGCCGAGGTGGCAACCCCGATCGCTCCAGGCCGCACGCCGTGGAAGCAAGAGGCCATCGGCTTCGTGCTCGGCTTCGCGCTGCTGGCGCTGCTGCCGCTGATCTTCGGTGACACCTATGCCCGCCACATCCTGATCATGGCCTTCATCTACGCCATCGTCGCCTCGAACTGGGATCTTAGCCTCGGCTATGGCGGCGTTTTCAATTTCGGCCATCTGGCGCTGTTCGGCATCGGCGTCTATGCCTACAGCCTGCTGACCAAGCTGGCCGAATTCGACCCGTGGATCGCGCTGTTTGCCAGCGGTGTCATCGCAACCCTGGCGGCGATCCTGGTGACCATCCCGATCCTGCGGCTGAAGGGCATCTACATCATCCTGGTCACTTTCGGCTTCGCGCAGTTGGTGATGCAGGTGATCATCAGCCAGTCCGCGATCACCGGCGGCACGCAAGGGCTGGTGCGCATTCCCGGACTTTATATCTTCGACCACAACATGGTCCGCGACGGCAAGTTCGCCTATTTCTACATCGCGCTGGCACTGCTGGTGGCAAGTACGCTGTTCCTGCGCGTGTTCGTGCGCTCACGCGCCGGGGCCAGTATCGTCGCCTTGCGCGACAATGAGGAATACGCCGTCAGCCGCGGCGTCTCGATCGTGCGCCAGCGCATGCTGACGCTTGCCGCGAGCGCCTTCTTCACCGGCATCGCCGGCGCCTTTTACGCCGCCTACCAGCGCAATGCCTCGATCGATGTCTTCGGCATGAGTCTCGCGACCATCATCCTGTCGATGGTGCTGCTTGGCGGCACCAGCACCATCTACGGCGCCATCATCGCCTCCTTCGTGCTGACGATCTTCGCCGAATGGATGGCCGATTTCGGCGCGTGGCGGCCGATGATCACGGCGGTGCTGATCATCGGCGTGATGCTGGCCTACCCGAGCGGCCTGGTCGGCATGATCAAGGCTTCATGGGGCGCCGTCGCCGGACGCCTGAAACGCCCGGCCTGACCGTTTCGGAATAGCGGCTCCGCCTCAGCGGATGCCGCACCAGTCGATGACCGAAGCGGCGATCACCTTGGCGGTCTCGACCACCGATTCGACCTCGACATATTCGTCGGAACCGTGAAACCCGTCGCCTGACGGCCCGAAGATGACACCGTCGACGCCCGCGCCGGCATAGTGCGCGGCATCGCACACGGCGACGAAGCCGCGCACCTGCGGCGCCTTGCCGACCATGGCCTTGCGCTTCATCAGCGATGTCACCAGCGGATGATCGACCGGCGTGTTCATCGGCGGGAAATACAGCCCGCCGAGCTCCCATTGGATCGCAGGCGGGTTGTCGCGCAGCCACGCATCGGTCTGGGCGAAATGGTGGACGAACGTCTCGAAATCGCGGCGGTAGTCGGCCGAGTTCTCATCGGGCAGGAATTTCATGTCGAGATCGAGCACCGCGACGTCGGGAATGATGGCCGGGTTGGTCATGACGGTCGGCAGGCCATGCTGGCCAAGGCCGGTTCCGCCATGCATGACGCCGATGTTGATGGTGTTCATACCGAGCGGCAGCAATGGATGCGATTTCGCCCGCGTCCGGTCCAGCTCATACTGGCGCACGGCGGCGATGAAGCGAGCGGCGATCTCGATGGCGTTGACGCCCGGCTCGAGCCGGTCCTTGTCGTGGCGCTGCGGATAGATCTCGTTGTAGCGCAGCGCCGAATGGGCGTTGCGCCCGCGGATCGTCACCCGCGCCCATTCAAGCCCGCCTTCGACCGGCAGGACATCGCCCCAGGTCGGTTCGGCGACCAGCACCGCCTTGGCGAGCTTGCCCTTCTTCACCGCATCCATGGCGCCGAAGCCGCCGGCTTCCTCGTCGACGACCGAGTGGATGGCGAGCCGGCCCTGCAACGTGATGCCCGCCTTGCGGATCGCGCGCGCGGCGGCGATGCAAGCGGCGACGCCGCCCTTCATGTCGACGGCGCCGCGGCCATAGAGGCGGCCATTGGTGATCTCGCCGCCGAACGGATCGACCGACCAGTCCTTCATCGCGCCGACCGGCACGACGTCGATATGGCCGCACAGGATCAGGCTGCGATCCTCGTCTCCCGCCCATTCGCCGACCAGATTGGGTCGGCCGGGCAAGGCATCCCATTGCTCGGTCCTGAACCCGTCCTGCCTGAGGATCGGTTCAAGCAGCGCCTGGACATCCGCCTCGCGGTTGATCGCCGGGTTGGGCTCGAATTTGGGATTGACCGAAGGGATGCGAACCATGTCGCGGGTCAGCCCGATCAACCAGTCGCGATCGGTCTCGATCTCAGCCTGCACGGCATCGATGATGGTCTGGTTGTCGGGCATCGTCGCTTCCTTCTCTGCGTCGCGGCGCTTTGCATCGCTGCACTGGGCGCAACGACACTATTTCCTTGTGGTTTTGGATTTGGCGGCGTCGTCGGCCGATGACGACAGGGCGGTATCGAGCGTGACCGCATTGGCGCTGCGGATCTTCTCGATGTCCTCGATGCGCTTGCGCACCCCGGCGCCATGGCCTTCCAGCGCGTGGGCAAACACGGTTTCCATCTGGGCAACGGCCGTCGCCAGGGTGTCGAACGGCGAGTTGGCGTCGATCGCCGCGACCATGGTCAGGTCCGCTATGTCAGATATCGGCGACAGCCAGACATCGGTGAACAGCAGGATGGAGACGCCGCGCTCCTTGGCCTGCTGGGCAAAGCTCACCACGTCCGACTGATAGCGCCGGTAGTCGAACACGACGAGGAGGTCGCGTTTGCCAAGGTCGATCAACAGGTCGAAATCGGCGGGGCTCAACGAACCAATGTCGCACACGCCGGAGCGGAACTGCAGGAGGTAGCCGGCCAGCATGGAGGCGATATGCCGGCTGAACCGGCCGCCCAGCAGCACAACCTGGCCCTTGCTCTCGAGCAGCATGTTGACGGCGCGCGTGTAGGCCTGCACCGGCACTGCCGTGCGCGTGCGCTCCAGGCTGTCGGAAACCGAATGGAAATAGGCGAGTGCGGTGCCTTCGCTGGAGCCGCCCGGACGCTTGGCCTCCATCATCAAAAGCGGCGAATGCAGCCTGGATTCAACTTCGGTGAGCAGGCGTGCCTGGAAATCGGCAAAGCCGACATAGCCAAGCTTGCTCATCAGCCGCGTCACGCTCGGGTCACTGACGCCAGCGCGCCGTGCCAGCCGGGTCGCGGTGCCCAGCCCCGACATCGGATAATCAGCGAGCAGGACCTGGACGATCTTCTCTTCCGCGGAGGTGAACGCCACGGTCGTATTGGCCAGTTCTTCGCGGATCGACATTGTCATCGCCCATCGCCGACGGAAAGACGATTATCTTACAATTTCACACATGTTTGTCAAATTTGGAACTTCTCTTACAGAGCCATCGAGAGTTCGGCATGACTTGCTATCCCATGGCAGCCAAGCCAGTCGTGCAACACATCCACGTCGGCTCGAACGAGGGCTGGCGTCTATTTGAAGCTGGCGATGGGCAGGAACTTGACCGCGGAACCGGTGAAGCGCCGGTGATCGGAGGTCTGTCCTCGCGGCTGGAATCCATCGAGATAGATGTGCTCCGGCGCTGTGCGGATGAGATTGGCGGCAATGACGGGCGCCGCCGCAGTGCTAGCTCCGCCGGCGATGCCACGACCTGTCTCAATCGGCCGGGACAACGCTGCCGGCACGATGACCGCAGTGGCTTCGGGATCGAGATTTGGCTGGACACGGTCGGCCTTCGGGCTGGTCCTGACGCGATCTTCGGGCTTCGATTGGGCAACCGAGACCCGCTGGCCGGCCAACCCATTGTGGCCGTCATCGGCGTGGTTCAAGGCCAGCAAGGCAGCGACCGCATCGCCGGATTTGTCTGCTTCAAGCTGGCGCGTCGGGCTTTCCGGTCGCCATGTCGGCAACGGGATGTTGAACGCCACCATGTCCGGCGCGCCGCCCGCGGGACCGGCCGACTTGCCCGAGGGAATTTCAGCATCGGTTGCTGTTGGATTGGCCAGTTCGGCCCGCGCGGTGGAAGCGTTGGCTGCTGCAAGCGGCGCGAGTTGCGGGGTCGGAATGCTGGACCCGCTGCGCGGGGCGAAGGCTGGCAGCGGCACCGAGCCCGGCGCCATCGCCATGACGATCGCTTCAGGCGTCTTCCCCTCCGGTCCAATCGGCGATTCTTCGGCCCTATCGACGGAAGCCATCTGGATGTCGGCGCGCTGGGCATCCTGCGGCGGCACGATTGCGATGCCGGCGGGCCTGGGTTCAACGGACTTGGCCGGCTTGCGTGGCGCCGGCACCGCTTCGGCGACATCATCGGTCTCGTCCGCGCCGCGCCCACCCAGAAGCGTCGCCAGCAGGCCGCGCGCCGGCCTGCGTTGGCCGCCGTCGGCACTTGCCAGGTCGATGTTGGGCGTGCCGGCGCCCTTGCGCGATTTGTAGGCGGCAAACGCCTGCCCATAACCGGGCAGCGGTTTGCCGTCGCTCGGCACATGCAAGGTGTTGCCGTTCGGGAATACCCTTGCGAGTTCCTGGCGGCTGATGCCGGGCCAATGCCGCACATTGCCGACATCCATATGTATGAAAGGCGAACCGGAGGTCGGGTAATAGCCTACGCCGCCGCCCTGCATCTTGAGGCCGATGTCGCGCAGCTTCTTCAGCGGCACATCCGGCAGGAAGAAGTCCATCGCGCGGCCAACCATGTGTTGGCTTTCCCGAGCCACGCCCTTCGAGCGGCTGCGCAGCATGGCGTTCGTCGCTGGCGACCGATAGGCGCTGACCACGTGGATATAGGCTCTCGAGCCGCTGGCGCGATAGGCCTGCCAGACAAGATCGAGCAGGCGCGGATCCATCTTCGTCGGTTCGTTGCGACGCCAGTCGCGCAGCATGAGATTGATCTTCTTCAATCCCGCCGGATCATAGCGCCCATTGCGCTTGAAGACGATTTCAGCCTTCTCGCCCGTATGGAGATGTTGAATCTTCAAAGCACGCGTCTCCGCGAACGCGCCGGTGACACACAGGCAAAGGAACGCTGCGATGATGGCAGGCAGTGTCCAAAGACGGGAAGCACCGGGGGCGTTTTGCACGTTTTCGCTCACGTTCATGCCTTGCACGTTCTTTTGTTTCGGGCGATTTCAGGTTCCCGCCCAGATGAAGAGCCCTTCAGCCCTCTTCCTGACAAGCATGGACTTGACCGACGCAGACAGGCGTCCATGCCACAACACGTCATGTTGATGAACAGCATCTTGGTTAACGAATCGTGTCGCTTCCGAGAACGCGTTTCGGCTGGAGTTGCCTGTGGCAGCCATTTTCTGGAGCAATGCACCGCTGATGAGGTCCGCCAGCACGACGGCCGCGCAGTTCCCATGTAGCCGCCTCGCCCTCGCAAATGCAGAGAACGAATGTGCGGCAACAAGGATGTTGGAAACTGGTGCTGCGAGAGAGGATTGAACTCTCGACCTCTCCCTTACCAAGGGAGTGCTCTACCACTGAGCTACCGCAGCAACGGGCGTCTGAATAACCGCTGACGCCTTGAATTGCAAGGCGTTGAGGGCCTTTTCGACACCATGCGCCAATTTGGTACGTTGGTGCCAATGTGGCACCGCACGGACTCTGCACACCTAGCGGCCAGCACCATTCGAGCGAGAGCTACACCATTCTTGTAACCTGTTTGGTGCCGTGTCGGTTGCGATTTAATAGAGCCCCGTACAAAGGTTTCTCTCACCCCCGCCCTTCACTCACTACCAGCGAAAGGCTCCGCGCGCGTCCTTGGCCCCGCCACGGCTCGAATTGATGCGGTTGAGAGGTTTGCTCTACCCCCGATTCCGTGGGATCGTATTGGCTGCATTGCTCGGCTCTCACTCATCAGAGAGGTACCATGGGTCTCTTTTGGAACCGCCAACCACCGGCACCCCCGCCGATCTGGGAGTACAAAATCCACACCGTTAAACACGGCATCTACTTCCATGACTTATCCACATTCGGAGAGGTCGGGTGGGAGCTGGTGTGCGTCACAGGCAAGCAACTGATCTTCAAGAGACCCCTGCCCGAGTACAGGAGGCAGACAGACCAGTGGTTGAGCGGTTGGTGGGCGACGAAAAGGGAGATGGAGGCAGAGGATGGAGACGCCTGAGATGACGGAGCGTAACTAGGGGTCTAACGGAGAATCGCGATTACTTTACGGGGCGCTTCATCCTTGGACCGTCCAGACCGGCCACCACCCCGTGCCAGGCGGAGACCATCGACGCCCTGTGGCCGAGCTGGAGTTGGTGAAGAAAGGCGCCGCGCTGGGTCCAGCGTCAAAGTTGTGGTCGACACCGCTCTTGCACTTGCGCGAAGAGAGGTCGCGAACCGCAAGTATGAGGCGCGGCAGGCAGCCCTAGCCCGGCATTGACGAACCGTTCGCCGCATCATGTATGATCCTGAAATGGTGAGCCGGCACTAAGTTGTCGACAATAAATCTGCGAACTGCAGTCCCGACTCCTTTTACTGCGCTGAAACCTGATTATCTTTTAGTGGGATTTATTCCCAGTGGGGGGGGGCATGCAATGGATGACGAAGACAGGCTGCTGAAGCGCTTGCAGGAAAGTGCCGAAGACCTGGGGAGACAGTTATCGGGTAAAAGCAATTTCCCCATCGAAGATTTCCTTGATGTTGTTGAGCTGGAAGGTCTGAGAGACACCTTCGGCATCGACCCAAAAGCTTTCACTGCGGATGACATGACCCGCATCCTGATGGTGCAAGGGCCACTCTACGCCCTTGTGGAACAGGTCAATGAACTCGATGCCGAGGGCAAGCATTCGATCGAGCAGATATTGCATGTTTTGAATCGAATGTACGTCAACGCTCAAGCTCATCTCAATGCCAAGTCGGCAATACAGCAAGTCGCGATGCAAGCCTTGGAAGCTCAGGAGCATACCCGGCCGATCCCAATCAACCCCGAGGGACCGATTGGCCAGACCATCGTCAATGCCTCGACCGAGGTCATCAACAACGTTCACGTCACGAACAACCAAATCAACATATCGCTCCTAAATGGCTGGGACGTCGATGTCCTAAAAAACCTGCGGGTCCAAATCCGCCGCCTCAGCGCCAGCGCATTTGCGGTGAACGTGAAGGTCAACACCAAGGTGATGTTCGAGGGAACCATCCAGTTCCTTTCGACTACGGCCGATCGGGTTCTGTCGGATCTCCGCGACATGGCAGCCTCGCTGAAGGAGTCCTTCGGTTCGGCCGAGGCGATCGTAAAATCATTGGATAAGGTCATCCAGTCCGGTACCAAGTTTGTCCGGCTTGTGGGGAGTCTCATCCAAGATGCTCTCGGCGATGCAGGCGACCACAAAGAGATCAAGCTGAGCTTGCGCAACGCGAACAATGCAAAAACCATTACGGCCGGGTACACACTCGCAGATGGCAAAGGTGTGCTGTGCGGGCGCAGCGGGGTGATTTATACGATTACCCCGAATGGGCAGGTTACAACTGGTACAGCCGATGGCGTCGGGATTGTGAACGGGGTTGCCGAACTACAAGACGGCAGACTCGTGCTTGCCACCAGCGATGGAATGTCTGCCTGGACGCCTCGGTTCCAAGGCGGCGGTACCGAGCATTCCCGGCTTAGAACTAAGCTTGTAGCTGTGGCAGCTCAACACTTTCAGGGCGCCGAGACGGTTGTGGCAGCCAATTCATACGGTGACCTTGACCGCTGGTGGTTTCCAGGGGGCCGCCCCGACATCTTCGGTGACCAAGGCCCAACATTGCCAGGTCAAAAAAACCGGCACGGGCGCGTGATTAGTCTGCTCGTCATGGGCGAGCGTACGGTGGTTGCCCGAGAGCACGCCATTATGGTGGTGGATGGTGATTTGGAGCGCGAGCGCGAAGTCCCGTTTAACCAGTCTATCAATGCAATATGCAGGCTCAACGAGACCGAAGTCGTCATTGTTGGGGACGGCCTCGTTGCCGTCGTGGATACTCACGGATTGCCCGTCCGGCTTCTCCCGACGCCAGTGCACGCGTCCTACATCTCCGTTGTCGTGCTGGCCGAGCACCTCATCGCTGTGTGTGATGCCAAGGGGCGCGTGGTAGCAGTCGATCTCAAATCAGGCGCCGAACTTGGCGAGATCGATGTACAGATGGAGTCACGTGGCCTGATCACCGTCGGAAAATTCCTGGTCGCCTATGGGGGCGCTTGGAACGCTCAGTCGCGCGCAATGGCGTTCATTCTGTGGGAAGAAAGGATTGCGGCGCAAGTCGGTTGACCTTCTTCCACCGTGTTACAACCCCTTCGTCTGTGCATAAGGCGACGGCTTTTGCGGCGTGTCGGCCAGATAGTCGGTGAACTCACGCTCAAGCGCGGCGACCGCCTTTGCCTTGGTAGGCTCACGTCCGCGCTGCCCGCCATGCTTGCGCCAGCGGTTGTCGTGCGTGGAGATCGACCAGGCCCAGGTGCCGGCGCTCGGACCGTGCTGCTCACCCATGATGCGGCCGACGCTATCGGAGCCCAGAAAGGTGGGAGCGAAATCATGCGGTCGCGCCTCTCCACTGATGACGGTCCGGTCCCAATCAAGCCAGAGCCGTGCGCCACGATCCCGAACAAACCGGACTGCCTCGACTATGGTCTCGAAAGACCAGATAGGCTCGCCGTCCTCCAGGACCTCATAGCCATCAGCCGTGGCGTCGCGGATCTTCAATCTATCAGCCGGCATGCGATCACCCCCAGTACGGCCCGTCAGTCTACCAAGCCTGCATCCTGGTATCGACGCGCATCATCGATCGCCTCGGAGGCGCTGCCTGTGTCTTCTTCGATTTCCAATCTGCTAAAGCCTAGCGTTTTGGCATCGGCAAAGAGCATCTCAGTCAGCTCGGCAACCGAAGTGTCGTCGGTCTCGTGGATGTTGTTTGCAATCCATTTGAAGAGGAAATTCGTTCCGCGTGAACTCATGAGGCCAGCCCTCGGTCAGACGTCGAAGAGGTCGTTGGGGCCGTGCCCCTTTTCGTCAATGATGTCCGGTTTCCCAATTTCGTCGATGATGTCAGGCGTGTTGTTTCGCGGGCTTCCTACACGACTGCCGATAGGCCACATCTTCATGAGTTCCGACGGAAAGGGCTTCATCAAGTCTCGAGGATCTGGGTCCGGACCAAGCCAGCGCATATAATCACCAGGTGCCAGGATCACCGGCATCCTGTCATGGATGGTTGCCATCAACTCGTTCGGCTCGCAGGTGGCGATAGCGAAGGTGCGGATCAGTTCACCGGTCCCCTGGTCGGCATATTCTTCCCATATGCCGGCCATGGCGAAGGGCTCGTCATCCTTCATCGCAATTGCATAGGGCTGCTTCTTCTTGCCCGAGGCGTCCAGCTTCTGCCACTCGAAATAGCCGTCGACCGGCACCAGGCATCGGCGTGCGGCATAGGCTTTGCGGAACATGCCATTGGTCGCGATCGTCTCGCAGCGTGCGTTGACGGGCGGCGGGCGGCCTCCCCCATCACGAGCCCAGCCCGGGACCAGCCCCCATTTAGCAGAGACGAAGCCAGCCATGGAGGTTGAGAGCTCTTCGCGGATGATGATCGGATAGCTCAGGCTCGGCGCACCGTTCCAGATCGGGAAGCCATTGCCCATGCGTTCGACCTCCCCAGGATGGGCGAACTCGAACCGCCGCACCATGTCAGGGATTGTCGACTTTACGAAAACGCGTCCGCACATAAGCTCGATCGCACCTATCACGTTGAGGAAGACCAAAATGGGAACGGAATGCGAACGAGTCAAGCATTGTTGATATTAGCGCAGGCGTTGGGCGCGTCAGGGCCTTCCGCCTTCGCGATGGTCCATGGCCTCGGCAATGACCTCGAAGACGCTGGGTACTTCCTCGCTGATCTCGGTCGTGGCGATGCCGGCCTTGTCGGCCGCTTTCATGGCTTTGTCCGCAAGGTCGCTGATGACGATCGGATCATCGGTCACGGTTTCGGGCAGTTGCTCTGCCATCCATTTGTCGAGGAAATTGATGCCGCGTGTGCTCATGAGGCAAGAATCCCCTCGAAACACTTAGGTTCCGTCGTCCCGCAAATCCTGCACCGAAGCATGGCGCAGCTTAGCCTCGCCGCGCAGATATCGCACTCGGGCCGTCATGCCAGGTCCGACCCACTCCACCATCGGGCCGACCACCGCCGTCGGCACGCCAGCAGGCGGTTGACCCTTGCGCACGCGCGCCATCAGCCGCTCGCGCTGTGCCTTGGTCAGCGCAATGGTGGCAGGACCAGCATATTTACCGTCGCGTGCCATCAGCCCGACCGTCTCCTTGCCCGGCTCGCGCTTGATGCCCAGCAGGTCGAACTCGCCGTATTCCCAGCATTTAGTCTTCACCCAGATATCCGACGGCCCGCTGCGGTAGGAGCTGCCCTGGCGCTTCGACACGATGCCCTCAAGGCCCATCTTCTCAACCGCTTCGTAGAACTCGGCGCCGCCGCCCAGGACGTGCGCGCTGTATTGGATGATGCCCTTGGCGGGCTTGATCAGATCCCACAGGATCTCCTTGCGCTCGATCGCCGGCCGCTGGCGCAGATCCTCATCGTTTAGCCACAGGATGTCGAAGGCAACATAGGCGAGCAGCTCAGCGTTCCAGGTCATGCGGGAGTGCATCGCATGGAAATTCGGCCGGCCGTCAGGCTCTGGCGCGATCATTTCCCCGTCGAGGATGAAGGAGTCGGCCTTCAGCTGCTCGGCCGCGGTCACCACAGGCCAGTAGCGCTTAGACCAGTCGTGACCGTTCTTGGTGAAGGCTCGAACGCCGGCCCAGTCCCGGATCAGCTCGGTGCGAAAGCCGTCATACTTGATCTCGTGGAACCAGTCGTCGCTGACGGGCGGCTCCAAAACGAGCTCGGGCTCAACTGGTTTGATGAACTTCAGCCGATCTCCGGCGTTACGCATACTCAACACCCCGCACCGCGATTCAAGTCGGCAGGCAGACTAAGGTTCCGGGTATTTTAGGCGAATTGTATGTAGGAGCCGTTGATGACCAAGCTTTCTGATCTTCCCCGCCGATCAGGTGGCCTCAAGGCGGTAGACGGCTCGCCAGCGGGCGAGGAGCTGGTGACGGAGATCTGCCCGGTCTGCGGCCAGGCGATCGACATGAGCGATATCGGGCAGCTGCTTTGGCACGCCACGGAAGACCATGAGCCGATCGAACTGGACTCATGACTTTCGCCCATGTCCTCTTGAAAGAGATAAACTCCAATGGCACTGAGTATGCAGGGCCGTTGGGGAAAACATCATGAGCCGTCTACTCGTAAGCATACTTGGTTTGATCAACGGCGTCGTCGCCATCATCCTGATCCTGGCCGGCCTCAGCCTAGGCACCACATTCCTGCCGACCAACCCCAACGCTATCGTCCTCGGCCTTGCAATGGGCGTCTGTGTGGCTGCGATCTTCTGTGGCGGTCTGGCGGCACTGCTGCTGATCGAGAAGCATCTGCGCGTCATGGCCGACGATTTGCGCGAACATCAGCGCGTTGAGGCTTGGAGGGTCAAGCAGGCCAAGATTGCAGCCAAGGCCGAAGCTGCTGCTACGAAGGCGGCAGCCAAGGCGGCGGCGAAGGCCGCGCCTGTTGTATAGAGATGAGCGACGTTGAAGCCCCCGGCGCTGAGCATCAAGGCATAAGGGCGGGTTCAGTAATCATCCGGTGCCGGGATTAGCTCAAGCTCGGCGGGCGCGATGCCTCTTTGCAGCTGGCCCAGCCGCAATTCATCGACCCAATAGGCCTCACCGTCGACCAACACCCGTGCCTCGTAGGACCCGCCTGAGAAGCGCTGCGCTGTGATGTAGACCTTATGGCGGTCGAGCGCTTTGCGGACTGCGGCTCGCTTTGAATTCTGCCTGGTGACGGAATTGGCCATGGAACGCGGAACTCTTGACTCAACACACGGCGATTCAATTCGCTCGCGCTCGACTGGTTCCCGCGCGTCGAAACGTGATGATCAACAGCCGTCCCGCGCCGAGCATCATGGTCTAAGTCACATGAGCGGTGGGTCAGTTTGAAATTCCGGGTCTAGGCTTGGGAACGAAGCATAAGGCGGGCAAATTTAGAAACGTAATGCCCGACTGCATAGAACCCGCATAAGAGGATCAGAGAAAAGTCAGGGTAGCCGAAGTGCGTCAATCGCAACAAATCAGCTAAGGCGCAAAGGCCGATCAGGGCCGCGATAGCGCGAAACGCGATCCCGAAAATTCGTAGGAAATGGAAGAAAACCCGAAACCAAATTTCTTCCGCCGTTGCCCGCATTTGGCGTCTCTAACCCAATCAAGCTGCACTGCGTTTTGCGTAAGGACCGCGTCTACGATCCGCCCGCGCTAAACTGACCCACTAACTACCACATGAGCGTCAGACTGGAAAAATTCGTGCCCCTGAGACACTTTGGTGTTGAGATATTGCGGCATGTCACATCTCGGGTCCGAAAGCCGCTACGGCGATCAGTGCTTTTGCCCCGCCTCGCACCCTGCCCACCCGGTAACGCCAGAAACGCAAAAAGAACCCCCACCGGCCGAAGCCGGTGGGGGAACTGGAAGTGGGTAGGCAGAAGCTTAGGCGGCGGGTGCGGCTGGCGCGGCGGCCGGCTCGGCGGCCGGCAGCTTGGCGGTGCTTGCCGTGATGTCGGCCGTGTTCTTGTCGATGGCGTCTGCGACGGCATTCAGCGCGTCTTCACTATCGCCAGCGGGCGCAGCACCGATACTGGCTACCGCAGCGTCGACAGCGACGGAGTTTGCAGCGACGGCGGCGGTCTGCGCCGCAACCGAGGCGTTCAGACGGTCCAAAGCAGTGGTCATTTCAAGGGTCCTTTCAAGGAAAAGATGCAAAAGCTCGTGGGAGTGAGCGAGCATTTGCTTCAATTCTCGGTTGGAGCTCATTTCGGTTCGCTCCGGCGATGGGGGTTACTCAGGGGGGAACGCTTACTGGCACAAATGTTGGAAACTTCAGGCGGCGCGCAGCACCTTCATGATGGCGTCCCACCAGTAGACGACGAAACCGACGGCCGCGCCGCCGATCGCCGTGCCGGCTATGCCGGCGACGAACAAGGCACCGACTCCGCGCTGCTTCCATTCCTTCACCTCGTCGGTGATTGTCTTGCTGTCAGCGACGTCGGTCTTCATCGTCTCGACGTTGGTTCTTAGCTCGCCGACCTCAGCGACCAGGTCATCAACGCGCTTGTGGACGGCTGCGCGATGCAGATCAGCCCGGCGACTGCTTTCGACTGACCTCTGTTCCGACGCCTGAAAATCGCGGCGGATGCCGGCTACTTCGGCGCGCAGGCTGCCGATCGCCTCGGATATCTCGTCGAGTTTCGACGTCATTTCACAAGCGCCTTGATGGTGGTGACTTTGACGTGGTCGAGAGCGACGACACTCATGGTCGCCATCCGCAGAGCCGTTGGCCCTTACGGTTGTGGGCCAGGATCTCGGCCACCAATGCATCCGAGAGCTTGGCGACGTCGGCTTTCGTCGGCCGGATCGGGTGTTCGACCTCGCAGAAGCTGCCGCCCATTGTGGTGCAGCCGGCCGCGAGCGCGAGCACCGCCGCCAGTGTCAGGATTTTGACCATTCGCCCAATTCCTTCCGGTTGTCGGCCGGCGCGCTGCCAGCCACGGCATCATCGATCTTCTGACCTTCAACAGTCGCGGCGGCATCGTTCGCCGCCTGCTTGTTGCGCTCAGTGGCAACGCCGGTGGCGCGGCCATGAAACCAGGCGCCGGCCGCGCCGATGATCCCGGCGACAACGGCGAGGATGGTCGGATTGGTGAGGAGAAAGGTGAGGATCCCGGTCATCAGCACGATCTCCAGACGCCGTCGGTCAACCAGCCGTGCCAATGCCCGATGTGGTGCACGGACGGCATGAGCGTCGGCGTTTCCTTTGAACCATTCCAATGCCACGACGGCGACTGCGCCGGCTTCTCGCCCGCCTTGACGCGGACTGCGCCGGCCGCGCCACAGCCGCAAGGACAGGAATAGTACCAGTATTCGGAGCCGTCGCCGGTCGGTCGCTCGTCCTGCGATATCACCAGGAGCGCGCCAGGCACACGCGTCCTCATGTTCTCATCGAAGAAAGCCGCCTCGCTCTCGGCGAACGTCGCCGCGACCGGCTCTGTCTTGACCTCGCTCATCTCACGACCCCTTGCAGTCGGGATCGCGGCGGCGGCGGGCGTACTCGGTAAGGACACCGGACGCCAGCAGATAGATCGGCACATACTGCGTCGGCACATAGGCCTGAAAGACGCTCGGATCGAGAGCGCAGAACGCCCCGACGACGAGGCCGCCGAACATCTGCACGCGAGCGACCAGGATGGTCTCGGAGTTGAGGAAAAAGCTTTTGATCTTTTCCAGCATGGCGAAGTCCTTTCAGAAGAACGAGTGAATCCAGGCGGCCAGTTCATGCCAGCGCATCGCGATGGCGGTACCGATGACGGCGAGAAGGCCGACCGCGACGGTAGGTTTGCTACTGCTCGGCGTCGGCGCGGGAACGGTAGGCGCGGGCAGGTTCGATGGCGCGGGCGCGGCAGGCACGAGCACGGTCTGATCCGTGACTGTGTCGCCGTGCTGGACGACGACCGTGACGCTGGGCTTGTCCGGGAACAGCACGGGTGCTGCCACCGGTTGAGGAGCTGCAGGTGCCGGAGCGGGTTGTGCCGTCTGCACCGGCTCCGCAGTCTGCAAGGCTTCAAGGGCAGCGATGACGCGGTGCGTCAGGGCGATGCGATCGGCCTCGGCGTTAGCCGGTTTGCTCGATTTCGGATTGCCGCGATTGACGCCGCGGCTGACTGCGGCCGTGTCGTTGCGGTCCGCATAGACGTTGAGGTTGTTCTTCTGCCAATACCAAAGCGACGTCGCGAAGCCGACGGAACGGTCCGTGGCGACCAGATCAGGCGTCGCCTCGAGATCGATGTCAGGGCGGCCAAGGAGAGTGAGGACGAACGGCGTCGCCTCGCGATAGTCGGCCCGGCCGGTGAGCTGGATTGGACCGCGCCCCTTGAACCGCTTGCCATCGCCGGGCTGCGTGTTGCCGAGATCCTCACGGCCTTCATAGGCAGCCCCGCTGGCATATTCCTCATAGGTTCGGAAATAGTTGCTCTCGACACCGCACTGGCCGATGAACTGGCCGAGCCGAAGCACGCTGCCGAGGACGTCTCCGGCCGTTGGGCAGGCCGCCAGGAACGGGCCGAGGTTTGCCGGATCGGCATGTGGAAAAAGTGGCGCGAGGTCGGCCGCGCTCGGATAGACGAGCATGGTCAGTCCTTTCCGCCCGGGAGGGCAGGTTTTGGGATGAGGATCAGGGATTGCAGGACCCACGCCGGCTGGGTCCTCTTAACGGTCAGAGCAAAGCGGCTGCCGTGAAGAAGGCGTCGACCTGAGCGGACGTGTAGCCAAGCTCTGTGAACCCGGATGCCATCATCGGCTCACTGCGCAGGAAGCTTCCGCTATATTCGAAGGAATCTTGGACCTCGACGGACTGTGCAGCGATCCAACCACTCACTTGGTCGCGCAGCCCAGCGATGCCAAGCTGCACATGGAACTGCCTGGCCGACACGCTGTCCGGAACGACCGGCACAACGACGGGCGCGACATACGGAGCAACATTCCCTGCCGCGACTGCTGCCGCATAGAGCGCCGGCCCGTAGTCGATGGCGTCGTTCGGCGATGCTGTAAACGGTATCCAGCCGAAGTCCGGCGTCTCAATCTCCATGTCGATCGTGCCGGAAACATTGTATGCGGGGTTACGGAATTGGAGCATCACGATATCCTCAAAAAGAGCGTCGTGCGGCGGTGGAGACTGCCGCCGTAATTGACCTGGCCCATCGCTCGCCAAGAGCCGGCCAGAACGGCGCCGCCCTTTATGAGGACGGAGGCGCCGCTGCCATACGGGGTGTCGTCACCCGGATCGGAGGTGGCGCCGCTGTTATCGAGGACACCCGCAGGCTGGATCGTCGACCCGGCGTACACGGTGCCTGCCATGACGGCGGTGTTGAGAGTGTACCCAAACGCATAAGTTCCGACTGCCCCATAAGCCAAGGCCGCGTTGCCCGAGCCGTAGTTCGGAGCCGCAGCGGCTACCGCCGCCGTAACGAAGGCCGTGGTGGCGATCGACGTGTCGTTGTCGCCGGCAGCCTGGGTCGGCGCGGTTGGGGTCCCGGTCATTACCGGGCTGGCCAGCGTCTTGTTGGAAAGCGTCTGAGCCGTCGTCTTGTCTACGGTGATTGTCGGGTCGATCGCGAACTGCGTGCCAACGAGGGCAAGGCCATTGCCGGCTGTGTACGAACCGATCCCCGCAGTCTGGGCAAAGGTGATGGGATCGGTGCCGATGACCGGGTGCTCGGTGGCGTTTTGTACAAAGGTCGAAGTGCCGAACGTTGCTCCACCCGTCACGAAGGTCTGGTCGCCAAGGTCGATATCGGCGGTGAGATTGTAATAGCTCGCACGCGTCAGGACAAAGGGCGCGCCGGCGCTGCCGGTCGCCGTAACCGCGTAGATACCATTCTGGAATGTCGACGCCTGGTTCTTGACCAGGATGACATCGTTGAGGTTCGCGGCCACGCCATCCACCGTCAAAGCGCCGTTCGCAGAAGCCGTAAGCGTCGCACCGACGCCGGATGCGCCGTTCGCATAGGTGACAGTCGCAAGCGCGGCGGTCGTGGCTAGTCTGCAAGCCGGCAGCGTCGTGGTGGCGTAGATTGCGGCTTGGACATAGGCAGTGGTCGCCAGCCTGGTCGAGTTGTCGCCAGGCGTCTGCGTGAAGGCGGTCGAGGCGGCAGCCAGAGTAACGGTCGGGTTTGTCGCGAAGACGAGCGGTCCGCTTCCGGTCTCGTCGACCATACTGGCTGCGAGTTGCGCGCTGGTGCCTCCAGCCAAGAAAGCCGCCATGTTGGCGGCCAGACCGGAGATGTCGCCGATCGCCGGCTGCGCGAACGTCGGGTAGCCGCCCAAGTTGATGCCCGTGGCGAAATTGTGGGCAGGCGCGGCGGCCGAAAACACGCCGCCCAAGGCCACGGTCTGAGGCGTGGGAAGATCAGCTCCGACCAACACCCGGAACGCGGGCGCGCCGGCTCCCGCACCTGGCGTGGCGAGCACGAGGTTGGCCGCGTGCGATTGCAGCGAGATCCCGCTGTCCTGGACGCCTGTGCCGTTCGTGTTGGAAAACACGGCGATGTTGCCCAACACGGCGCTGGCCGGCCCAACGACATTGCCGTTGGAGATTGGCCCGATGGTTTGGCCGCCCATCTGGAAAAACAGACCGTAGATCGTCGACCAGAACATCCCATCGACGGGCGATGCCGGAGTCTGCCCAGGAGGAATGGAAAAGCCGGCACCATTGGACGTCGAGGCAAAGGTGTTAAGCGGACCTTGCATCGAGTCGCCGGCCCGGTTGACTGGGGTGTAGCCGAGCGCGTTCTGCTTCTGGTTGAAAAGCAGGTTCCACTGGCCAGGCGTCAGCACCACGCCATAGCTAAACGTCACCATGAGACCTATCCGATTATGTGGGGTGGAGTTGCAGGCGGCTCAGGTGCCTCAACCAAACTCGAAGATGACGACGACACCGATACCGCCAGCACCGCCGGCACCGCCCCCGTCGCCACCGCCGCCGCCGCCGCCAAGGGAGCCGGGACCGCCGTTTACTTGGACGCCGGTCGAAGGCGTTGCGCCGCCGAAGCCGCCGCCGCTCCAGAAG
>NZ_RZTE01000015.1:0-82714 GCF_003997415.1 Mesorhizobium sp. M7A.F.Ca.MR.245.00.0.0 | reverse complement strand
CCAGAAGGAGCCACCGCCGGCACCACCGTCGTGGCCCGAACCAGCCGAGCCGCCATTGCCCGCGATCAAAAGGATTCCAGCCGTTCCAGTCCCTACCGACTGGCCGCCTGCTCCGTTTGAGTTGGTGCCGCTAGAAGAACCGCCGGCGCCACCCGTGGCAACGGCAAGGGCGCCGAAGGAAGTTGTTCCTCCAGAACCGCCTATGAGATCAGAACCGGATGACACATTGGGGACGCCACCAGCGGCGATCGTGACGATCTGGGAGGACACCGGTCCGAAATAGACCGCCGTTCCGCCCGCGCTTCCGCCTCCGCCAGTGAAGCCACCCGCAGTGGCGTTGCCGCCACCTGCGCCGCCGCCGCCCGTGGCAAAGACGAGCATGCTCTTGGCACCGGCTGTCGGCACGTAGGTTCCACTGGCCGCGATGACGCGCATGGCCTTCATCGCACCAGGCAACACTGCGGCGAGCGCCGCGAGCGTGACCTCGCGATCCGCAGTGTCCGACACCACGTGCAGCGGAAAGCTGTCGCCCAGGGAAAGCGCTCCAGTCGGCGCCGGCAAGCTCGGGATGTTGAGGGATAGAACCTGCTGATCGGTCGCCGAAAGACCGGCATTGGCAGCGACCGTCACGGCAGGATTGAGCAGCCGGAACGACGCCGTCGCGACGTTAAATTCGAGGATTCCCGTGGCACTCGCCGGCCATTGCTTAGGCGTCAGTGCCGTGCCGTCCATGTTGACGATGGGATGCGAACCGAGCGACTCGATGTTGCCGGTCATCGCGCCGTTGTTGTCGAGTGCGGCCTTCTGGATGAGGAAGACCTGACCGTCGACATAGGCGCTCGGCGCCGGCAAGACATTTGCCGTGACGACGTTCGCCGAACCGGTATCGGCACCCACCATAATGGGAGAAGTCGCCGCGCCGATGTTGACCCAATTCGCGCCCCCGGTATCCGGGTCCGACGTGTTGTCGTCGGCGGTGCTCAGCCAGACGATGCCCGCCACAGCTCCGAGCAGGACAGCACCGAAGGGGTAGCCGCCGATCGCCGTCGAGAAGCTCGGATCGTAGGGAATGAGACCGCCTGCGTTCTGCCACTGCGACCACTGCGTGATCTGCTTGAGAATGCCGTTCATGTCCTGGCCGAACGGCGGCACGCCGCCCGATCCTACCGGCAGGAAGTTGAGCGGCGGAAAGCCATCGGTCAGGGAGGCCGCGCCATTCACGATCCCGATCTGCGAGCCGAGCGGAATGGCGCGAATGTAGCTTGGGCTCGCCGAGGCCCCCCAAACTGTGGGGAACTTCGGCGGCAGTGCAGAAAGCTTCATGGCGGGATCCTTAGATGATGACGACCGACGCGCTGACGCCTGTCGGCTTCGGCAAGACGCCGGAGTTTTGGACGATCGCGAGTTCGACGGGGGTGAGCTGGAACGCGAAGGTGTAAGTCATCGTCATCGTCGCGATGGACGAGCCCGCGTAGAACGATGCCTGGCTGAAACCGACGCAGTTCAGCGATTCTTGAAAGCCAAACCAGGTCCCGTGGGTGCCGCCTTCGGTAACGTAGGCGTTGCCCCTATTCGGGAAGAGGCTGAGCAGTATCTGGTTGATCGCAGGGATCGAACCGTTCGTGATGTTGGCCGCCGCCTTGGCGAAGATCAGCCGGCGAAACGCATCATCCGAGAGGGCGAAATTCGACGTCAGAGAAGCGCCGGAATAGAATGCGCCTTGCTCGAATGGGTCAGCTCCAGGGCTCGCCTCATCGAAGCCGAACCAATCTCCGGACGTGACCTGGAGAACGCGATTGACGCCGACGATGCGGCCCCAGACGTCGAGCCCGTAGCCCTGCGCTGTGTCGACATTCCAGATGCAGTCGAAGAACGCGTCGAAGTTGGCGGTTTGGTCGAGATACGAGAAAATGTTCCCGATCAGCTGGGTCAGCGTGGGCGCGTTCGCATACTGGCTGATGACCGTGCGCCAGACGTCGAACGGCGGGTAGTCGCCGACCGGGCTGACGCCGAGGGCGAACTGCCCAAAGCCGTTCGGGATCCCGGCCGGCGGCCTGGGATAGGGAGGTCCTGTATCGGCCATGATCAGCTCAGCGTGACGATGATGTCGTTAGGCGAGATGGTCGGCACCTGGTCGATATCGACGCTGATGTCGAAGCGATTGGGGACAGCCGCCGTCATGCTCTCGATCGACACGTTCTTGTTGTTGGAGACGGTATAGGTGCCGGTGCCGCCGGTACCGCTGCCCAGCGCCGTGATGGTGGTGCCGACGGTCAGTGCGCCGGTAACGTCGGAAATGACCTGGCCGACGGCCAGCGCTCCCGATGCAACGGCCGATACAGTCAGTGTCGTTCCAACGATTTTCCCGGTGAAGACGGCCGACGGGTTGTTGTTCGAGCCCGCCTCGATCGAGATGATCTGTGCCCACGAGCCAAGCGCAGCCACAGGCGCGTAGAACCGGCTGGCGAATAGCGTGGTGCCGATCTTGGCGCGCGGGCCTCCGTCACCTCCAGCAAAGGCGCTGACGATGGCGTTCTGGATTTGCGTCGCGGCATCGGCCGGCACCAGGTGCGAATTGACAATGTTGACCGCAAACAGGATCGCCAGCGGATTGGGGATTTGGAAGGAGACCCGATAGGAAGGGTACGGCGGCACATAGCCGGGGCTCTGGTCGTAGATCGTGACCGTCGTGTTGCCGTTATAGCTGCAGCCGGGGGCTTTTCGCGACCAGATCGCCTGCGCGATTTCGTCGGCATCGCCGCCGACCACGGCGACATAAAGCGAGTTGGGATAGACCGACACGCCACCAATGGTCTGGACGTTGTTGCTGGCGTTCTCGGTCACGAACGCATCGATGACGTTCGACACCGCCAGGACCGCACCAAGCACCGAAGGAAGCGAGCCCTGCGAGTTGAGCGCGACCGAGGCTGAGCGGCGCGCTTCAAAGGCCGCCCGGCTCTCGACGTTGTTGCCCAGCACGCCGTCATCCGGGTTGGTGATCGAGTCCCATCCTGGGATCGCCCGGTAAATCTGGTCGAGGCTTCCGGCCGGGCACGGAATCGGGCCGACCACCAGGCATTCAAACGGCAAGGTGACAGTGCCGTCGGCACCGATGACGCCGTCTTCCGTGCACAGATACTGGTTGCCATCCTCGGCCAGCGCCAGCGATCCGGACGGAATGGCGACGCCCGGCAAGCCATTGCAAAGGGCCTGCACGACGGTCGGCTGAGCCGGGTTGCGCTCGATAAAGTAGATGCGTGCGATCGCATCCTGCATGCGGCCGGTGGCGTAAGCCGGATCGACCTGGTTGGTGAAGAAGAGGAAGGTCGAATTGACCTCGTCGATCACCGCCGTTTCGCTGCTGGCGAGCTGCCCTTGCGGCGTGTTCAAGGCCGGGTTGAGCACGGCCCCGAACGATTCGTTTATGTCATCCTGGACGCCCGCGAGCACTTCCGCGGCCGAGGGGATCAGGAAGCCCGTGTCGGTCCACTGCGGCTGGGGAACATTGGTGGTTTCGACCATGTGCTAGAAGCCCGCTGCGGTGATGTTGCCCGCCGCGTCCCTCACCTGCACTTGGCCGGTGATTTCGCGGTCGGTCCATGACTGGATGAATGTCTGCGCCGAGACGACGCCGGGGACCGTCAAAGCGGCCTGGTTGAAATACGCCTTCATCAGTGACACCGGCGGCGCCCTGCCGAGTATCTGATCGAAGTAGGGAATCCCCTGCGTCGTGTCGTAGTAGAGTTCCCCCAGGAACAGTCGGATCGCGCTCGCGGCGTCCTGGGCCAGGGAATAGGACGGGTCCCCGACCGCGATGTTGCCCGAGGCGTCGGCGGTCAGGTCCCACGTGTCCGTGGTCAAAAGCAGCGTCTGCATCAGGTTCCGGGCTCCGGTGGGCCTGACGTCCCGCCACCAGGTTGGACGCCGGTGTGGATGTGGTTGAGGAGGCTGATGTTTGCGCCGCCCGCGCCGGCGATGACGTCCCCCGTCACGAGCAGCTGCGCCGTGGTGATCTTGATGGAGCCGGCCGCGAACTCGATGATTTGCCCGTTCTTGTCGAAAAGCTTGATGCCGGTCTCGGTGAACTGCACCGCCTGGTCCTGGTTGGCCGGGTTGACGATCGCACCCATGTAGATGCCGTCCGACATGTTGCCGCGCCGGAAGCTGCCCGGGTTCGACTGCTTGCCGGCGTTGGCTTTCAGCGCCGAGATGTCCCGGTCTGGGATCGTCATGTGGCCGATATCGCCGACCTTGGGGTCGTTGATGATGCCGTTCGTGCCACCTTGGCTTCGCATTGTGGCGATGCCGTAGATAATGCCGTGGGGCGTCTGGTTGCCCTGACCGTCGGTCTGATTGACCAGCGGCATAACATCGATCGTCGGCGGCGCGCCGACGCCACCGCCGTACACCGCCACAACCTTGACCGGAATGCCCGTGCGATGCTGTGCCAGCTCCTGGCGGATCAGGAAGCGCAGCCGGTTGATCTCGCTGGTGTCGTCCGACGTGGTCTGCTGACCGAAGAAACCTTGCCCGCTCATGCCGGCGCCGAGGCATCAACGGCGATGCATTCGAGCACCATGAACCATTTGCCGTGCGGCATCATCGACTCCAACTGATACTCGAGGCGGTTGACCTTCCACGTGCCGTTGGCGGGCGTAAGGTCGCTCTGGATTTGCACCTTGCCCTGATACTTCACGGCCGGGTTGTAGAGCGCACGGACCAGCACGAACGCCTGCTGGAAGAACGGGTAGCCGACCATGCCGGTGTCGGCCGAGATCAGGACGGTGTCGCTGTTGCGCGCCTTGCCGGGAGGCGTGATCACCATCGTTGCCCGATCAAAGCCGACGTCGAACCCGCCGTCGCGTGCGATCGCCAGCGCCTGCGTCCACGCGGTGCCGGGATAGTAGGGGTTGGCGAACTTGACCTTTACGCCAGCGTCCTCGAACGCCATGCCCATCTGCCCCGCGAGACTTTTCATCATCTGGGAGGCGTCGCCCGAGCCTTTGATGCTGAGCGGCGGAATTGGCTTTGCGGCATGGAACACACCGGGGAGCGAGCTGATCCGGAAGCACACGTCAGGCATTGCCTGCGCGTCGACATAGGCATAAACGATCGCCCCGGTCCAAACGACGTTCTGGCCGGTCTCATCGTCTCCGGCGAGCACCGAAATGCCGTTCTTGTACATCTGCAGATACTGTGAACCGACTGTGGATAGCTGGTTCATCACGGCTAGCGGCAGGCCCCAGATGGAGATTTCGGCTTGCCCCGAGCCCTGCCCTGCGTTGACGATGTTGCAGGCGACGCGCAAGCCGAACACCTCTGCGGTGTTGCCGCCGCCCTCAAACTGGCCGTTGGCCAGCTCGAACTCGACGGAAATTCGCTTCTGGCTGAACGCCATCCCGACCACCGCCTGTCATGAAAAGGTTATGCTATGTCGAAAGTCCTTGCCGCCGCGACGGCCGCCCTCCTCGTCTTCACCGTCGCACCCGCGCTGGCGAAGCCGAACAAGGCCGCCCTCGAAAAGAGCTATCTCGATTTGAACGAGCAGTGCCGCGGCGGATCAGGCGACGATCCGGACACGATCAAGGCGTGCGATCAGCGCGAAGAGGTGTCGGCGCAGCTGCGCCAGCTCCACGTCTGCTTTGCGGGCGATCGGTTTCAGCGCTGCAAGTAGTCAGCCGACGCCGGCCGGAAGCTCGCTCGCCGACAGGAAGGCGAGGCTGTAGCGCGTGCCGAGCCCCGTATAATACGGGTCGGTGTCGCCCTGGTTGTCGATGAAGATCAGGTCGCCGGAAAATCCGAGATAGAGCGACCGCACGATCCGGTTGATGTTCTGGCAGATCACCCCGCCGATCACGAGCTCGTTGTCGACATAGACGTCGATGAATAGGCCCGTGCTCTTCTGGTAGAGGCTGATCTGCGAGACCTGGCCGTCCAGCGTCACCCCGACCGCCTGGTTCGGAACCGCCTGCAGGGGAATGATGACCATCAGAAGCCTCCGGCCGGCAGTCCCGACGATGTTTGGAATTTCGCCAGCTGAGCGCTGGTCGCCGGCGCGGTCTGCACCGTGCCGCCGTTGACCTGCGACGCGCCGCTCGGATCCTGCGTGTTCGACATGCCGGCGCTGACGGCCTGGCGAACTTCGATCAGCCAGATATCGACCGACAGAAGCCCCATGCCCTCGTTGGCGCGCCGGCTGTAGTCGTAGTGGGTGAAGTTGCAGGAGAGATAGACCGCCTCCGGCGTCACCACATCGTAGAGGTTGGTGTCGCCGGCGACGGCCGCGATCGACGCCAGCATGGCGGCGCGGTTTGCCTGCGATCCGCCGGCGGTGAAGCGCAGCCGCGCGTCATAGGGGATTTGAACCTTGTCGTAGCTCTCGAAGGCCCCGCGCTCGACCGGGAAGTCAGAGATCGACCATTGCTGGCGATACTGCACCTCGACGACGTTATCGGCCACGATCACCGGAACGCCGCCGAAATAGATGCCCCATGGCTGCTGCGAAAAGGCGCCGGAAAGCAGCCCGATCGCGTCTTGCGTCAGAAGCTCCAGAATGCCGGCCATCACGCCAATCCATTGTTTGCCTGAGCGGTGAAGAGACGCCGGCTGAGCGCGTCGTTGATATCAGACGCGATGCCGTTGGCATCCGTCGCCTGACTGTGAACCTCGACCTTGCCGATATGGGCCTCGACCGAGCTGGTCGACGTCGTGGCGTTATGCGTGCTGGAGATGTTGGAGAGTGCAGCACCCTTGGCTCCGGTGTTGATCCCCTTCATGCCCCGGTAGGTTTTGCCGGTGAAGTTGTCCATGCCGTTCCAGGAATTGTAGCCCTCGGCGCGCTCGTACATCGATGCGCCGGCGGCACCCTGCGCATCGCTCTTGGCATTGCGCAGCGCCCGGCCGGCCGCACTCTCGGGACCGTTCAGTTCCGAAAGCGAGAACTGCAACTGCGTGTCGAAGTCGTTCCAGTTCTTGCCACGTGCTTTGGCAAAGGCCATCAGGCGCGCCCTGCGAGGGCCAAGCCACTGCGCCATGCCAGTTGCGCCGATGCTGTTGACCGTGCCAGGACCGCCGCCCGCCTCGACATTCATCCAGCGCGACACGAGACCGCGCGCGCCGGCATCCGACAGGCCGCCGGCCGTGAGCGTCTGGTAAGCCTGCGATTGCCGCTCGGGCGTCCACCAGCCCTTTGTGCCACGCGAGGCACTCTGAGGGCCGCCGACCGCATCGCCACCCGCGCCGCCTGCGGCTGGGGTGCCGAAGGCGTTACGCGCGCCAGCGCTCAACATGCCGCCGATGCCGCTCACCAGGTTGCTCCAGAAGCCGCCACCGTCGGCTTTCTGGTCGGAGATCGTGACGGGGAGCGGGTTGCCCCTCGAAACGGGCTTGCCGTCGACCGTCGTTTCGGCACCGCGCCCATTATGGAAGCGCGATTGCGGACCGCTGCGATCGTAGTGTTTCATCTGGGAAATGGTGTCGATATCCCGATCGGTATAATAGACGCCGTTCCCTTTCCCCTGCGGGGTATCGCCAGAGAGCGTAAGCATGGCCAGGAAGGGCGACAGCTTGCCCATGAGCCCCATCAAGCCAGCGCCGGCAGCACCTTCACCAGCGGCCGCCGCCGCGCCACCACCACCGCCGCCGAGCAGCGCCCCGCCCAGCGTGCGAATGTTGCCGAGCACGCTGAGGAACTTGGCGCCGGCCCACAAGCCGAACAGGATCTCGGTTGCCCTGATGACGCCGCCCAGCCCGTCGACCACGTCCTTCGCCCCGTTGGCAAATGTCTGCATGCCGGCGCCGACGGCGTTCCAGTCGATCTTTTCGAGGAAGTCGATGAATTTCTTCACCGCATCGACGATGCCGGTCTGGATCCAGTCCCGGTTCTTGTCGATCCATGCCGACATCTTGTTGGCCGCGTCGACCAGGACCGGGCCAAGCTTGTCATAGATGGCGTTGGCGAGCGCGATGATGTTCTGGAGGAGTTCGTTCCAGCTCGCCTGCAATTTCTGCGCGGAATCGATCGCCGCATTGCTGGGCGACAGGCTTTTCTGGAGCTTGTCGAGATAGACGTCGATGCCCGCGCCCATCTTGTACATGAGCTGTTCGGTGGCCGGGTCGATGCCGAGCGCCTGCGCGACGTTGTGGGCCGCGCCCGCATCGATCTGGTGCAACCGCTGCAATGCGGCGGCGACATCGGAGAGATATCGATCGAGCCCATGGTTGGGATCGATCCTCATGCCTGTCCAGGCTTGCAGCTGCGAGAACTCGCGCGGCAGCGCCTCGCCGTTCTTGTTGAGGTTGTAGAGCTGCTTGTTGACGCGCTCCAGGGTCGACGCGGTCGCATCGGCCGAGCCGCCGAAACGTTCGGCCGCATTCTCCCAGGCCGCGATCCGCTGCGGCGATTCACCCAAGCTCGACGCGAACCTGCCAAGCGAGGCGTCGGCGTTGGTGATCTTGCGCACGAAATCGCTCAGCGCCTGCGAGCCGGTGATGACGGCGAAGAGTTCGAGCACGCGCCTGGTGATCAGGTTGACCGTCTCGGCAGCCTTTTTCGAGCTGTCCTCGATTTCCTTGCCGCCCTTGCGGAACTCGTCGCGCGTCTTGAGCCAGGCTTCGGCCTGTTTCTTCTGACCCTTTTCGAAGTCCTTGGGATCGAGACCGAGGGTAACGATCAGGCTGTCAATGACCGTTGGCATTCTCGTCTCGCTTCCTCAGCAACATCATGTTGTGGGCGTCCACCATCGCCACCTCGAGGAGGTCGTGGACGTCCTCGATCGACAGCCATTCGTCGAGTTCTCTCAGGGACGTTTTGCCCTTTGAGAGAACCTGACCGATGGCTCGGGAGACGTTTCCGTATTCGGCGAGCCTGACTCCGGCGACGGCGAGTTCGAGATCGATTTCGACTTGCCGCCTTTGGTAAAAAAACCGACGTGAAGGTTGATCACCTCCTGCCGCAGCTGGATCAGCGTCGCGATCTCCTCGACATCGCCTTCGATCAGCGGGCGCTGGATGGCGGGATTGCGAGCGTCGGGCTTGATGGTGACGCATTCCATCATCTCGTCGAGCAGCGGCTCGGCATCCTCGAAGGCGATCTTGGTGATCGCCTTGATCCCGACGATGGCGATGCCCTGCATACCCATGCCGGCGAAGTCGTCGGGAAGCTCAACACCCGAGCGCGCCACGGCCAGGAGCGCGCGCATCGCCCATTTCTCCGCGCGCGTCGCCGGCATCTCGCGAATGTGGAAGGTCTTGCCCTCGTCACGGCCTTCGTCGGTGATGGTGACGTCGATCTCTTTACGCATGCCTTACCCTCAGTTCGGTACGCTTTGAACGCTCTCCCAGCGGATTGCGAAACGGCGAGGCTGCAGGATCTTGGCCGCCGCCGGCATAGGCGGCAGGCTGATCAGGAAGCCCTTGGTCGACACATAGGACCGGCCCACGGACGGGAGCGTGGTGCTGCCGTTGGCGGTGTAGACGTCCTTGGCCTGCTTCTGGGTCGCCGCCCAGGTTTCAAAAAATGCGATCGACGGGGAATCGGCCTGCAACACGAAGGTCTGGTTGACCGGGTTGAAGACGAAGCCGCCCGACAGGATGCCATCGACGCCCATGGCCGTCTCGACCAGGTCGACGTTGTCCATGTCGTAGATGTTGTCGGCCGCGAAGCCCTGCAGTTGGACCGGTGTCGGGAAGAGGTTCGCCACCGCAAGCGTAATGACCGCGTTCGCGGCCGTCAGAGACGACATGATCTAGCTCCTTGAAGGAATGGGGTTGCCGCTTACTGGACGAGGGTCGAGGTCAGCTCGATCTGCTGCACGGACTCGCCGTCCATGTACCAGAAGTTGATGGGCGGGCTCCGGCGGGCCTGCCGCACCTGCGGCGTGGCATCCTTGACCTGGAGGTACCAGCCTTGCAGCTGGAGGGTGTCACTCGCCTTGAGGCCGGCCGCCGAATTGATCTGCGCGATCTGGAGCGCCGACAGCGTCACGCCGGCGCGGATCGCGCCGAAGTTCACCGCCTGGTTGATCGGGTCGAGGCATGCCGCCTTGATCAGCTCGTAGCCCGCCGCATTGTAGGGCACCGAGTTGATGTTTTGGAGCAGTTCCATCAGTGCGAGCTGGAGCTGGTTGTTCAGCCAAACCTGATTGATGTAGCTGTCCAGCCATTCGAACTCACCCGACACCGAGCCGTTCTGGAACTCCAGGAACTGCTGGGCCGCCGTCGCGTAGGCGCCGTAGAAGTTATAGCCGTTGGCGAAGAGATTGTTCGCCACCGTCGCGGAAGTCACGCCCGCCACCAGGCCATCCTGCCCCCGGAATGCGAAGGTGATGCGGCCATTGGTCTGCTCGAAGTCGATCGAGGCCGCAGCGCCGCAGATGAAGGCGGCGATCTGTGCCGGCGTGGTCGAGCCGCCGGCGGGCTGGTAGATCGCGCAGGTGCCGTCGAGATTGGCGCTGCTGACGATGTTGCCGAAGCTCGACGTCGCTTCGCCACTCTCGGTCGGGGTGATGTCGGTATCCCAGGCGATGTAGGCGTAGCGCTTGTTGGTGTCGTTAACCCATTGGGCGAAAGCCTGCTTCTGCGCAGAGCCCGAGCCCCCGTCCGGATCGAAGATCGACATGAAGGTCGCCCAATTCTGGGTAAGCTCGGTGATGGCGGCCATGAAAGCTGCCGGCGTCGTGCCATCCGCGCCCTGCGACAGGGTCGCGCCGGTGGCCTGTGTCAGAAAGAGATCGTCGGAAACCGTGCCGGTCGCGAAGGCAGAGCTCGACGCCTCGCCCGCCACGCCAGAGGTGATGACGAAAGCGCCAGAGACGGAGTCGTAGGAGACGGCCAGCGGCGTGGCCGATGTCGTGATCGTTTCGCTCGCTACCGTCTGCGACTGGTTGACGAAGTACGTGCCGGTGAGGCCCGAGCCGCTGCCAAGCTGTGTGATGCGCGTGCCAGCGGTCACCCCGGCGCCGGCAAGCGTCTGGCCGACCGACAGGGTGCCGGAAGCGAGTGCGCTGACCGTGAGAGTGCCGTAGGCGGCCGAGATCGCCTCGCTGGCTACTACTTGCGGGATGGAGACCACATATTCGCCGATGCCACCGGGCGTTCCCGACAACTGGTTGGTGATCACCGTCCCGGCCGAGACGCCGGTACCTGATAGGGCAGCACCGGCCACAAGGGAGCCCGAGGTGACGCCGGTCACATACATGACGCTGCCGGCGATCGAGGCGGTGACCGAGGCCGTTGCCGCGGCGATGGAGCCCGTCACAGACGCGGCTTGCGGCAAGGCGGCGTTGAGGCCCGTCTGGATCAGCGCTGCCGCCGCCGAGAAGCTGGTCGCGGTTGCTAGGTCGATCGCATTGGCGGTTCGGACATAGCCATCGACATCGACGATGAGCGTGCCGCTCAACGCCTGGAGCTGCGCCAGGGACAGTTGCGCCACGCGGCCGCCGCGCAGGTAGGCCGCGACCGAAGCCGACGGATACTGCGTGAACAGGATGGTTGCGGGCTTCTGGGTCGAGTTGTTGAAGCCGTTGAAATAGACCGAGGCGATCTCGGTCTCCTCGGCCGATGCGCCGAAGAAGTTCGCCACCGAAACACCATCGTTCGGGAAGGCCAGCACCTGGCCGATCGGGACGCGGGTGTTCTGGGTCAGCACGAGGCCGTTCATCACGAGCGCGTTGCCGCCTGCATTGAGAACGTTCGGGATGACGTTCACAAGCTGCGAGGCCGGGATGGTCGTCATGGACCAGGTCCTTTCTGTTTCGATTGAGGGGTCAGACCGGGAAGGTCGCTTCGACGGGGAAAACGTCGATCGCGGCCTGGTCGGCAAATTGTTGCGGCAGGCCGAGCGCCTGGTTGGCCTGGATATGCACGTCGACGACGTAGCGGGTTTCGTATTGCTGCTCGCCGTTGAGGAACGGCACCTGCCGAGGATCCTCGGCATAAAGAGGCGCGCCATCCAAACCGGCGTCGGTGAAGAAGCGGGTTGCCCGCTCATCGCGCATCAACGTCGAGATCGTCTGCGCCATGTCGGAGGCGACACCATCCGAAGCGCTGTGCACGTCGAGCTGCATCACCGCATCGGTCGGCTGCATGATGGTCTCGGCGCCACAGGCGAGCGTCTGAGCGGTCACGGTCTGCGATGGCGCTACGCCATAGGTTCCGATGCCACCCGGCGTACCGGCCGTCTGCGGGCCGATCAGAGTGCCATCGGCCACCGACGCGCCGAAGACGGTCGCTCCAACCAGGAGCGTGCCGAACTCGACTTGGGTCACCGTCATCACCGCGCCGTCGACCGAGGCCGTGAAGGCGCAATCCCGATAGGTGTCGACATTGGTGGAGAGCCGACCGCGGCGAAGCACGTTCATGGTGACGAAATCGCCGGCCGGCTCTGGCACCCGGTTGTCCTGCGAGGCCACAACCTCGACGCCAGCCGGCAGATATTTCAGGAGAAAGCCGCGCAGAACCGTTTGAATGGTTGACTGGCTCGGTACCGGGCCGCTCATCAGACGTCACGCTCCATCCATTTGTAGGGTTATCGCGACCTTGTACCAGTCAGGCCATTCCTCCAGCACATGGGCGACGAGCCAGGTGTTTCCCTCCGGCAAAGTGCCGGCCGGGAAGAGGAAGAGATCGCCGCCTGTTTGCAGCGGGCGCATCACGGCCAAGGCCTGCCCGTTGAGGTAGACGGCGCGCCGCACGCCCTGGATGTTCAAGCCGTCGAGCTGCTGCAGGTCGCTATAGCCGAGGGCCTGCACCTGCACTGATATACCAGGCATGTCGACATAGCTTGGCGTGCGCGTACCGTCGGCAGCAGTCGTGTAGCCAGTGGACCGTTTGAGCGTGGCGGTCACGAACGGGTTCACCGTCGCAATCGCGGCCGAAACGATCCCGTGCAGGTTCATTTTCGATCAGCCGACGCGGTAGACCGAGAAGGTGTTCGGCGCGGTGCTCTGGAAGCGCAGGATGCCGCTCGACGGGATGGTCGGACCGCTATGGGCCGGGAAGTCCATCGAGCCGATCAGCGTCATGCCGGTGTTGGTGGTGACAGTCGCATCCTCGGCATCGACGACGGAGGCGTTGATCACCGAGACGTCGAACGTGTCGTTGATGGCGAAGTTGGCGGGCAGCGCGGCCTGGAGGGCGGCACCGGTCGGCAGCTGCTGCGCCGAGGGAGCGCCACCGCCCTGGGTGATGGTGATGATGCCGGCGAGCAGTTGGGCCGCTGTCAGCAAGCCAGAGACGGTGACCGCCGCTGGCACAGAGTTGTTCAACAGCGCGACGTTGGCATTTACCGTGCCGCGCTGGCTGTCCCAGATTGCAAGACGCATTGTCAGGATCTCCTTGAAATGATGTGCCGGGCTATTTCTTCACGGCATAGTCAACCGAGGCGAGCATGTGGCCCGTGTCCACAAGCTGCTTGTCGTTGCCCTTGCGGGCGATGGTGGCGGGTTTCAGGGTCGGGCCGACATAGGCGACGATCGCCGCCTGCAACTGGCCCTTGATGGCCGCTCCGGTCTGCCCCAGCGTCTTGTCCGCGTCGTAGTCGTTGGCGACGAGAAGGTTGCCAACGGCATCAGGCCATTCGGAGCTCTTGTCGGCGATCATGCCACGGAAGAACGGGCGCGGTGGCGTGTCGGCCGAGCCGAACTCATTCACCGCGGCGACCAGTGCAACGGGCGTGCCGTCCGGATAGGTGGCATCCTCCAGGAAGCCGATCTCGACGGATACGGCCTTCTGGAGGTTTCGCGATATCTCGGCAAGCTTGGCGGCGAGCTTGTCGCCGCCCGTGAGCTTGACCATAGGCTTACGCGCTGCCCTTTGCAGCCTTCGCAGCGGCGGCCGGATCGGCGGTGCCGGCGGTGGCGTCTGCGGCCGCAGGGGTGGCCGGCGCAGCTGGTGTAGCCGGTGCAGCCGGAGCTGCCGGGGTGGCCGGCGGGGTAGCTGGGGCTGCGGGCGCGGCTGGTGCCTGCGTCTCGGGCTCGACCGGCACCACGACAGGTTCTGGCGACTCGAGGCGAAGGCTGCGCTCAAGGGTCTTGATGCGGTCCTCGGCCTGCTCGCGGAAGGCGCGAAACTCGCGCTGCAACATGGCAAGAAGCTTTTCCATGACGACGTCCTTTTCTACTGGTTGGGCCACGGGTTGAAGGTGCGGCGCGGGCCTGGGATGTAGCGCATCGTCCGATAGGCGGCGGTCGCCTGCCAGAAGGCCGCGCCAAACGGCGTCTGCATGAACCAGGCGTTGTTTGGCGTCATCGGGAACTCGGCCGCGACCGAGACACTGCCTTCGCCGGCATTCGAAACGCGCCCGACGATCCCTGCCGGCGCCTGGCCGTTGGCGCCATAGGTGAGCTGGCAGACGTGGGCGACCATGAGGTTGAGCAGCGTCGTTTGCGTGTCGGCGCTGCTCACCGGACCGCTGCCATCGTTGCGGCAGTAGAGTTCGGCCACCGGCAGCGCGCCTTGGAGGACCTGTGGCTGGGTCAGCGTTGCGAACTGCGGGTAGATCGCCACGAAATTCGCGTAGCTGAAATCGACCTTGACGCCCATGGCGACCTCCCGGGCGTTGCGATGTTAGGCGGCTTCCTGCTTGTAGGTCTGGATGCCGCGCGGAAGGTTGTTCGGATCGATCGGCTCGAAGCCCGATTTCTGCGTCTCGTGCTCCTTTACGAAGCCCTCGACCATGTCGGCCGCGCCGTGCGCCCAGATCAGGTTGTTCTTGACGGCGTCGAGGTCCTTGTTCTGATCGAGCCACTTCTTGAAGAAATCGGCATCGACGTTGTAGGTCAGCGCGTAGCTGCTGCCCTGCGCCACCGGGGCCGGCTCGAGGCGACGGTCGAAGCGGCGGCTGTAGCCTTTAAGCACGACCGGCTCGCCGATCACCTGGGCGCGCTTCACCTTGCGAAAGCTGCCGCCGGCGGTCGGCTCGTTCATGTCCACCATGTCGTGGAGGCGCAGAATGAGGCCATGCGGAAGCTTGCAGGCGACGGTGATTGTTTCTGACATCGTTTTACTCCGGTTGATCAAGGGACTGGCTGCCGTCGTGCCGAGTCTTGACATCGGGCAGCCCGGGCACTAAGTTAGATTTGTTAACTTTACTCTGTTAACGTCGATTTGTTAACGAGAGAAGACTGCTGTGACCGCTTCGAAGAAGGCGGCCGGCCAACAGAATGAGGAAGATCGATGATTGGCCGACTAGAAGAAATGACGCTCATGGCGCTCGTGCGCGCCGGGCCAGCGTCCCATGCAGCGAAGGTCTACAATGTCCTTGAAGAACGTGTTCCCAACGCTCCGCAGTTTGCGTCCCTTTTCATCACTCTCAACCGCATGGCGGAAAAGGGTCTCGTCAGCGCCAAGAAAGACGACAGCGGCGGTCGCGCCAAGCGGCTTTTCACCATCACCGGAGAAGGTGAACTCGCGCTTCGCGAATGCGCCAACGCCTTCCATGCCCTGGGAGGGAACGACTTTGTCCTCGCCTGATGACGCAAAGCCTTCGGGAACTTCTTTCTCCGTACCTAAGGCCATTGATCTGATCACCAAGGTGGAACTCAAGGGCATTTATGTCGACGCAAACATTTCAGCTGCCGCTGTGAAACACTTTCTAACGAAGCGGGAAGCGGTGGATCAGGCTCGCATTGAGTTGTTGGTGCTCGATGACTACGAACGCCAAGCGGCCATGCTCGTGAAAGAGATGAAGGACAAAGCGTCCGAACCCGCACCAGCCGAACCGCCGTCGGCGTTAATGCTCTCGTTGATGATGCCCGCCGCCACCAGCGAGGATATCATCGCGAACATGCACGACCTCTACAGCGACAGCTGGGTGCCTCGCTACGGCAAGCGCCGGGCAGACTGGATTTGGCACTGGCAGGTTGTGCAGTTCATCCTCTGGCGCTGGACTTGGCCGGTGATGTCTCTGCTCGGCGCGTTGAAGTTGATCAAGCTCGGCTGAGGAACTGGAGCGGATGCCAGGTGACAATCCTGGCTCAGCACCTGTGGGACAGGTACCTCCCACGGAGCATCCGCAAACTGAAAAGGGGACCGCTGGCTGCTCACTAAGGGTGAACGGGGCCGTCCCCTGGCTCCCCTACGGGAGCACTTTGCGAGGCTGCATTTCCGCGCCTCGCTGTCCTAGGAGGACATTCGTCAAGCGCCCTTAGACGCCGACCATCTGCGAGATGCCCATCGGCTGGCGGATGATCGCGCCCCAGGTGCCGCTGGTCATCTTCTTCTTCCACGAAGACAGCGCGCGCACGATCGGGTGAGCGCGGAGCTTTTCGTTGAAAGCGCAGTAGCCGGTCTGCTGCCCTTCGATGCCGTCGGCGATTAGCTGCACCTGGTTGCCGGCCGCGATGCCGGTCGGGTTGATCGACGTCAGCGCGCCATACTGCACCGCCGAAACGACCCGAAGGCTCGGGAAGTTCTTCTTGAGCAGGTCCTCGACGTTCACATTGAACGAGTTCGTCGCAGTCATGGCGAGCTGCGATTCCGGTGCCAGAGCCAGCGTCATCTTGGTGTTCTGGTCGACCAGGCCGGCGCTCTGGGTGACGAGCTGCAACCACAGCGACTGGATGTCGGCGTAGATTTCGTTCGCCGTGGCGACGATCTGGCCGTTGTTGATCCACTTCACGCCGCCATACGCCTTCGGGGCCGGAGTGATCGGCGCAGCGAGGTTCGGATCGTTGAGCAGACCGTAGTTCTGCAGGCCCTGCACACCCTTGAAATAGGTGGTGTTCAGGAAGCGGGCGAGCACGGTCACGCCAGCGCCGTCGACCTCGCTGACCCAATTGACGCGGCCGAGGCCGGCGCGCTCGACTTCAAGCTCGCCATACTCGGAGATGACCTGGAATAGGTAGGACTGGCGCTGCGGCCAGTTCATGTTCGCGCCGGCGCGGCCGTTGTCGTTGTAGTCGCCATAGCTCGACACTTCGCCGGTCTGCTCGATGACCGGGAACATGGCGGTCTGGTCGATCCACGTGCCCTTGCGGGTCTCGCCGAAGATCTCGGCGGCCTTGGTGGGGGCAAAGAGGATGCGATAGACCTCCGGGTCCACAAGAGTGGTCAGGAACGCCGGGATGCCGCCGTTCGCCGTCGTTGCCAGAGCGGGCTGCGCATCCATCGCGAGGTGGTTGGTGCGGAAAGACTCGACGACGTAGCTGCGGGCCTCGGGAAGGTAGATGCCGGCCTGCTCGAACATCGGGCGATGCTGCGCCCATGTTGCGGCGGCCTGATTGAAGTCGTGGAATTGCATGGTGGTTCTCCTCACAGACCGCCGGCTTCACGGCCGGCGAATGGTTCGAGGTTGATGGGGAAAAGTGGGTTTAGCCCTGCGGCCAGGAGCTGATCTTCATCAGCTCGCCCGGCTGGGCGAAGGAACGCACGCGCCACTTGGTCTCGACGTTGGTGGCCGCCGTGAGCGCCGCTGCGCCGACGACGGTGTTAACGTCGACGGCATAGGTGCCAGCACCACCGGCGGGACCGGTAAGCTGCTGGGTGATCGTGGTCGTGGCGGTGATGCCCGCGCCAGTGACGGTGTCGCCGACGCCGAAGACACCAGCAACGGTGCCGCCGACGGTGAGAACGCCATAGGTGCCCGCAATCGCGGTGCCTGCGGCGACATTCTGGCCCGGGATGCTGACCGAATAGGTTCCGATGCCACCGGGCGTGCCCGACAGCTGGGATACGATCTTGGTGCCAGCGGCGACGTTGACGCCGGAGATCGTCGTTCCGGGGTAGATGGTGCCGGCGCCGACGGCCGAAACCGTGAGCACGTTGCCGACAATAGCGCCGGTGAACGCGTTCGTCGCCGCGGCGATCGAGCCGGCCGATGTGGTCGCGCCGTTCGGCGTGCCGGTCGGGGCAGCACTTGCCGTGCCGTCGGCATAGTTGGCGTAGACCTTCATGTCATACTGCGCCGGGGTGGGGCCGGAATTCTTCACCCAGAAATCGCCTTCGTTGAAGACGGTGACGGGGAAACCGGCCGGAACCAGCATCGTGGATTCCTGGAGATAGACCTCCATGAGACCCTGCTGCTCGCGGTGGATGAAGCCCGCGACCGGGCCGCTGCCGAAGGTGTTGACCACAGCCGGGGCGCTGTCCGAGTCGAGCTGGTTGAAGCTCAGCCAGGCAAAGCGGCCGATGACCGCGCCGAGCGCACCGCACACCAGCGCGCCAGCGGCGGCAAGCACCATGGTGCGGGGGTTGGCGGAAGCGAAGTCGCCCTCAACAGCCGGGGCGGGATTGTAGGCGGCCTGCGTCTGAAAGCCAGACATGGGCGATACTCCTCATGAAAAGAGCCGGCTCGCTGGCCGGCTCGAAGGGTTTCTGGGTTTAAGCCGCTCGCCTTAGAGCGACTTGACGATGTGTGTCTTGGAGGCCGGGAACATCTCGTGGAACGAGCTGACGCCGGCGGCATCCATGGCGACGCCGGCAGGCTTCTGCACCTGGTGGGAGCCCGGCAGCGGCTGGGCCTTGAGGATGGCGGGCAGCGCCGAGGCGTGAACCCCGGCGATATCCACCCCAAGCGAGGTGAGCGCGGTGCGGTAGACCGCGTCAGCGCTGTCGTGCGCCATGGCGAGCTTGCCGATGTAGGGACGAACCGCTTCTTCCGCAGTGCGGATATCGGCGGCCGTCTTCAACATCTCGGCGCGGACCTCGGTCTTGGCCTGCGTCACTGCGGCGGCGATCGCCGAGTCCATGGCCTTCTTGTCGACCTTGTCGTCGTCGTCCTTGTCCGCATCCTCGGCGGCTTTCTTCTTGGCCTCTTCCTCGGCGGCGTCTTCGGCGGCCTTTTTCTTTTTGGCCTCCTCATCGTCGTCGTCCTCGTCGTTGGCTTCCTTGACTTCGACCTCGTCGAGCGCGACCAGGACCGCCTCGAGGCCGTCGAGCTTGGCGTCAGCCGCCAGCTTGCCCTTGGCTGCCTTGCTCACCGCCTCGATGATGGCGGGCCGCTTGGCCTTGAAGTTTTCGGCCGTGACGCCGGCGAGAGCGCCGCTGACATCGATCTTCTGATCGCTGGCGAGCTTGGGCATGATGTGGGCAAGGATCGCGCCCTGGGCGACAGACGCCATGCGCGACAGCAGTGCTGTTTTCTTCATCGTGATGATCTCCATTTTGCTGTCGCCGACGACTACATCAGGCCCGGCGCGGCCTTCCTCAACCAAGGCGACGTGATTGGCGGAAATGTCCCGCATCACGCCGTCGTAGGATTCTCCAGCCAGCGTGCCGGGCGTCATGTCGGCCCGGTAGCGGTAGCTGCTCGAAAGTTCTTTCTGCCGATCGGATTCGATCAGCGCGATTGCCGCCCCATCCCAGATGCTGAGCGGCGCCATGAGGTACGGCGCATGGAACTCCACGGCGTCACCCAGCGCGCCGACAACGGCTTCGCGCGGATGGTCCCTGGCGCTGACCGGGATGTGCTTGAGCAGCAGCGGCTTGCCGACGAAAGTCGGGGCTGCTTTCGCCAGCTCGTCCGCATCGCGATAGAGGCGATAGACCCGCTCGGGATCGAGCCCGAGGGCCTCGAAATCAGGGATCTCGCGGCCGTAGTACGGGCAGATATTGGCCTTGGAGATCGGCGTCATCTCGACGCGCAGATGACCGTCCTGGTCGAACACGCGTACGCTGTTGCGATCCATGGCCAGCGCGTCGTTGACCGCAACGAGGTGGGGTCCCTCAGAAGTGGCAGGCATGTTCGATCCTCTAGGGTTAGTCAAATCTGATCACTTTTGGAAGACCTACTGCGACCGGGCGGCCTTGCGCCGGTTGACGGTCGCTTAACGAAACAAGTCGGCACTTGAAAACTGCGACAGCGCACCTGCGAGTCGATACTCTCGACTTGTTTTCGAGCAGGTGTGGACAAACCGGGAAACTTTGCACCGACGGTCTGCATTTGGGTATGTTACCAACGCGATGGCGGCTTCAGACGATGATGATCCCGAAAGACTATCGACGTTCGCCTTAAGGCGGAGGCGGGACCGATTCAGGAAGGAATTGCGCGATCTCCTAAGTATCGCCGATCCAACCGAGTTCCTTCAATTGGTTTGGTCGCTTGCGTCGCTGCACGAGGGGGAGTTCAGCCGTGCGCGCCGCTTCGGCCCAGACTTTAGTCTACCGGAGATGGAGCTAGCTAAGGAACGTTTTCGCTTTGCGCCCTGGCTCCTCGAGACTCTCGTCAACGAATACCTGACCACCTCACAGAGATCCGGCCCGCGACGGCTGAACGTCAAGAATCACAACGCTGCGAACGCACTAATCTCTAAACTCGTGGAGTTGGAGAACGCCGAGGACGGAGTTTGGTTGAAAGCGGGAAATATCCTTCACCTGGTCGGGCATTTGGCGCAGCGACAATTCCCTTGGCAGCGTGGATACGATTACTTTCTTCAACTCTATCGCTCCCTTTTTGTGTTCGATTTTCCAGATGCGCTGGCGCGGTTTGAAGAAAATGTCGGGATTTCGGTCGAGCGATTTGCGTTTTGCGGGTTCGCTCTGCGAGCTCATCTCGCGAGTCACCCTTTCGCCTCGATGAGCATCGACCTCAGCGATCTCAAAATCGGCAAGAGGGAAAGAGACATTGTATTCAAAAAGCTCTCTCTGCCGCTGCTGCAAGCCAGGACAGCGGCATCGACGTTGCGCGGGGAAGCTGGGCTCACTGGCTATAAGAAGAGTGCACTTCGCCTAAGCCCCTGCATCGTACTTCCAGGCGATACGCATCTGATTGCGCCTTTGCCGGCGCTGATAACACTGCGGATAAGCAACGGAGTATACTACGATATCGTCGGGCCCGGCGGCATCAACGAGCAAATGGGCAAGCGCTTCGAGGATTACGTCGCAATGCTCATCGATGGGTTCCTGCCTGAGATCACCACAATTCGGGAGAAGCCGTACGCGCCGAAAAAGGGCACGAACTATAGATCGTCGGATTTAGCCCTGCTTTCTGACGGCACCGTGTCGTTGCTCATCGAATGCAAGGCTAAGAGAGCTTCCCATGCGTCAAAATTCGCGGAATCTGCTGCTGAAGCCGAAGGCTTGGCTGACCTTGCCTATGGTATCTTTCAGATATGGCGTCACGTCGCCCATCGGAGGCTCGGCCATGTGGATGCCAACCTCGAATTTTCACCTGCTCTCAAAGGGGTTCTACTGACCTTGGACACATGGGCGGATATGTCCTCCACGCTACAGGCAGAGATCTTTCGGCTGGCCCACCAGATCCGGCAGGTGAAAGGAGCGGAGATCACCGATGAAGATCTCGTCCCCGTCGGATTTACGCATATTCAAGACTTTGAGGGCCTTCTCGCGACCGCGACACCTTCGTCCCTCATTCGCGCCGTTGAACTCTGGCTTCACGATCCAGAGTACAAAGGCTGGAGCCTCTGGTCGGTCCACGAAAAAAATCCAGGACGTGCGCCGATCGACGAGCGGCCGCTTTTCGACAGGTTCCCGAAGCCCTCAGGAATGAGATGGCTGATCCGTGAGGCGGCCGGGAGTAGCGCTAGAACGACAACGGAATCGCAGTTAGGCGACTAACTGGCGAATGCTTCAACAAGTTCATTTTTTGGAACGTGGCTATGTCCGACGAATTCGAAACATCTCTGAGCAGGAAGCGCGCCGCGCTGGACAGGCTAATCGCGCAGACAGGCGCGGAGGATTCCGCCCAGCTGATAGCCTTGAGGGCCGACAACGAGGTCGGATGGGAACTTGGTCACTTCGATCTTCCACCTAAGACAGACGTCTCGCAGCAGATGCGCGATGGGCTTCTCATCCGCGCCCGCAGCGACGCGTTCGCCGCGCATCAGCTAGCCGCAATGGCGTTGAATTCGGCGAACACTGCGAATGCGAAATTTGATAAAATTCTTAAGTACCATTTCCCCACGCTCGTTTTTGCCAACGTGGTGGCGCTCGTGCTCTATCGGCTGTTCTTCTGACACCGGTTGCGCCGCCTTAGTTGCCACCGGGCCAGCACCAATGCCGGGCCAGCTGGTGTCGGTCGACGAACGCGGGAGCACCAGGACATCGCCACTGCGCAACCAGCATCAGTGAGGCTGTCTGGCCCGCGCTGTCCATGGCGAACTCTTAGCCCAAGGGCTTCGAAATGCCGAGCACGCGCCGGCTCGCCGGAGCCTCAGAGGTGGCAGGCATTGTGACAGTCCTCTCAATTATGTCCTTGCCAAAGTGTATCCCATAGGATACAACTAGGCATGATCGAAGTCATCAAAACCAACGTCTTTGAAGCATGGTTCGAGAGGCTTCGTGACGGCAGAGCCAAGGCGCGCATTCTGGCGCGCATCAGCCGCGTCGAGGACGGCAATCTCGGCGATGCCAAGTTCTTCGACGGCATCGGCGAACTTCGCATCGACTATGGACCGGGCTACCGCATTTACTTTCTCAAACGCGGCGACGTCGTCGTGATACTGCTGTGCGGCGGCGACAAGGGCAGCCAGAGCCGCGACATCAAGCGCGCGCTGGACATCGCAAAGGAGGTTTAGAAATGGCTATCACGACCAGCAAATGGGACACCGCCGACTACCTCAACAGCGAAGAGGAGATCGTCGCCTTTCTTGACGCTGTCATGGAGGAAGGCGACCTCCAGTTTCTGTGCAAGGCACTCGGCCAAGTCGCCCGATCCAAGGGCATGACGGAGATCGCCAAGAAAACCGGCATGTCTCGCGAAAGCCTCTACAAGGCACTCAGCGAGGGTGGAAACCCGTCCCTTGCCACGGTCGTTTCAGTGCTCGACGCGATGGGGCTTCGCTTGTCGGTCGCCCCGCGCGAGCATGAGCGCGCGGCCTGACGATCAGCCAAAGAGGGCTGTAAGGGATCGGGCTTCGTCAGTTTGATCGTCGCTGGCGGAACCTTTGCAAGGTTAGGACCTTCTCCTCTCGAACAGTGGAGGTCCAAATGGCAAATCTCGGAAGACTGGCGGTCGCGATGCTCGGCGTTCTGGCCTACCAAAATCGCGACAAAATTGGCGAATTGATCCGCGGGGCGGGAAATCGTAATCCGAACGACCCGCAAGGCGGGATTATAGATCAGCTTTCCAAGGGCGTGTCGGGGACGGCGCTTGGCGATATCCTAGATCGATTCAGAGGTGCGGGGGCCGGCTCAAAGGTCGACTCCTGGGTAGGCACTGGGCCGAACCAACCCATCGAGCCAAATGAGGTGGAAGCGGCAATAGACGAAGACACGCTGACTTCACTCTCGATGCAGACAGGCCTTTCGCGCGAGGAACTCATCAGCAGGATCACCCGGGACTTGCCAGAGGCCGTCAACAAGATGACGCCAAATGGCGAACTGCCCCCCGAGCCAGCCGAAGGCTCCGATCCGACAACCCTGCTCGACGACGTTCCCCCAAATAGGCCGCAAGCCAAATCAACTCCAGACGATGTCTAGGATGACGGCCATATCTCAGGAAAACCCGCTGAGGCGTACAGGCTCAGCCTCTGGGACAACTGGGATGAACGTTCGGCGCGCCAAGTCAGCAAGCGTCATTGCCGAATTGGATTTGTTGGCGGCCTTGCTCGATTCCCGTTGGCGCATTCCGGGGACCTCAATTCGTTTCGGCCTCGATGCCCTGGTAGGTCTGGTGCCTGTGCTCGGAGATGCGGCGACGGGTATCGTTTCGGCTTATATCGTAATGCGAGCCCGAAGCTGCGGCGCTGGAAAGATCTTGGTCGCCAGAATGCTAGGGAATGTATTGCTGGATACGGTTGTAGGAAGCGTCCCTATTCTGGGCTCAATCTTCGACGTGTATTTCAAGGCCAACAATCGCAACATCAGGCTGCTTCGCCGCCACCTTGGTAAAGCGGACAATGGCAGCGGCCAGGCGATGCGAACTGCCTGATTGCAGCTCGGTATTCACCCAAGGAACTTTATCGGTTGATCGCACGTTTTGCGGCCGAACCAATTTCGGTTCACGCAAAGGGGAAAAAATGGAAAATCCAGGTGTCGGTTGGATAGCTGCTATCGTGATCGGCGGTATCGCCGGCTGGCTCGCCGAGATGTTCATGAAAAGCAATATGGGCGTGCTTATGAACATTGTTTTGGGGATCGTTGGCGCCATCGTCGCCAACGTCCTTCTCGGGCTGCTGGGCGTATCGTTGGCCGGTTGGCTTGGGTATCTGGTCGCAGGCTTCATAGGTGCCTGTATTTTGATTGCGGTTGCCCGCATGATTAGGCGCTGAACAACGATCGACTTTCTGCACATTCTAACTGTTGATTGAGCGCGTGACCTCGGAGGTCACGCGCGCGATTACTCCTAATAGAAGCCCTTGATGACCGGCTTGCACACACAGCGGCAACCGGGCTCCTCACCTGGCCGGATGAAGCGCTTTAGAGCGGGGTCGTACCAGCCAGTCGAAATCTTGTAGCGGACCTTCTCGCGACCAGCCTGGACGTGTGTGGGCCGAGGTTCTTTCCCGCCGCCGCTGTGGTGCCACTCGGCTTCGTCGATGCCGAGTTCGAGCTGGCGCGCCGTGTTGAAGGCCGCCGTCGCCTTGTTGTTCTGGTCGAGTGCGATGAAGGCCGCGCGCCGCTTCGTGATGCCGGAGTAGCGCTCCAGCTCCGCGACAAGCCCGGCGAGGTCTCGGCCGGTCTGCACCGACCGCATGACAGCGCCTTCGACCTGGTCGAAATACTGCGACGGTATCGACTTGATCAGCGCCACATTGGCGTGGATCGTGGCGTCGACAACGTCGCGCATCGCGGCCGTCATCCTGAATTCGACCGAGATGCCGCCATCGCGCAGGATCTTGCGAAGTGCCGCGCTCGAACGTTTCTCGACCGACAATGCGAAATAGTCGCCGAGGTGATCCGAGGCGATGTCGAAGCGCTTGGTCCATTGCGCGGCAAGCTTGCGGATCGATCGGCGCAGCGCATCCGCTGGCGTCTCGTCCTGCGCCATGCGGGGCGTATTGGCCCGGTAGGAGGCTCGGAGCCAGTAGACCACGCTATCGCTCATGGCGTCGATGAGGCGCGTCAGGCGGCCCCGGTAGGCCGCTTCAATCCCGACGTTTGGCCGGACCGGGCGCAGCACCTTTTCGTTGCGCTTGGCCGTCCGTCGGCTTTGTAGGCTGGACATCACGATCCCTCAGCGTCTCGGCGATCTCGCGATCGTCGGGCGTCTGTGCTTTGATGATTTCCCAGAGGTTGAGCGTGATCACCTGTCGGTTTTATCATGCGAGCTTGAATTTGCTACCGGCAAGGCGCGCGCCCGGCACGTCCTTGGGTAAAAAACGTACGTTGAAACCTTTTGAGGTGCGCTTCGGAAAGGAGTAAAGATCCCCATGGCCTGAGGGAGGCCGCGACAGCAATGGCCCGCTTCTTTTTTGATCTAACCGCCAATAATGAACTTTATCCCGATCCTCAGGGCACCGAGCTTGGAAGCTTGGAAGCCGCCAAATATGAGGCGGCAGGCGCGCTGCTTGAAATCGCCAAAGATCGGATGCCGAATGGCACTTTCCGCGAATTTTCCGTCAATGTCCGTGACGATACGAGAAACTCGCTGTTCGTTGTAAAAGTCACGTTACAATTTCTCACGCAAGAGCTGCTAACCGTTCCCAGCTGAGAACGGTTTTAGTTCACGCCGCGTCCTTGGTTTCATTGTCGCCGTCGAGATCCTTGACCGGCGAGCCGCCCTTCGGCACAAGGCCGTCCTCTTCCTCTTCGAGCAGCTCGGGCATGTCGTCGACGTCGATCGAAGAGAAGTCCGAGTCCGGATCGGCGGCAACGCGCTGGCGCGATTCCTCCGGCGAGATCACGCCGGTGTCGATCAGGATCTGGTCGCGCTCGGCCTTGGTCTTCTCAACCTCGGCCGCTTCCTTCTCGTTGGTCTCTTCGAGCTTTTCAAACTCGAAGCCGATGCCGTCGTCGGTCTCGCCCCAGAGCGAGATCATCACCAAGCCCAGGAGGAAGTGCAGCGGCTTGCGAAACAGCTTCTCCTGAAACGAGTGCACGTAGTCGTAGAAGACCTGAATTTCGCCCTCGGAGGAGGCGTTCAGCCCTGCCGGTTGCGTGCCGAGCAGCTTCACCAGCGGAATGTGGCTGACCGACGCCATGTGCTCCTGTGACTGCGCCTGGAGCACATCGAGGCCGGAGAGCGACGCGGAGACATTCTGGAAGTCCTCCGTGTCCTTGTCGATCATCATCAAGCCGCGATTGGACCTGACCAAATTGAACAACTCGGCGCGCTTGAAGAGCTGATCACCGCCGGCCTGCAGGGTCTCGCCGAGATTGGTGGCGAGCACGAACACCGTGAAGGCGCTGATGATGTCGTTCACCGACTGGCGCGTCTCCAGCCAGTTGTCGACATACGGCTTCACCATCTGCGACAGCGACAGGCCGCCGAACGAATAGGTCGGCTTCAACAGGTCAGGCACTTCGCGGCCGATGAGCGTGATCAGCCGAGTGGTGTGGACCATCTTGGCCTGCACATACCAGGTGTCGGGCCGGTACCAGTTCGCCTTGAGAGGATCGTTCGAGTTGTAGGACGTGGGATAACACCAGACCGCCTCGACGGTGCGCAGCGCATCGATCGGCTTCTTCGCGAACTTGGCGACGGAGAGCTTGTCCCAGCCGTCCCCGATCGGCTTTTGCAGCTCGTCCGGATTGTCCGTGTCGCCGGTGTCGATGTAGATGTGACCGCGGCCGAAGAAGCCGTCTTGCTCGGCAGCTTTGCAGAACACGTCACGCACGTTGAGGCGTTTGAACTCGGCCTCCAGCTCCGTGATCTTGTCGGCCTTGTCCTCGCCGTCACTCGAGGTGAAGCGGATCCATTTCCGCGTCATCTCGCTGGCGATGGTTTCGGAGATCACCCGGTATTCCGGGCGCTGCGCCAGCTCCGACAGATAGGCGTAGCCGAGGAACGTCAGACCCTCGGTGAAGAAGCCGTTGAGCGCGAACCCATTGGCCCACGAGTGGACGCCGCCGATGGCGCTGTCCATGGCGAGGCCGGTGTTTCCGGACGGCAGCACGCCGGCAGGATGCTGCGGCATGGTGAAGACGGACACCGGCTGCGCAGCCGTGGCCTTCTGGGCGCGCAAGGCCGACAGCATAGCGTCCGAGATGCGTGTTGGGCCACGCGTGCCAGGCGGCGTCGCGTTCGGCTGCGGCGCTGGTGCGGCATCCGCCGCCGGCTTCCGCAACATGCGGCGCGCTGCGCGAAAAAACCTTCTGATCATCGCGGCGCCGGCTGGGAGGCGCGGCGAAGCACGTCGTCGCTGATCACCATGGCCCCCTTGATGTTGAGCAGCCTCGTAAAGGCTCCGGAAGATGCGTCGACCTGGTCCATGAGTTTACCGGCCGGGAAGATGCAGAGTTCGTCGAGATAGAGTTCGTTCCATTCGCCTTCGACGATGAAGACGTTGCCGTATTCGCACTGTGCCGAGAACGGCTCGGCGCGCGTGATCTTGTCCCCGGTTTCACCCTCGGCATGGACCCGGTAGCCGGCCAGATCAGAGACATAGTCCTGGACCTGCGACTTGCCGGCTTGCCCGGGATCCTGCGGCAGGCTGATGTTGACCGTCTTGCCGTCGACCGCCGCCTGCGCCTTGATGGTCTTGCGGACCGATTTGCCTTCCTCGCGAAGGGTCACGACATGGCCGACGTAGTAGTGGCCGTCGAGATCGCGGCCGAGCTTGACGCCGGCGGTGCGTGCGCCAGTGCCGCCTCGCGTGCCGGCCAAGTCCCAATGGCGGACCCAGACCGTGCCCCTGGGCGCTTGCCTGACGAATTTGCCATCGAACCAGGAGCGCTTGAACATGCCGCCTTCGCGGGGCGCGGGGCGCTGCTGGAACTGCCCCGCCGAGGCGTAGCTGCCCATGATCTTCTTGTCGCGCTCGACGACGTGAGGCGGGAAGCGCTCGGGAAACAGCAATTCGCCGTCGACCTTGCGAGGATCCTCGAACCCGATCGAGGTGTAGCATTTGCGCTCGGGCTCGAACTCCATCGGCAGCATGAGGTGCTCATAGCCGTAGTCGTTGGCCAGGATGACGCCCGAAGGGTCGTCCTCGTGCAACCGCTGCATGATGACGATGATCGCTGACGAATCGGGATTGTTGAGACGCGTCGGCAGCGCCTCATGGAAGGTGTCGTTCGCTGTCTGGCGCTCGACCGGCGACTTCGCCATCGCGACAGAAAGCGGATCGTCGAGGAGCACGCGATCACCGCGAGAGCCGGTCATCGAGTTGAACGCCATCGCCTCGCGGAAGCCGGTCTTGTCGTTCTCGAATTTGGTCTTGGTGTTCTGGTCGCCGATCATGGTGAACTGATCGCCCCAGCGATCTCGATACCATTTGGACGTGACCAAACGTCGTGTTTTGACGTTGTCGCGGATCGCCAGCGAGTCCTTGTAGGACGTGCCCATGAACCGCAAATGCGGCATGGCGCGCGGTCCCCACTCCCAAGACGGGAAGAAGACGCCCGACAGCAACGATTTCATGGTGCCCGGAGGCACGTTCATGAGCAGCCGCAAGATCTCGCCGAGTGTCACCGCCTCGAGATGGTCGCAGATGGCATCGATGTGCCAGCCGTGCTTGTAGGGCTGCCCCGGCTCCAGGACATGCCAAGCCCGCTTGACGAACTCGGCGAGCGAGCGAGCGCATGCTCGCCGATCCAGCTCAATCCGGATTTCGTCCGGTGTTGGCGGGATGACGCCTGATATGCGCGCCATGGCTCACTTTCCGCCGGCTGTGCTCTCCCGCTTTTCTGCGGCGCGCAGCAGGATTTCCAGTTCCTCGTCTGACATGTTGGCGAGATCGGGCTTTTGCCGCGTCTCCACCGGACCGCCGTTCTTGCCCGTCTGTTCGATGCGGCGCACATAGCCCCGGTCCTTGCCTTTCAGCTCCAGGTACCAGCGCACGGTCTGCAAATCGCCAGAGCGGAGCGCGATCACCACCTGCCCCTCGGCGACGTCGAGCAGCTCGTCGGCAATCTCGGAATCGGCCTCCTGGATTTCAGGATGCTCGTTCAGGAAGGCGTAGAGCGTGGTGCGCCCGACGTTCAGCCGCTCGGCCGCGACGGTCTTGATGCCACCGCACTGGCGCAGCATCGCAATGACTCGCGGCACGTCGCGGGCAGTGAGCTTCGGCGATGCGCCGCCCTTGCTGGGCTCTTCCGCCTTCGCCTGTGATGCCGGCTCAGGCTTGGGAGCAGGCTGGGCAGCAGGCTTCGGCTCAACAGGGGGCTTTGCCTTGCTGGCCGGTTTCTTCTTGCCCCGCGCCGGCTTTTTTTTCGGCCCCGCTTCCGGCTTCGATTTGGCCGGTACAGCCTTGGGCTTTGCGGTCGGCTCCTTCACGCTCGACTTGGTCTTGATCACCGGACCACTCGCGCGTGTGAGTGTTCGCATTGTTCGGGATGGCCCTTTTTTTCGCTCCCCAAATCCCACCCCATGTAGACCGGGCCGAGAGGGGACGAGATGACTGCGAAACCATCCTGCAAAGCCTTGCCGGGCTTGGCGTTGGTCAACCAGCGCAAATGCGCAAACTGACCGAGAATGCTTGCTGTTGCGACCATGCTAACCACCGACACTGCGTTACACACACACGAATGCATGCCGATCACACGAACAGGACGCGTGCGAGACACACGAGGAAGCCGAACGCGAACAGTGCGCCGACGATGATTGCGGGCGTGGCGGAAGCGGGCGCGGCCGGCGTTGCGCTGGGCTCGGAGAACGCGCCGCGCAGATTGGGAAGCTCATGCCGCATCAGGTTTGTCCTCCGCTTCGGCTTCGAGTTGATCGAGCCGCTCGCCGGCCAGGCGCGCCATGGCTGCGAGAGCAATGCCCGAGTTGACGATGTTGAGCCCCTGCTTGGTGCGCACGATGGTGTCGAAGAAGTCGTCGAACCTCGACTGCGGGGCGGCATGAATGCGGAAGCGCTTCGCCCTTTTGGCGATGGCGTCCATCTCGACCTCGAACTGCACGCGGTCCTCGGGGAGGAAGGCGAACAGCAGCTCGTCGTATTTGATGTTGGCGCCGCCGAGTGCAGCAGCGCCTGGTCCCTTGTCGCCCGAGAGCACGCTGTCATCGAGACCGGAGAACTTCTTCGCATCGATGTCGAGTGAGGCGTAGAGCTGGGCCAGCAGCGACTGGTCGTCTTCGCCGTTGATCGAGTTGTGGCTGAGCTGGATCGCGACCTTGCGCTTTTCGCTCAGATGCGAGGTGATCACGAGCGCGTCGACCAGCGGCAAGCCGGCCTCAATCGCGGCGGCGGTGCGGTGATGTCCAGACAGGATCTCGAGAGAGCCGTCCTTGTCCTGGCACACCAGGACCGTTGTGGTCAGTCGGCCGTCGATTTTGACGTTCTCGACAAGGCGCTTGAACATGGCAGGCGCCATGTAGTGCGCGTTCTTCTCGCGGCGCCGGAGCGCTTTCGGATCAACCTGCCGCGCCTCGACGTCGAGAGACTTCCAGTCAACGGTTGAAGTGCTTGCCATACCACCACTCGAACGCTTGTTGCGGCGTCTCATCGATGCGGGCGCCGACGTAATGCAGTCTGAATTTGCCTTCCGGCCCGTCGATCTCTTCGCGCTTGGTCTGCTCGAAGATGCCGCGATATTTCATCGAGACCGGATGCTCCGAGAACGCTGACGTTTGCACCTTGTTGAAGCGGTCGACGAAGCGCTTGCCCATATCGCGCAGGATCTCGCCGTTGCAGGCGAGCCTGGTGACAAGCTTCGACAGCCTGCCCTCACGCGAGATCGAGAAATCCGACAGCAGGTAGATCGACTGGCGCGCGAATTTGTCGAGGTTGTAGATCAGGCCGCCGACCAGCATGTCGTCGACGCGCACCAGGTAGTTGACCATGCCGGGCGTGTGGGTGATGCCCTTTTTCAGGTAGACGTCCTTGAGGAACGTCATCTGGGCGGCATCGGCCCGAGCGATCGTCACCACCGAATCCGGCTTGATCTTCTCGACGTCGATCGGCTTGTAGCGGAAGGGAGCCGAGCGCGGCACGAGCTGCAGGAAGGACGACTTGCCAGTCGACACGTAGCAGTAGTGCGGGTGGCCCCGGCCGGAGACGAACTCCAGCTCCGGTTTCAGATCGTCGTAAATCTGGTCCGAGAGGATGCAGTAGGGGACGCCAGCCTGCCGCACGCGCTCGATGAGACCGCGCAGCGCCTTGGGGTCGAACAGCTCATATCGGGGAGCGTCCCATTTGATGTTCTCGGCCAGAAACTCGAACATCTTTTCGTAGCCGCCCTTGTAGAACGGCGGGTAGGAGAAGATCGCGGCCTTTCGCTCGATCGCCTCGTCCAGATGCTCGATCCAGTCGCGCGGCGAATAGCTCTTGATCGGTATCATCCCCGGCAGCTTGCGGACCTTTTCCAAGGTGCGCTCGACATAGCCGGCGAAGTTCGCAACCAGGTGGTTGCGGTGGCTGGTCTTGTAGACGTTGGCCTTGCCACCAGCGAAGCGGCCGAGATTGAAGGCGACGGCCAGCGCTGCGAGGCGCTGATCAGGTTCCCTGAAATCGAACTCGTTCACGAAGTCGAGCGCGCCGTGGAATTCGTAGTCGATCGGCTTGCCCAGCACATAGCCGGCAATCGCCGAGGAGTAGAGGCTGACGTCGTTGGAGTGCATCTCGACGCCGGGGAAAGTGGCCAGCGTGATCTGCTCGAACCGGAACGTCCCGGAACAGCAGTTGTAGACGCGGCCCCACTTGTCGACCTCAGACACGCGAAGGATCTGCGCGATGCATTCCTTCGGCACAACACCCTGAAACATACGTCCGAAACCCCGATTTTTTTCTTGCAATAGGGGTGTAACCGCATAAGTTCACCTTGTAACCAAATCGGTTACATCACTTCTGCGAAGGACACCCGCCATGAGCTTGGTCGCAATCACCGAAGGGCTTCACAAGAAATCCGGGTTCACCGGACCTCGCCTCCAGGCCGTCACGTTCGCGACGGCTCTTGCCATGGCCGACTATGCCGGCTCCGAGCATCAGGATTACTTCCGTCGCCGCTTCCGCCAGACCTTGGAAACGCTGGAGAGTGAAGGCGTCAGCGACGTCGTCGGCTTCATCGCCGGCCAGCTCGGCATCAAGCCGGGACCGATGGAAAACGCCATCTGATTTGGGGGAGCAGCCCGACGCACACAGAAGAATCAGGCTGCATGTTTTTTGCCTCGCCCCCCCGGCTTCTGTCAATAGACTTTCTGCAACCATTTTGACACCACCCCTACCACGGAGACCAAAGACCATGGCCAGCTACCTATCGCCAACGGGCAGCCCGATCACCGGAACCCTGGAGCGCCTCACCGGGCGTGCGCACCTCCTCGATATCGATCCGGAGACCGGCGAGCCCGAACACTCGGGCGGCACCGAAATCTTCTGGAACGACCAGGAGACGGCCAAGCGCGACGGCAAAATCGTGTTCCTCGACGAGGACGGCGCCGAGTGGACTTTCGACCAGCTCGTTCGCGAAGACGCGGATGAGGAAGACGAGGAGGCCGCGTGATGGCTCGCTACCTCATCACATGGGAGATCGACTACGAAGGCGAAGGCGATGCCGAAGCCGCTGCCCGCTGGGCGTGGGATATCCTGCGCAAGCCGCACTCCACCGCCAACGTCTTCACGATGATCGACGAAGCCGGGAACGAAACCAAGCTCGACCTGGCCGAGATCGACGAAGAGCGGCTTGAGACGTCCATCACCAGCGTCGGCGACGTGCTGCGCAGACTGACCGGGGAGCCCGTCGATGCCCATCGGTAGTCATCATTCCGCTGCGGCCGGCACCGACGTCTGGCTGACACCTCCCGCGATCCTGGCCGCGCTCGGCGGTGCCGAAAGCTTCGACCTCGATCCCTGCGCGCCGCTCGATCGGCCGTGGGACATGGCGCGCCAGCACTACACCATGGCCGACAACGGTCTGGCCCGGTCCTACACGGCCGCCTGTGGCTCAACCCGCCATCCCGCTAGCCCACATTATGAGAGTATTGCTAGCTATTCGCTTTGCAGATGATAACGTTGATCTATCGAGCAGCAATCTAGCCGGAGGAAAAGCGGCATGAAGCGTTCCTGGGCATGGTTGGGAGCCAACGTCAATCAGCTAACGTCTATCGCAGCCGCCGTCGGGGTGGTTGTGGCGGCAGTCGGATTTGGGATCACTTGGTATCAACTGGCCGCGACAACTGCGGCGCTAAAAGCTGCGAATACCTACACCATTCAAAATGATGGTCGGGAATTGCTCGATACTTTAGAGCAGCGCGGCTTTGTTCGCGATCTGGTCACGGGCAAACTGACACCCGAAAATGAAAAGAGCGCCAAATTCGATCTCTGGAAGATGTTTAATTTCTATCTCTCCGTTTATCGTCAGTCGAAAGCTGATGGCATAACCGACGAATTCCGAACATCCTTTATCGCGGACTACTGCGGGTTTGTCGCTCTCCCAGCTGTCGACACCGCATGGAAAAAGATGGTGGCTGACAAGTCCTTGAATGAGGAGCAAGCCAAAATGAGGGGACAATGGTGTGCATAAAAACAAGCTGATTTTCATGCTGACCGCGGGGCTGCTGTGCTGCTCCTCAGCCCACGCCGCCGAATTTGGAAACATCTTTGGCAGCCCTGAGACTGAACAGGCGTCCCGGGCGGCGAGCGCAACCGCCCTTGAGGCGATTTCAGAACTGATGAAAGGCCTCCAGGCCCGCGAACTGCGGAGCAGCGACGGCAGTGAGTCATTCCAGGCTGCGGCTCAGGCGTTCGGGAATGCAGCGGACAAGATGGACAAAATACTCCTCGACATCCCTGACAACCCATTATCCGACGCCCAGATCGCAAGCCTGAAGTCACGGTTCATACCCGGCACAGAAGCCTATGCATTTGTACAAGGGTCGAAGTCGGTACGAGACCTCTATCAGGGGTTCGCCCGCAAGACGCGGCAACTCGGGTCCATGGTGGCCGGCTTGGCCGGACGCTCAAATGCCTTCGCTGCTATTTCTCCGGTGTTGATTGAGTACTTTGCGCTCGCCGATGGGATCGTCGCTGCTCGGGCCAGCTGATGTCTTGGACCGCAAAAGCCGTTGAATCGCGTCCGCTTCGGGGCCGGATGACTTGCGGCACGGCATAGCGATCGGAGGTGGCGAGGCGGAATTCTAGCGGTCATCCTTCCGGGCTTCGCGAAGACAAAGGCCGGTCGCCCCCCGGAAGCATCGCATGCCGGCTTCCGCAGCCCGTCTCGTGGGGCGGGACGGGCTGTTCGAGCTGTATCATTGGGTGGCGCGAGGCTTAGGTGGCGTCTTCGGTCACCATTTCCAAGAATCTGATCTTGTTAGTGTCAAAGGTAGCCGTTTCGCCGTCGAAGGGCTCGTGGCCGGTTCGGAAGATTTCTCGGATGCCGGACGTATAGCGAGCGTGGCCACCCGTTGGGAGGCCGTAGTAAACACAATAGGCCACCATCGGTCGAATACGGCTTTCGTCGTCTTCGGCTATCCCGTGCAGGATGTCATCCCTGGTTACGGTGAGAGTCCACTTTTTAGAGCGGGGAACGGCGGGGAACAATGTTTCTCCAAACATATTCACGACCATACTCTTGGCCATGCCTTCCATTTTGTTTCTCCACTCGATTGCCTTCTGAGTGCAAACAAAAAATTCGACGTAAGGTTCGGCTCTGATGGCCGGCGACCGCCCATGATTAGTAATCGTCATCGCCAATTTGATGCTGCAGTTATCGGCGGTGAAAACCAAAGGGCCGACGATGTCGAGATCGACCCCCACCCATGGCCGATCATTCAAGATCATGGTGCGTTCGGCGACTTCGGCGGATCTACCAGCGGCTTTGGCAGCGTCTTCCGCAACCTTGATAGAGGCCTTCATGTCGATGGATTGCTGCGCAGCGTTTTTCTCAATCACTTTCATCTGCTTTTCGCCCGCCAGCCAGAGCTTGTTGGTGGAGCGCCAAAGCAGGCCGGTGAATACGCAAAGGACAAAGGTGAAGAAGGCCACAGACCAGTCCGGCGCGTGTTCAATAAGGCTTTCGCTCCAATCTTTTTTGCCGCCGCCTTGCTCGCCAACGTCGGACCTCTCGTCGGCGACAACCTGCCTAAGCTCCGGCGCGACAACTGGGGCGCTTTCTTTTGGACCTTGGTTTTCAGTAGCAGTTAGTTGCGGGGGTCGGCTGTGCTGATCTGGTTGGGCCTCCTGTGACCAAGAAACGCCTCCACAAAGCGACAGACATGCCAGCACCACAAAAGGCGACCAGTGGAAGCAAGGCCTGCGGATGGTCATGACGCAAAAGCGGATGAGAGCCGCGCCCAATGTACCTGGCGCAACAACCCCGATTAATCGCGCCAACCGTTTCAGAGCACCCCCCAAAGCCATCCTCTAAATACGTAGATATTCTGAAAGATACGCCTTCGCGACCAATTGCAGCAAGTGAGGCAAGGAACAATTGCGCAGGCATAGTTGCGCGGCCGACCGCTTCCACCGCTACGCATCTAGGCGCCCAATAGCTTTTTCTTTGTAACCCACTTGTAACCATTTTGGTTACAAGCTAAGTTCTTGTGGTTACAACGTAATTTCTACCACGGAGTCTTAGATGTCCTTTTACTGCAACGAATGCCTTGAGCCCTGTCGCTGGCACGATTCCGAGCTTTGCCCCAACTGCCGCGAGCGCCGCGCCGAACGCCTCGCGGCCGAAGAAGCGGACTTCGCTTTCGATCTCAACGAAACTCGCAAGGGAAAAGCGATGCACGACAGGGCCGAGAAAAGACACCCCTTTTGATACGTCGGCGGGAGTCGTCCCGCCGACCGTCCCTAGCCCCTGCCACAGAGACCTAGACCAATGACCAAGCCAACCGAATACGAGTTCACGCTGCCCGATGGCAGCAAGCGCTACGAGATCGTGATCGATCGCAAAGACGTCTTCGCCTTCCAGAAGATGCACCGCGCCGTCAGCGCCAAGCCGGTCGAGGCGAAGCAATGAACGCGCTGATCCCCCGCAACACCGTCGAGCAGATCGTGGCCTATCGCGATGCAGCGGTGGCCGCCTATCACGGCGCATTCGCCTCGATCGAGCAGGCCGATCGAGAGTTGAAGAAAGCCGCGTCGCTCTGGAAAGCGGCCGCCGGCGATCATGCCTCCTCTCGCTACGGCGAGCGCGACAACCACGAGGTCAGGGCCTTTTTCGAGGCAGTCGATCTGCCAGACGCCGAGCAGTGGAAGCGGACCGCCATCCGCCTGATCGACATTTCGTGCTGGAATTATCTGGTCAAGATGACGGACCTGGAAGTCCTGATGGACAAGCAGGCCAAGGACGAGCTGCGCGACACATTGAAGTGGGTGCCGGAGCGCTACAATCATCGGCACGGCGACGGCAAGGAACTGGTCAATCTCGACGAGATCATGGGGATCCCGCCGGTCACGGTCGACAACGTGTATGCCACCATCGACAAATGGGCCGGCGAATCCGAAATGATCTTCCGGCGCGGCATAGCGACGGCCTTTTCCAAGCTCGACCGCCGTTTCCGCTCCCACGACGGTTTCAAGGTCGGGAGCCGAATGATCCTGACCTATGCCTTCGACCGCGACCATGGGCACGTGTCGTATGGTGGCACATGGGAGACCGTTCGCGATATCGAGCGCACCTTCTCGGTCCTGGACGGCAAGAAGCCGTCGTACAACAGCATCGAGAACGTGGTGCGCGCCGAGCGCAAGGGATTTGACCCCCAGCAGTCGGAGCATCACGGCGAATATTTCAAGATCCTCGCCTACAAGAACGGCAACGCCCATCTGTGGTTTACCCGCGACGACCTTGTCGTGAAGGTCAACAAGATGCTCGCCGAATACTACGGCGAGGTGATCGGCGACGGGCAGACCCAAGAGCCCGATGACCTGTTCCGCAACCGGAAGACCACGCCGGCGCGGAACTTCGGATTCTTCCCGACACCCGACGGCGCGGCCGAGGAAGTGCTTAAGGGCGTGCCCCTGTTGCAGCCGATCGAGAAGCCGCGGCTGACCGTCCTCGAGCCCAGCGCCGGCACGGGCAATCTGGCGCGGCGCTGCGTCTCCAGCATCAAGGACTTTTCCGACCATTACGGCTACGGCCAAGCTGACCGGATGGACCGGTGGCGCAAGGAATACCGCTTCGACAACCAGGTCGATTGCGTCGAGCTGCAGGCGCCGCTGGCCGCAGCGCTCCAGGCCCAAGGCATTTATCGCAAGGTGTACGCCACCGACTTCCTGTCGCTGCGCCCATCAGTCACCGGCCTTTACGATCGGATTGTGATGAACCCGCCCTTCGACATGGAGCGCGATATCGATCACGTCGTCCATGCCCTCGACTTCCTGAAAGACGACGGTTGCCTTGCCGCCATTATGTCAGCCGGAACCGAGTTCCGCGAGACCCGCAAGGCCATCGCCTTCCGCGCGCTGATCGAGAAGCTGAACGGCAGTTTTCACGATCTGCCTCACGGCTCTTTCGCCGAAGTCGGGACCTACGTGAACACAGTCACCGTGAAGGTCTGGAAGAACGGCCGCCGAAATCACTTTTAGGTTGGCCTAATTGTAACCATTTTGGTTACACTATAGATCATATTTGGCACCACGGAGACTTGCCCCATGATCCCCCTACGAACCCCACCCGAAAGCGAGGAGGACCGGCGGCGCCGGCTTCCTTCCATCACGCAGGCCCTCGATATGTGGTCCTCGTGGCACTGCGACTGGTCGCCTCTCGGAGCCACCGGCATTTACAGCCTAGACATGCAGCTCGGCGACGCGTTTCGCCATCTGCTCTACCGGCCCGTGCTGCGCGACAGGCTGGCATGGATTGAACGCCAGCTGCGCCGGCCGCGTCGCCGCGATCGGGACGATCGCTACCAGGCCGAGCTGATGAAATGGTGGCTCGACCTTTTCGAAGCCGAGAAGGCGCCTGCCATCGATCGGCGTTCGAGCGCCAGGAGGTTGCAATGCGCTTTATCCTGATCGACGCCGGCATTCGCAAGGTCTTCGACATGATGACCCCGCACCGCATAGACCAGAATTTCATCGCTCGAGCCCTGCGCCGCGATACCGTGGAGCGCGTCGAATTGGCCGATGATCTCGATCTGTGGGTGTCATCCGAGCCGGTCAGACAACGGTTCCGATTCTTCCACGACGGGCCGGAATATGTCGGGAGCGGCATGCTCACTGGTCGCACATGGCTCGGGGACTTCAAGAGCCTTCCGCGCTGGTTGACCTATGAGGCAATCGACGGGTGGGTGGTTTGGCCGCGCTGCTACGACGTCCCCCAGGCACGCCGGAAAATACAACGGCCGACCGGGTTGCCCCTGATCGGCCTGCCTCTCGACCCCTACCACAGAGTCTTGCCCGAAAGCGCGAGAGATAACCTCTACCTAATGCAGATGTACGGGTAGAGCAACGCACCAAATCGGCAACAAACTGGTCTATTTTTGGTTGCTGCAGAGGTTCCACAAGTTTACAATTGGTCCTGTCCAAACCCCTACCACGGAAGGCGATTAGATGCGCATTTTTACCTCAAGCTGGTTCCACCCACTGCCCAGCACCATCCAGAAGATCGGCGTTTCGAGGGGAACCCCGCGCGGCTACCCCGCCGGCTATCGCAAGATGCCGGAGCTGGCTCCAGGCGAATGGTTCAAGACCGCCAGCGAACGAGATTATAAGCAGCTCTATTTCGAGAGCCTCGCCAAGCTTGATCCCGGCCGGATCGTCGCCAAGATGGAGGATCTCTCGGCCGGCAAGGATTGCGCGCTGCTCTGCTACGAGGCCCCGACGGACAACCAGTATTGCCATCGCGCCTACATCTCCGTGTGGCTGAAAGACCGGCTCGGACTCGAGGTCTTCGAATATGGCTTGGAGGCCCAGGGTTGCGCCTGGCAGCATCCCAAGCTGCCGGCGCAATACCGCCAGCGCGAGAAGCCCCAGCCTCTCCATGTGGCCGCCTACCTCGGCGCCATGGCACCCGACGCCCAAGGCCGCACATGGACCGTGATCGGCGTCAATCCAGAGCATGTCGACCAGGCGCTGGTGCAGTCGGGAGACGACAAGCGCTCGATCTCCGTTGAAGTCCTGCAGAGCCGGTTCCAGCCGGTCAGCTAAAACCGCGAAGTGGTTGAATTTATTGTCTTTTTTCAGTTGGTGCCACTTGTAACCGATTTGGTTACAAGCTAAGTTATTGAAGTAACTTAGAAATCTGGACCAATGTCGCAAAGCCGCTTCCTTTCACCACTGCAGTCTTTGTCAAAACAACCCGACGAATGCGGGCTGGCAACTGGTGACTTCTCGCTCATTCATCCGGCGGCCGAAAGCCGCTCGGGAGCGCGGGCCGGGCTTAGCACAAGCCGCATGCGCGACGTCGGTTCATCCCCTACCACGGAGACCGGAAATGATGACCCCGACCACCACCAGGATCGACTACATCGGCGAGCTTTCAGAAGCCCTCGCCGACAACCCGAACAACATCGCGATCAAGATGCATCTTCGCTCGGTAAGCGCCATGGACGACAGGGCTTTCGCGGCGCATCGGGCATCCATGATCGCCGCCGCACCGCAGCGCTCGCAGGCGGCTCGTAGCCTGGTCCTCCAGCTCGTCCGCTGATCAATCCCTACCTCGGAGACCAGAACAATGTTCATCGTTACCGTCAATCACAACGGCGAGAAGTGGCCGTTGCGCGGCACCGTCTGGGCTTACAGCATGGACCGGGCCGAACAGTTCCCGAGCGAGCAGGCGGCGCAGACCGCGCTCGACAAGGCCAAGAAATTCATGAAGCCGGCCATTTTCAAGAAGGCCCGTATCGAGCCGGTGGCGGCATGACCGCGGCCCGGTTCCACAACGCGCTGCGCATCCTGCTCAGCCTGGACGGATACGACCTGATCAACGCCGGCGTCGCCGACCAGAATTGGGGAACGGCCGAGGCCTCCGAGCGCGACCAGATGGGGGCGTTCCTGGAGGATCCTGCCCGGGAAGCGCTCCGCATGCCGGATGCGAATTTCGACCGGCTCATGGAGCTGGTCGAGAGCCGCCAGCCGCCGGCGCCGGTCGCCACCAATCGCCCCGGCGATCAGGCCTCCGTCTATGCCGAAGAGACCGGCATCGACTACGCGACCGCGCTTGTTCACTGCAACATGGATTGAGAGAGCTATTGGCAAACAACAAAACGTTACGCGCACCTAATAGACGGCCGGACCAGGACGGCAGTAGACCTGATCGCGTCAGGCGTCCGTAATGAAGATACCAGCGGGCATCGATCAACAGCAGAGAAAGTGCTCTATCGCCATGAAACTCATGAAACTCCCAGCTCTTCTCCCCGCCAGCCTTCTGGTACTGGTGCTTGCATCGTCAGCGCACGCGGACTCTTGCCCATACCGACTGCGTTTCAATTTCGGCGCAGACGCCACCGGCAGCGGCATGGCCCACAGCGGCCAAAAATGTGTATTCCCCATCTTCGTCCATGGCTCTGGCAGCAACTCAAGTATGAAAATCATTTCCGCGCCTGAGCATGGCGTCGCCACAGCGCCGAACCGCTCAAGCATCACCTATCATTCCCAAAGCGGCTACAAGGGTGCCGACACCTTTGTTTTCGCCGTTACGGGCAAAAACGCCGAGCGCTCTGGTACCTCGAAGATTACCATGAATATCACGGTTGATTGAACCGGGGTGCGATCAACGCGAATTTCACTGCGCTGTTAGAGAAAAGAGGCGGCCCGTTGCCGCCTCTGATCGGCTCCCCAACCATCACACCTTTTTCTGGGCGCCATCGTGGAGAACATTTCCTTGTAACCCACTTGTAACCGTATTGGTTACAGGCTAAGTTATTGTTGTTACAAAGGAAACTTCCCTACCACGGAGACCAGGCCCATGAAAAAGCGCATCCCCCTCGACCAGGTTATCCCGAACCCCGAACAGCCGCGCAAACACTTCGACCCGATCAAGCTTCGCGAGCTGGGGGAATCGATCCGGGAGCGCGGCCTTATCCAAGCCATCACGGTTCGCCCGGTCGACGGCAAATTCATGATCGTGGGTGGTGAGCGCCGCTGGCGCGCTCACCAGATGATCGAGGCGGCCGACATTCTCTGCGAGGTCGTCAAGATCGACGACAACGAAATGGCGCTGCAGGCGATCGTGGAAAACCTAGCCCGTGCCGACATCAAGGCGATGGAAGAGGCCCGCGCGTTTCAGGCGATGCTTGACCGCGGCTGGACGATCGAGAAGCTGGCGAAGGATATCGGCGTGCAGCCGGCGCGCATCACCGCCCGCACGGCGCTGCTCAATCTGGACGAGACCATCCAGTCTCTGGTCGACAGCAACCAGTTCCCGCTCGGTCACGCAAACTATCTGGTCGACCTCCCCAAGCGCGATCAGCTCCAGATCGTGAAGCTGTTCACCAGCGGGAAGCTGAAAGACTGGTCGGGCGTGAGAGCTGCCGCGCAGTCCGCACGCGACCGCGAAGAGCAAGGCGGCATGTTCGACGGCGAGCAGCGCGCCGAGCCGTCGAAGGACGATATCGCTGCCATGAGCAGGATGGAGAGGACGGTCGAGCGGATCATCACCGCGATTTCCGGCGGCTTCAAAGACGGCGAGTGCGTCGCGCTGAAATCGGTCGACCCGACCAAGGCCGACAAATGGGCCGACACGCTGGCGGCAGCGTCGCGCACCATCCGCACCATGGAGGCTCAGCTGCGCCAGGCGCATGCCCGCTCGATGTTGATGTAGGATGCCGCCAACTCCTGACAATCAAGGGTTTTCTGCGGTTGCTAAATCAGAACGTTCACCGATCATTTCGTGAACGAAAGCCTGCCGCAGCTAGTGAGAGCGAGCGACGGGCCTCAACGGCTACACTCCGAAAGGAGATCGACCGTCAATGACACAACTCACGCAGGCGTGATGGGTTGCAAACCTAACCATGAATCCGCTCCGCCGGCGGCTGTGGTAGGGAGGGGCAGCGGATTGGTCTCCGCTGCCCCATTTTATGTCGAGTGTAGAGGCACCGCCAGCGCGCGTTTGTCGCCCGCCTTCCCGTCACTCATGCGACGGTCGTATCGCTCGTCCTTGCCCGCCTCTCGCGGCGCAGCGTTCCCTTTCGAGAGTTCCTTATCTCTCAGCTTGGCGCAACGCTCGCAGCACTGCGAGTTGATCTCCGGCGACAGCCAGCCCGCCGGCGCGTCCTGGGCACCGCAAAGCGAGCGAGCGAGTCCAACTCCAATGCGGCGAAAATAGTGAGGAGTCCCGGCGACGCCCCTCTTTGCCCACCCCTCGGTGAAACCTTTTTTGTCAGTCATGGCTATCGATGCTCCACCGGAATCATCCTGCCTTTTCGAAAGATGCGCTCGGCCGCGTCGCGGGCGCTGGTGATGGTCTCGCCATCGCGCCGCAAATGCCCATTGAAGTAGCGCAACAGGTTCTCAGTGACGGCCTTCCACGCCTCCAGCTCGGTCGGGAAAACTCGAGGCGCGCCACAGGGGCCAAGCACCGGCTCCGCTCGACCATCCTCGGCAAAGCGCAGCATGGCGTGATGACCGCCGACGACCGGCGTGGTGAAGCCCGCGAAATGATTCAAAGCATGCTCTCCTGGCGGACAGAGTTCGGGTGTGCGGGAACGATCTTTCGATCGACGAAGATGGGCTCGTCAGCCTCGGCGAACGTGCGGGCGCGGAGCTGCTTGCAGACGGCGCGCTCGATCTCTCGGCCGTTCATCAGCTGCGAGAGGTCTTTCGCCAGCTTCGACCCAGACGTTTTCGACGTGCAGGCGATTCGATGCTCGCCGGCAACGGAGCGGATCTCGTCGCTCCAGAGCAGGTGAAGCATTCGGTGGTACCAAGGCACCTGGACGGAAAAGGGTGCGCTCCAGTGGCGCCCGCTGTTCAGCACCGGCTCGGGATAGGTCCAGAGGTCGTACAGCCGACGGCTTACGCCCGTGAGAGAGTCGTCAATCTTGCTCGGAATCGTCGTGCGGTAGCCATGTTTCGGGTGCGGCTCCGACATGCCGGGGCTTGTCGTCCATTTCGCGTGCGCGGCGATGATCAGGCCGTGACAGGAAGGCCCGAAGAACTTCACCTGGTCGGGCAGCCGTGAGAGCGTGTCGCGCTCGGATTTGATCTCGCAAATCCAGACCCGGTCAGGCTGAACTGCGACGACGTCAGCGCGCGCCGCGCCGCCCTCCACGTTCATCTCGTGAATGATCCGGGCGTCGGGCCACAGCTCGCGGAATCGAGCGACGACCTTCTGGCGGATTTCGATTTCGGCGAGGGACCGGGTGTGCTTCATGCGGCAGCTCCCGGCTGATAGTCCTTCCAGTCGACGCGATTAATGACCGTCGGACCGGCATATTCGCCGACGAGGTTCTGCTCCCAGACGAACCAAGCCGTATTCATCCGGCTATTGGCCTCGTTTCCGTCCCAGCCGTCGCGATGCATCATTGGCAGGCGGCGGGAGAAGACGTGGACGCGCGCCGGCATGCACTCGTCCATGGCGTAGTTGCGGTCCGGATCGTCGAAGCCGCAGAGGAAATTCAGGTTGAGCAGCAGCGCCATTTTCGGCGGCCGATGGACGCGCAGCGCGTGCGCGACAAAAGCGTTGAGTGCCGAGCCGTAGGGCGGGTTGGTGGCGATATCGTCGCAGTCGTCGCCTGCCTCACTGGTGACGAAGTCCTGCACGGTCTGCAGGACGCCATGGCGATCGTGCGTACCATAGTCAACGAGATCGGAGAGTACGACGTCATAGCCGGCCGCCTCCAGCATGCGCGAGATCGCGCCCCGGCCGCACGCCGGTTCCTTGATGCGACCGCCGAAGGTCTCCAGCGCCAGGAGTGTGTGCATGGCTTCCGGGCAGGTCTCGTAGAGATTGTTGCCGCGCTCGGCGCCGCTGGCGCTGTCCGTGCCGATCGCCACGCGCAGGTTTGCCCGGCTCGGCTCGAGTCCAGCAGCGACACGGCCGGCGATGGCGCGCTCGACGATGCCAGGATCCCGGCGTTCCGCGTCGGCCAGCTTGCGGGCCTCGTGGATTTCCCTTCGCGTCAGTCCTGCCTCGGCCGCTGTAAAACCGTTCTCAGATGGAACGGTTTTCTTCGGTCGCCCGCCCTTCGACGCCTCGCCCGATTCCTGAGCGGCCGACCATTCGGTGGCGATCGTGATCTTGGCGCGGGCCTCGATGATCAGCGCGTCAGCCTGGAGCCGCCGCGCCTTGGTGATCAGGTGTTCGCCGGCATGAAAGCGCGTAGCATAGCTGCCTGCCGCCTTCGCCTGGTCATAGGCTCCAGAGGCCAGCATGCGCGCCGATGCGACGTCGCCGTCGTCGAACAGCATTCGAGCTCGCTCGATCACCTGAGCGAGTCCGGAGGCGTCAAAGGGGACAACGGCATCCATGGCTTATGCCATTTCCGCCAGCTTGGCCCGGGCGGGATCGAGTACCTCGAGTGTCGTCCTGATCTGGTGAAGATCGGCATCGGTCTCTTGGTGGCTATTGTCGCGCACCAGTTTCGCCTGAGCGATGACGCGCTCGAACTCAACCGTCGCGGCGGCCTTGACCGCCTCCAGCTCGGTTTCCTTGGTGCGCATCTGATCGACAAGGCGTTTCAGCGATATGCCGGTGTTGGCGATCATGTTGCGAACAGTGGGCTTCACTTCGCTCGTGTCGCGGGCCAATTCCTCGTCGACGGCCTGCGAGAGGTCTTGCTCCACTTCCAGCACCTCGCTACCGGGAATTTGTACGGTGGGCATATTGTCCATGTCAGTTGATCCTCAGGTGAATGCCGCGACACGAGACGCGCGGAATTGCGCGGCCGCGAAGACGGCGGATGAAACGGGAGAGGCGGACGATCATCGGGCTTGCTCGCCGTATTGCTCGGCGACGACGGCGCCGACGATCTCGTCGATCCAATCGTCACGCCACCACGCGGTTTTGCGGTATGTCGGAAGGTTGCCAGGCGCAGCCGCCATCCCTTTGCCGTAGCCGCAACATCTGGCGATCCCGATCTTACGAGCGTCGGGGAACGCTTCGGTCAGAGCTGCGAAAGCCAGATGCCGCCCGCGCGCCTCGCGCTGCGCGACTTGGCCGAGCGCCGTCAGGACTGGACTCGTCTCAGCAAGCCGGCAGGCCGTGACGATGGCCAGGGCGATCTGATCAGCGGTCGGGAACATCAGATGACCCCCGCCGCAAACCGGTCAGCTTCACGATCGGCCTGCGCCTTGAGACGTGCGAGCAGCTCGGCATGGGACCAGACGGTCGAGCGGAGCGCGGCAGCCTCGGCCAGGAGCACGGCGGTGAGCGTTTCGAGGCTGGAGCGATACCAGTGCTGCCCGAGATGGACGTTCGCGAGGAACCGCTCGGCCGCCAGCACAAGGGTGCGCGCCACCGGCAGACCCGGCGTCCAGACGACTTTCGCGAAGTGAAGCCTCTCCCATCGGCCGGGTTGCAGCTGGGGGAGAAGTGCTTCGATATTCTCGGCCGGGGCGAGACGGAACACACCAGGATCGGCATCGAAGCCGACGGCACAGACCGCGGCATAGCCGACGTTCTTGCGGCGCTCCACCAGGTTGCGTGGCATGGCGATATCAACCGGCATTTTCTTGCGCCTCGCGCCGGCGACGGTTTTCCTCGCGCTTGCGCTCCTTCCGGCGCCGCTCGATTTCCCGGACCGTCAGACGACGGAAACCACGGCTTGTGCGGACCAGCCCGAATTCCTGCTCGATGCCGGCGAGGATCTGCCCCAGAACCCGGCTCTTGATGTCGTGCAGCGACTGCCTCGACATGATGTCAACGCGGTGCTTATCCCAGACGCGGGTGCAGAACTCCGCGCCATTGCCGCCGGCATGAGCCAGGAATGTGCGCTTGTAGCGCAGCGCGTCCTGGCCCTGCCGCCCTGCCCGCACGAAGCGCAGCAGGTCCATGATGTCGACCATCCGGTCGGCGCCCGACTGGTGAACCACGATCCGAACCTCGGAAGTGTCGTATTGGGGCATGCCGTCTTCAAGGCGCGACCGTTCCCGGATGAAGGCTTCGCCCTCGGTCTCTCTCGATGAAGGCATGGCCGACCCGACCCGCGACACCATGCGACGCTCGACGTTCTGCATCTGGCGTTGCGTGTCGACGGCATCGGCGAATAGCAACCAGAGCAGGTCGCGAGGCGATGGCAGGCCTCGCTTGTTGCTGGCGAAGAAGACGCCCTCGGCGTGCCGCATGTGCTCGATGAAGCGGTCGATCCGCTTCTCCATGTCCGCTGGGGTATCGAGAAAAAGACGTCCCATTCAATCAACCCCGATCTGCCGAAGCAGGTGTCGTTCCAGTTACAGATGTTGCCATTTCGGTTACACTTTGGGCAAGCGAAAGATCGCTCGGCCACCGTGTTTTCCGCACCAAGCGACGATGCATAACGGTGCTTTCCACCCCTCTGTCGCCATATTGACGACGGATCGAGCCCAGCCATTCTCCCCACTCGGGCCGGTCAGGCGTGATGACGAAATCGCCGTCCTTGTCGATCGGCGGCCCGCCATGAAATTCGAGGAACAGCTGCCTTTTCAGGAAAGGGATCATGTGGGGCTTTTCCTTCCGTAGGATCATGGCCGTTCGATAGGTCTCAGCTGTCGCAATCGCCATCGCCCTGTCGTCAGCTCCAAGGTTGGCGAATGTCTTGGCAGCCGCTTCCCGGCTATCCGGGCGCATCTTCTCCGGCCATGAATCCCACAAAATATCGAAATCCGCCCCGCCTCGCGCGTCAGCGCGCCCTGGAGGTTCTCTTACTGGTTCTCTTACAAGGTTAGTGTCCGGAATCCGGACACGGCTATTGGCATTTTCCGGACACGGCTTTGCCTCCTTTCCGGACACGGCCCCGTGTCCGGATTCCGGACTCGGCACCACCACATCTTGTGCCGGCTCGAACGAGAACCGGTAGCGCGTGTTCTCCTGCTGCTTGGTGCGGGGGTTGATATTCTGCTCGCGGCGGATAAGGCCGATGCGCTCCAGGATCTTGAGATGCTCGTTGAGAGCAGAGCGCGACATCTCGCAATCGTAGGCAAGTTTGTCCTGGGAGGGGAAGCAGCCAAGATCGGGGTTGTGGCGGTCGCAGAGGTGCCACAGGACGACCCTGGTCGCAGGCTTCAATCCGCGCTGAGTTATGGCCCAATTCGTTGCAGCGTGGCTCATGCCCCGGCACCATGGGTGGACGGCGCGCAGGCATATCCGCAGCGCCGCCACGGATTACCTGACCCTGCTTCTTTTTGTTTTTCCACGTACATGTCGCTCTCTCAGCGTGAGGAGCGGCAATGCCTACAAGTTACAAATGGTATTGCCGTTCAGTGTTATTTCAGTGTCTACCCAATTGACGCAATCACAGCCGACAGGATTTGCTTGGTGATAGCAGGGCCGACGGTCTCTCCGAGATATGCCGCTGCAGCCACCAGTTGCACCGTTGCCGCCCGCTCCGCTGCGGCGCTTCCGATACTTCTGGCCGTGGTGCAAAATTCGGCCATCACAACCTTTATTTCGCCGTTCAACCGAGGCCCGACGTCCGTCTGCTGCATTTTATTTAATTCCTCTCCAAATGTTTCGGCTTGAAACATTGGCGCGACTGCATAGGGCCAAGTTATTCCGGGAGGAAATCAACAGTGCGTCACTCGGCTTTCGCCGTCGTCCTCGTCGCATCGGCCAAGGGATCGTTAGCCGGCACCAGCGTGGAACCTGCCTTCTGGCAGAGCCGGTTGTACCTACCGAGAAGTTCGAAAATGGCTTTGCCGTTCCAGTTGGAAGCATTGCCATACCAGGCCTCTCGCACGCGCCAATGGCCGCGCGGATAGCCCAGGTTGTCGCAGGCGGCATTGATCTGCGCTTTTATGCCCATGCCCGGTTTGATCGGACCCGCGGCCTTGAAGACCACGTCTTGTAGTTCAGCTGCAATGTCTTGCATCGATTCCTCACGAACAACAGGAGAAGGAACGACGAACAGTCGGGATTCTCGGATGCCCTGTCGGACACCTCCAACGATTTCCGCGTCATAGTTGCCCCCGGTGTAAGGAGGCTGCAGATGAGCGACGAGGACGATACCTGGATACCCATAGGCCTCGCGGCCTGGGGCGTGGTCGAGAATGCCGACCGGCTTCGGACGGATAGAGGCAACTTGTTGATTGTATCTCGGGCTAGGCCGAAGCCTGTCGCTTCGCAACGACATCAGCAGCCTCCTTGCCCAACCAGTCGCTTGCCGTCACCGCCCCGTCGGTCATAACGACGATGCGGTCCAGATATGGTTGCTTGGGCATCCTGCCGCTTTCGTAGCGGTCGATGGAAAGTCGGGTACAACCGATTTTCCGCCCAACCGCGGCAGCACTCAGATCGCGCTCGACGCGCCACTTCTTCAAGGGATGATCAGCTTCCATGTGCTCGACTTCGCACCAATCTGGTTACACGTCAAGGTTTGTAACCAGATTGGCACAGTTTCGCCGCCAATTAATTTGCGGTACCGACTCGGTATGAGCAATGGCATCAGGCATTTCCGCGAGAAGAAGGGCATCAGCAAGGCTGAGCTTGCGCGACGCGTTGGCGTCACCCGTCAGCACCTCGGCCGCATGGAAGAGGATGAGCGGAAACTGTCTGCAAAGTGGGCTGAGAAAATAGCTCCATATCTCGACTGCACGCCGCAAGAGCTGTTGTTTCCGGAGCTTGCGCAGATTGATCTGGCTAAGTTCAACAGCGTGTTCGAGATCCTCAAAGGCAATGAGCCAAGGCCGGAATCACCCGCGCTGGCAATCGACACCAACTTCCTGGAGCGGATGGTGCCAGACGTGTCGGCGCACAACCTCCGATTCATGATGGTCGACGCGTACCAAGCCAACGGACTTGTAACCAAAGGGGATGCGCTTGTCATCGATACGGATGACAAACAGCCGAATCGACCGGGCCTTTATGCCCTCGATATTGCCGGCGTAGTGCAGTGGCGGTACCTCTCCCCCATGACTTCTGGCACCGTACAGGTCCACAGCGACACCAGCGCTGCGAACAATGAGACCGTTAATCCGACGGATTTGAAGGTCGTTGGCCGCGCCCGCCTCAGGATTTCTACGTTGTGATCTGATTTTTTTGCCTGCGTTGTAACCATTTTGGCTACAACCTCTTGCAAAGCGCACCAAATCGGTTACGATCACTTCACGCAGAAGGATCGCTAGACCGATGGCCCAGTCCCCCCTGGTTGTATTTCTCCATCATGGCTCGCGGTCTAGTGTCGAGTATCTGCGTGTTCCCGGCCGGGTTGGTGCCCTCACCCCCGCATACCACGATCAGCACCAACTCGGTCGGGTCTCCCCAATCTGACCGCAGACCGCACCCACGACCGCTTTGCTGCGCCCAAAGTGGTGCCAATATGGTTTCACGTGTAACGCAAAAGGATACAAACGGATGACGGCGGACCAATATGCATGGTGGCGTCAGGCTTTGAAACTGGCCGGCGGATATCGCGAGCTGACCCATGATCAGCTGCTTCTGCTCGCCCCCTCGGCCGATAGCCCGGAGTCAGGATTTTTCAGGAACCGTCCGTACAAGGACGCGCCCCTGGTTCCCGTTGCCATCTGGCGCGACGCGTCGGGCAAGGTCATCTGCCTGCAGGGCGACAAGGAAGCGGAGGCCGACAAAGTCTGGAACTATGCCTGCCGCAACCCGATCACCGAAACGCTCTATCATTCGGTGTTGGCCGGTGGCGCATGGCCAGATGAGCCGCCGTCGGTGGCGAAGGATCACAACCTTCCGGCCAAGACCGGGGACCTGCACAAGGACCTGGCCGCTGAACTCTCGGCCGAGAAGGAGACGGTCGAAGGTTTCCTCAAGAAAGCGATCGCCACTCAGGAGCAGGCCGATCAGGCCGGGGTTTGGGCAAAGCGCCTCGCCGGCATCGCCACCAAGGCCGATGAACAGTTCAACGTCGAGAAGCGCCCTTGGCTGGATGGTGGCAACGCCGTCGACGACAAATGGCGCGACGTGCGCACCGATGCAAAGGAACTCGCCAAAAAGCTGAAAAAGCACGGCGAGGCGTGGCTGAAAGAACTGGATCGGCTGGAGCAGGAACGCCAGCGCAAGGCCCGTGAGGATGCCGACCGCGTCCGGCGCGAGGCCGAAGCGGCAGCGCAGCGCGTGGCGGATGCCGCCCGCGCCGCCGAGGAAGAAAGCGCGCGGCGCAATGCCATCGCTACGCCGCCCGGCCTTGCGGCTTCATTCGAACAGGAGAGCCAGCAGGAGGCCGACCTTATCGCAGCCGAGGCCGAGGCCAAGCGGCTGATCCAGCGGGTAGCAGACGCCGATCGTGAAGCGCAGGCCCGTCCGGTCTTCTCCGGCAGGACCGGCGCCAAGGTGTCGCTCCACACCTTCTGGGTCGCGAACATCACCGATTACGACGCGCTGGTCGCGGCCTTGAAGGACGAACCAGAGGTGCGGGAGGTGGTCGAGAAGATCGCCGGCCGCATCGCTCGCAACAAAGACGCCATCCTGCCAGCCGGCATGGATCGCATTCCCGACAAGAGGGCAGCATGACCGACCAGAAGATCGTCGCCGTGAAATTCGGCGAGAGCGACAAAACCTATGATTTCTTTGCCGGCGCCTTCGACGTCGCCGTCGGACAGCGCGTCATGGTCCCCATGCGCGGCCGGGAAGTCAGCGTCACGGTGGCCGAGGTTAAGGACCACTCGGACATGGCAAAGGTGGCAGTCACCCGCCCCGACGTGCGGACCGACGAGCAGCGCACGGCCAAGCATCCGAACGGCCAGCACCAGTGGTCGCCCGACGGCACACTGCTCGACGAGAACGGCAACCGGTCGATCTTCGACGACGTGGACAAGTAGCCATGAGCTGGGTGCGCCTCGCAATCGTCGCCCTCTGGCTGCCGGTAAGCCTCGTGGCCTTCTTCGGGACGCTACAGCGCGAAATCCGGTCCGCCCTCTGGTTCGCATGGAACGCCGTGCGGATCGAACACGACGCAATGGGCCGCACCTGGCGCGTCAACCACTGGAACCCAGAGGATTGGAAATGAACGAACGGGCACAGATACCGGCTCTTATGGTCGGCGGCGCGATCAGCGCCATCATCCCTCAGTCGATCGAGGAAACGTGGCGTCTCTCGACCATGATCGTTGAGGCCGGGTTAGCACCACAGGCGCTTGTCGGCAGAGAGCCGGCCGAGGACGCCGGCGACGACGCCTGGAAGCGTTGGGGCAAGAAGGGCACGAGCGCCGTCGCGATCGTCATCATGTCGGGCGCGGAACTCGGCCTGCCGCCAATGGTGGCGCTTCGGTCCTTCACCGTCATCGGCGGCAAGCCAGCGCTCTACGGCGACGGGCTGATCAACGTCGTTCGCAAGTCGGGCAGAGCGAAGTCGGTGGAGCTGGGCTACCTGCGCGACGCGACGAAGGAAGCGCTCCTCAATCTCGGCCTGTCGAAGGACGTGGTCGCGCAGATGAACACCGTCGACGAACGAACGATCGGCTGGTGCAAGGCGGTGCGCGCCGACACCGGCGAAATGAAGGTCGAGGCCTATTCAGTCGCCGACGCTAAGCAAGCCGGCCTTTGGGACGAGCGCCCGACCCGTCGCGGCACCACATGGATCGACGGCAAGAAGGTGTGGGGCGAGGTCCCCAACGATTCCTCGTGGTTCCGCCATCCCAAGCGGATGAAGCAATGGCGAGCTGGTGGCTTCTGTCTGCGCGAGCTATTTGGCGACGTTCTTGGCGGGGTCCGCGACGAGTTCGAGGCCCGCGAGATCGCCGGCGATCTGATCGAACACGACGACGAGCCCGCACCCAAGGCGAGGCTCATACCGCCATCGCCTCCCAAGCCGCCGAGCCCGGATGCGCCCACCGGCATCGACACCATTCCCGACAACGGTTTCGACAAGGACGTCGAGGGGATGCACGACGGCGCCGAGGTGGCGGAACGCGAGCCATTCGACTACGGCCAAGGCAAGGCATTCAATTACGGCAAGTTCTTCGAGGACTTGCAGATCGGGCTCATCAGCACCCAGAGCGAAGCCGAGGTCGAGGATATCTGGACCGAGTTCGACGTGGAAGCTCGCTTCCAGAACGACGCGGACAGCCGCAGTTTGGCGGACCAGATCAAGGCGCGTCGCCTGACTGCCATCTCCTCGCACGGCGGCTGACATGGCCGGCCGCATCGCAACCCTTGCCGACCACGGCGCCCAGGTTCTCGGTCCTCCCGTGAAGTGGCGGCCGCGGCAACTTACGACCAAGGAAAAGCTAGAGATCGTCGTGCGCCAGTTGGGCAAGGAACCCGGTGGCGCCCGGCTCAATCCTCTCGACGGCGTTCAGTTCGATCACGATCCTGCGCTCCAACGGCGACGGTGGGACGAGCAGGCCAAGGATACGATCCCGCCATCGTGCGCCCTGGATTTCATCATCGCCCTCAACAAGCCGACCCACGGCATCAAGACAGCCAAGGTCGACGTGCCCGAGATCGCCAAGCTCAAGCGCCTCGAGGGGCGCGCCGGCCAGAAAAAGCCGAAGAGGAAGATCCCCGGTCAAAAGCTGCGGTCGAGGCCACTCCTTAAGCTCAATCGAGGGTTCCGGTGATGCGCTCCTTTCCGGCGATGCTGGCATGAAGGTGATCGACTTTGCACGGCGCTGCGCCGGCATCTCCCTGGTGCCCCCCTGAAATGGTCGCACGACACCTTGTCGACGGCTCCGGTGGACGTCGACCAGAAGGAAGACCCAGACACCGTCACAAGGTTCATCGCCGAAATGCGGGAACGTCTCAACTACATCGAGGAGAAACTGAATGGCTGACCAAATCACGCATCCCCCGCGCCTTTCCGACCTGCAGATGCAGATAGTTCATGCGCAGACGCAGGCGAAGATGGACCTGCTTGAGCGCACCAACGAGAAGCTGGCGAGCCACCTGCAAGCGATCTTCGACGGGATCGGCCGCAACGAGCAGGTCGAGCTGGTCTATCCCGGTGGCGAGCTGGTGCTGATCACCAAGGCCCGGCCGCGCAGGCTTGGCGAGGGTGGCGAGTGATGCCCGTCATTTCTCTTGTCGACGAGAAGACGGCAGCTACATGCGCTCTATTTCGACCGAGAAAGGCCGGTCGATCGAGGAGCTTGCAGAGCGCGCAGTCTCCGAGGCCGCGCTCGACTATTTCAGGCTCGCGCCCCTCGCCTCGGATCCTGGTCGCGCCGACGGCGGCGCGAAAATCGTCACCACTCACACCAACATCGCGGGGCAGTGATGGATAGCGCAGTTGGACATGTCCCAAACGCAAGTTGATCCCCGTGACGTGGCGTTGATGAAGCGTTGGGTGAGGCGGACATAAGTCCAGGGGTAGCCAGAGAAGGCCGGGCCGCGCGTGCCTTCCGGTTCGAGCTTTCCCTTGTGGCTCTCCGGCAGGTAGGTCTCGAGCAGGCCGTTTTTCTTATCCAGCAACGCCGTTATGGCTCTGGCGATCACCGGGTTGGCGGACGCCTCGAAGCTGCTGAATCGGCCCTCGCGTTGGATGCGCTCAGGGGTAAACTGCTTTCGCGGGATTTCATCATGCCCGACTGACCACACATCGACGAAGAACATTCGGCAGACTCCCGTTGGTGTCAGCGCCCGAAAGCGCCCGGCTGGTCGGCAAACATGATCTCGATTCGCCGATGTCGAAGCAGCCTGTGCGCCGCGCGTCGAAGCGCCTGCAGGCACTTTTGTTCGAGCCATGGCCTGTTCACCAGGTTTTCCGGAAACCGAGGATCACTATGGACGGCGAGCGCCGGCGCTTCGATCAAGCTGGACCCTTCGGGATAGAAGGTCTTTGTCTGCACGCAAAGGGCTGGGATCAACTGGTAGGATTTCAGACTGGTGGCAATTCCGCAGGCGGGGTTGAATTTCACATGATCAACCGCATCCGAGAATACTCTTGTGACCGCCAAGAGGCGCTCGGCCGCCGCTCTCGAAAGAATGTATCCGCCGGAGCCAAAATGAAAGCTGCGCAGAAGCGCCAGTTTGAAGGCGCCGGTCAGGGGAGATACCACGCGGTCAAGCCACACTCTTCCGCCGACTGTTTCAATCTTCACAATGTCCGCGTCCCGGGGAATCCAATCGGTGCCGCCACCAAGAAACAGAGCGGCTTGCTTGGATATCAACATGTCGTCTTCGAAAACGCAGCCGTAGGCGTCCGTGCCCGATACGATCCGCTCCCAGCACTTGCGGTGGCTCAGGAAGCAGCCGACCTCTTCTGGGGTCATCGCGGCCGCACCAACGACGGGGCTGTAGACGTCCGATACCTCGGCTTCGCTGAGGAGACGTCCGTCCACCGCCGGAACCCGTTCGAAGTCCGCTCCAATTGAGTAGAGGCGGTCAGCCATCCGCTGCATCCTGCCGGGGCTGCGGTCCAGGTTGATGATGTAGGATTTCATGGAATTTGTTGATCGACAGCTTTGCTGGCCGATCACTTTCTGTGAAGCACTTTTGGTCTCGGGGATTATTCCTGGAAGGCGGGCAGCCGGGTTAAAACCAGCACCGTCAATCAAGACAACTTGATTGGTTTTCCGCTACAAACATGTGCTCTGTCGGCCAGCATGAGCATGGTAGCCATCGACGCCATTAGCAAAATCTTGCTCATTCCGGTCTTTCGTAAGCGGGTTTCTGTGCTTCATTCACAATATTACGTGCACCATCAATACATGGAGCGCAGGGTAGGTCTACCGCCTTCAAAGCGCTTCTCGCAAATGTGACTGATGGGATAGCCCATCCAGGATTGAACTGGTTTTAGGGCAGACATAATCATCCCGTAGATCTTGCCACTGGAAGTTCGGTTCATGGGTTGCTCCTAGCGATGAGTTTCGGTTTCAGCTTTCCGCGCTTAGCCTTGTTCTCAACCGCGATCGGCACGCCAGGGCGCTGCGCGAAGATGGTGGCAAGCACGGTCCGCACCTAATCAGCACCAGGCGCGCCGGTGGCAAGGATCATCAGCGCCGCATCGGCGAGCACCTGATTGATGTTGGCAGAGGTTGCGGCGACAGAGGGGGTGGCGCGCACCTTGGCCCGGTTACGCTGGCGGGCCACGCGGAAGTATTCCCGCTTCTGGTCCTCGTCGAGGCTGATGAAGCTGCCGGGCTTCGGTGCGTTGCGCGCAGCCAGGAGGTCGTGCAGCATCGTGCTCACCGTGCTTGGCATGGTCGCTCAGATGCAGCGGCGGTTCATTAAATGCGCCAGCGTGATGGTATCGAGCAAGCTAAAGCCGAAGGTGTCTACAAAGGCGGAAAGCAGCGGTTTGATAGAATTAAGGTATGTCCCTTTGTAAGGAAGGCCAGAGCGCCACCCAGATCGCGAAGCTCTTGGGTTGTTCATATGCAGCTTTATCGAATTTGGCAGCTAAGCCCTGAGGTAGTTAAGCTCAGCGGCAATTAAGCTTTAACGCGCGGGCAGAAGGCGCGAAAGCAATTAGCGCCCCAGCGGGAATCCTACTAGGGATATGACAGGTGTGAAAGGGCAATCCTTCACTGGAGCGTGGCGCGCGCCAGCACCCAATAGGAATTCAGTCGACTACCTGGGACTTGATAAAAACAATGATTTGCGCCAGCCCCTGTCGCGCCGTCAGGCCCCACCACGGAACCGATTTCTGCTTTGCCACCGAGAGGCGTAAGCATCGCTTTACCGAGAAGCTGAAATGGAATCCCCAGCAATGGCTTGGACACAGGATCGACCGGAATGCACCATAGCTGGTTGCCGGGCGCTCCGTCGTTCGCTGCGCAAATCTCGGTCACTGCACCGAGCGGTGCCGTCAGCAGACGGTTCTGGTATTGTGCGTTGACTATTTTGAAGACACCGATCTCGTCTGTGGGTTTGAATATCCACACTGACGCGAGGTGCGCGGCATAACGGGTGTCAAATAAAACGCGCCTGTCTAAATCGGTATCGAGGTTTGGCGATGCGATTGACTTACCGTGAGAACAGTTGAACAAAATGTAGCTATCGGCGGGGACGTTATCCATTCGAAGTGTCACTTTCTCAGGCCACTTGCCGTTTGGGGATGTCGCGGGTATCTCAATGTATTTGTTAAATGGCGCTTTCTGAGTGGCGCTTGGAGCCGAGGAAACGACCGGCGTCCAGTCCTTGAAATTGTTTGGATCGCGGGCGGTGTACCCGATGACCCGCATTGACCGATGCTCAGGATCTAGCTCAAGGACTACGAAGGTCATTTGCGAGGGCGCTCCGCACCGGTAAACTGGAACATCGTACTCACCGGCAGATTTAGCTGCAATAGAGCGCTTTAGACCATGATCCCAATGAATATGGCCACACAGTACGGCGGAGACATTGTATTTCAACATGATATTATTAAATTTGATTAATTCATCCCCATATAATTCTTCCTCGCCATACTTATGGGTAAAAACAATCAACGCGTCGCCTAAGCTGTAATGCCTTTGTAAGTCGCGCTCCAGCCATTCGAATGACTGCGTTATATTGTATGTTGGATTTAAGGAATCTATCAGGCTAGATTTTGGATCCCAACTTGCAGAATAGGCTGGATTGTTATGAAGTATAACAAAATGAACTCGGCCGACATTGAAAGAGTATGAAAGGCTTCCAGTGAATGAAACGGCAGAGCCGGAATATGCGGAATTCCAAGACGAATATTCTGGCTTTCCATCAAAATCACATAATAAAGACTTATTGTCTTTTGCCCACGATCTAATGTAATCAACCATAGTAGTTGGGCCGCGATTTAAGCCAGTACCTCCTTTCTCGGGGTCTAGATTCGGAAGGTTGTTCTGATAGTCATGGTTGCCAAGAGCAGGGTATATAGGGGCGGGTAAAAGACCAAGAAGTGGACCTCCAGCGGGCACTGACATTGAGAAAAGATCTGAGGCGTCATGACGCCCCGTCATCATAAGTTTCTCATCAGGGTGCCCGTATGACGTCAGGTCTCCGTTAATAATGACACCCGACAAAGGACGAAGTTGCTTTGCAAACGTTGCTGAAAGATCTTTAATAAAGCTGAATTGTCCAGCGATCTGTAATTGTGAAATGTACGGATATACTTCGCCCCAGTCGGAGGCTCCCGTCTTCTGGTCAGGAGGAAAGCCGCGATACACGCCGTCGGGGGTTTTTGTGTTGTCATACCAAGGGTATTGCGGGTCAGACGGCACGGCGATGGTGAACTTCCCGGTCAAGTTAGCACCCTTATTTCGAGCCGATATGTCGAAGTGCTAACATACCCTCCAGTCTGTTAGCAATGTCGAATGGGACGGGTCTTGGGACGGCTTTCATCGGGCGCGCTCCGCGCGGCAGTCATAAAGCTTCTCAATCAAATCTACCTTTGAGCTAGCGCGCATCGCTGGCACGCGATGTCGGCAAGGTTGTGCTCGACCAACATGGGAGCTGGTTGCTGGCGTGGCGGTTGTAGGAAAGAGCTGAATGGTTGAGACCGGCACGGCGAGATACTCGCGACGTGCTCAACCTGATTTATAACTAGAAACGATAGTTTAGACCGACGCGGACAAGTTGCCCATCATTGCTGAAATTGTAGGTGCCAATTCGCTCTTGCGGGTTACCGACCCCATAAGACAAGGTTGTCATCGTGGTGTCGGCTAGGTTGTAATAGAGGTATTCGCCTTTCAGCGAGAGCTTGTCTGTCAGGGCGTATTCTGCACCGCCGCCCACTGTCCAGCCGACCCGCGTCGAACTTTCCTCATTGCTGAATATTAAAGGGGCTCCGGCGAACGTAACATCGAGATGGTTGCGGACCCTTCCAAAGGCCAACCCTCCCGTCGCGTAGATCAGTGTGCGGTCGAATACGGCTCCTACGCGCCCTCTTGCGGTGCCCAGCCATTCGAGTTCGGACGACGTGGTTGCAGTGACAGGAAGATCGCAGCCAAGTACGCCTATGCAGGTAGTGTCGGTTGCTCCACCCGATCCTACTTGGAAATCAAGCTCCCCACCAATGACGAAAGTACCGGACTGGACGTTGTAACCGATCTGGCCTCCACCCATGAAACCACTTGGGTTGGAATCGGCCACCCAGTTGCGTTCAGTCAACGCGCTGTTCGCTATCAGGACGCCGAGACCGCAGCCGGGCTCGTCACAGATCGAGACATCAACCTTGCTGTTTATTCCCCGATAATATCCAGCTTGGGCGCCGACATACACGCCTGACCAGTCGTGGGCGTTGTCGGCGACCACGATCTCAGCAGAGACATCATCAGCGGCAATTGCTGGAAAAACCGCCACGAAAAACAAGGCAGTCGTAAGCAGGTGAATTTTCATCGAGCCCCCCAGATTATGCGCCATGTGTATCATGCTGCGAGTGTGACGCAACGGCAACCGGGGACGCGAGGGGCGCTCGTATGAGGCGGCTGATCGGTGGAGAGAGGAGTTGCCCCTGCTCGACGAACCGACCTATGATCCGCGACGGGGTGGGTTCGGATCACACAAGGTCATAGCTAACAGCTGTCTGGCCGATCGGAATCGGCGGCTGGCTGGTCCGGGCAGGCATGAACCGTGACAATGCCCGGCTCAACAGCTACGCGCTTGGTGGTGCCGATGCTCGTCATCATCATCTACCCGCGAACGCTGCAGATCAACAGGATGGATTTGGCCGTGAAACGAAGCCGACCGGGTATTTCGTTGTTCGATTTCGACATACTCTCCCGGGCTCTTACGTCAGTAGTCAGGGCCGGCGCGTCATTGGCGCCGGCGCACCAAGACCTGATCACGGATAGACAGTTTTTACTTGACTTCATTGTAACCAAAATGGTTACATCGCGCATCGATTTGGCCACAATAGAGAACCAGAAATGAACGGGTTGCCCACAATCGTCGTCGCCGGCTTAGGTCGATGCGGGACATCGTTGATGATGCAGATACTTCACGCCGGCGGCGTGCCCTGCGCTGGCGACTGGCCAGACTTCGAGACGAACGACAGCATGTCTGGCCGGTTCGATGCCAAGGCATTCTCGGCACTTCGCGGCAAGGCGATCAAGCTGATCACGCCGGCAGACCTGCCAATCGGTCCGATGCCGCGTCATGTCGTCATCTGGCTCGACCGAGACCCGCAAGAGCAGGCCAAATCGCAGTTGAAGATGCTCTACGGTATCGGCGCGCCGGTGGCAAACAATCGGAAATCCATGCGCGTCTTCGTCGGCGGCCTGCGCCGCGATCGAACCTTGAACATGGCGGCGGCAGGCGTCGGGCGGCTTCCCAATCTGAGGCTTAGTTTCGAGGGCCTTATCACGCGGCCTGCCAATTCCGTCAGTGCGCTCGAGGCGTTCCTGCTTTCGCACGGATACGACACCGTCGATCGCCGAGCGATGCAGCAGCAAATCCGTCCGCGCTCGGCCGCCTGCTATCCGGGCATGATGGAGGTCGAGCTTCTCAATTCGCCAAGCTTCGAGCGGCAACGCTCGCAACCAGGTCGCCCCGGGGCTTTCTAAGCCCTGGGGCGCCAACCCCTACCACGGAGTGTAGAATGGAAGACAAGAGCCTACGCCTCATTGAACTGACTGCCGGCATTGTGTCGGCCTATATCGCCAACAACCCGGTTCCAGTCGCCCAGCTGCCCGACCTGATCGCCAGCGTGAGCGCATCAGTGCGCAAGCTCGATGGCCCGGAGATCGTGGCCGCGACCGTCCGCCAGGAGCCGGCCGTCAACCCGAAGAAGTCGATTTTCCCAGACCACATCATCTGCCTGGAAGACGGCAAGCGGTTCAAATCGCTCAAGCGCCACCTCCGGACCGACTTCGGCCTGACCCCGGACGAGTATCGCGCAAAATGGGATTTGCCGTCTGACTATCCGATGGTGGCTCCGAACTACTCGGCCACGCGCTCGGCGCTGGCGAAGCAGACCGGCCTTGGCCGGCATACGAAGGCAGTGCCTCTCCGCGCCAAGGCCGGCGCGCGTCGCGCTTTCCAGTAGGGCACGGCAATGAACGTCCGCACCGTCGTCGAACGGCTCGCTAAGGGCGATCACCTCCACCTCGGCTTCTCCAGTGGCCAGAGGCGTTGGTGGTTTGAAGGGCCTTTCCAGGCCATCCCCGAGCATGTTGTTCACGCGGCGGTGCGTGATGGGGCTGTCGCTGTGGTGGAGGCCGGCGACAGCCTTTTCGGCTTCAAGGGAAATTCGCAGACCTGGTTGGTCGAGGATCGCTCGGATGCTCGGTGATCCCTGGGCCAGCTACGACGCATGGAAGACGACACCGCCTGACTGGAGCATGCCCTATTGGCTGGAGCCCGACGCGGACGAGCTGGCGCGCATGCACCGCAACTACGACCTCACGCCGTTCTTCGACGGCGACGAGAGCCGATACGAGTGGCTCTGCGAAGAACGCGACGAGCTTGCGCGCATTGATGCCCACGAACGGGCACCCGAGGATGAAGATTTCGAAGATGTCGAGAGCAAGCTCATAACGGCGATCGACGGGCCGGGCCGCTATGGGCTCTGCTTCGAGGCATCATGAACGACCAGCCTCCGGAGTTGCTGACCGTCGCCCGCACGCCAGAATACTGGTCGTCGCTTTTTCACGACAAAGGGTTGCGTATGTCCGCGAGGTCGTTGCGCGAGAAGGCGATCAAGGCCGGGCTCTGCTACCATGTCGACAAGCAGATACTGATCTCGCCTCGGCAGATCGACGAGTTGTTTTTGTGGAGTAAGTCATGCCGCTCACCATCTACAAGCGGGGCCGGTTCTGGTGGCTCACTGGCACCCTCAAAACCAAAGAGGGCGAGAAGCGAGTTCATGAAAGCTCAGGCGAGACTGACGAAACCAAAGCGGACGAAGTCAGGCTCAGCCGGGAACTAGAAGAGCGCGAAATTCGCCTCCTCGACCCGAAGCAGCTCTTCACATTCGCCGCTGCCGTCAATGCGTACCTGGATGCCGGCAAGGGCGATCAGTATCTCGCTCCGCTGCTGGCGAAGTTCGGCGAGACCAGGATCTCGGCAATGACCGGCGCGATGATCCGTGGCGCCGCGAAGGAAATCTATCCCGACGCGGCGTACACGACATGGAACCGCCAGGTCATCACGCCGGCGAAGGCCGTCATCAACCTGAGTGCCGACGCCGGCGACTGCCCAGAGGTGAAGATCAAAGGGTTCTCGAAGCGCGACAAGAACGTGCGCCTACCCTCGACCGCGCCGCGGCGAGCCGTCGACCGGTCCTACATCAACACTTTCCGCGCCTACTGCGAGGAGGACCGGCTGCGCACTCTCATGCTTTTCATCTTCCAGACCGGGGCGCGGATCGGCGATGCGATCAAGCTGGAACCGAAAGACCTCGACCTGCCGGCGCGCAAGGCGACGTTCCGGAACATGAAGAACGGCGAGGATGGCCAAGCCGATCTGACGATAGAACTGGTCTACGAACTCCAGCAGCTCGAGGCGCGCAACGGCCGCGTCTTCGGCTTCCTGCATCGCTGGTCGGTCTACAAGCTGATCAAGGCCACATGCACCCGCGCCGGCATTCCCTACCTTGGCACCCACCAGCCTGGACGGCACAGTTTCGCGACCGAGATGATCGTGAAAAACCGCGTCGACATCAAGACGACGGCCGACAAGGGGAACTGGAAATCGCCGCAAGTTTTGATGAACAACTACCCGCACGCGGACACCGGTCCGGCGGTGATCGACGAGGTGTTTGGAACCGAGCCCGGGAAGAAGTCGGGGCTGGCTGGTTCCAATCTGGCCACTTTGGTTACAAGAGGTACACCAGCCCGAAATCCAGGACTGATTAAGTGGTTGGAAAATAAGAAGAAATAGTAGGTGCCAATTTGGCTCTACCCCCTTACCAAGGGAGTGCTCTACCACTGAGCTACCGCAGCCGCTGATGGCGGGGCTTCTGCCATATCGAACCGGCAAGCGCAAGGCCAAGCGCAACGCTTCTGTGAAAGCCTTTGCCGGATAGCTTTTAATGACATGGCAGTGCCACAATGTTGGCTATCCCTGAACAGCAAGCTGGTGGGTCGCCGGCGGGGACGGGGCGATGGACGACAAGGCAATTCCAGTGAAAAAGGATGGTCCACCGAAAAACAGCGCAACAATCCGCAAGGATCGGCTGGCCGAGCAATTGCGCGCCAATCTGCAGAAGCGCAAGGCGCAGTCACGCTCGCGGCGGACCGGCGATGCCGACGAGCGGCCGGACGGGCTCGCTGCATCGAAGGAAATACAAAAAGATTAACTCAAATCGGCCACTCTTGGCCCGGGGTGGGCGAAATCCCATTTCTTGAACCAGCGTAATTCTTGAACCAGATTGGCCAATGGTCTAGACGGGCCGCTACTCAAACGATTGAACCGGCCCTTTTTGGCCGAGAGGGACGTCTTCCATGGATCGCATCAGAATTGTCGGGGGCAACAAGCTCTCCGGAAGCATTCCGATCTCGGGCGCGAAAAACGCGGCGCTGCCTTTGATGATCGCCTCGCTTTTGACCGACGACACGCTGACGCTGGAAAACGTGCCGCATCTGGCCGATGTCGAGCAGCTGATCCGCATACTGGGCAACCACGGCGTCGATTATTCGGTCAATGGCCGCCGCGAGAAGCAGAATGAGGGCTATTCGCGCACCATCAATTTCTCCGCCCGTAATATCGTCGACACTACGGCGCCTTACGAGCTGGTGTCGAAGATGCGCGCCTCGTTCTGGGTGATCGGCCCGCTGCTGGCCCGCATGGGCGAAGCCAAAGTGTCGCTGCCGGGCGGTTGCGCCATCGGCACGCGGCCGGTCGATCTGTTCCTCGAGGGCCTGCAGGCGCTGGGCGCCGATATCGACGTCGACACCGGCTATGTCATCGCCAAGACAAGGAATGGCCGGCTTGTCGGCAACCGCTACATCTTCCCGAAAGTCTCGGTCGGCGCCACCCATGTGCTGATGATGGCCGCGGCGCTCGCCAAGGGCGAGACGGTGCTGGATAATGCCGCCTGCGAGCCAGAGATCGTCAACCTCGCCGAGTGCCTCAATGCCATGGGCGCGAAGATTTCCGGCGCCGGCACCCCGACAATCACCATCGACGGCGTCGAATCATTGTCGGGCGCGCGCGTGCGCGTCATCCCCGATCGCATCGAGACCGGCACCTATGCCATGGCCGTCGCCATGACCGGCGGCGACGTCGTGCTCGAAGGTGCGCGTGCGGATCTGCTGCAGACGGCACTCGACGTGATCGCGCAGACGGGTGCGGAGATCACGCCGACCAATTCCGGCATTCGTGTGAGGCGCAACGGCGCCGGCATTTCGCCGGTCGACGTGACGACGGCGCCGTTCCCGGCCTTCCCGACCGATTTGCAGGCGCAGTTCATGGGCCTGATGACGATGGCCAAGGGCAAGTCGCGCATCACCGAGACGATCTTCGAGAACCGCTTCATGCATGTGCAGGAACTGGCGCGGCTCGGCGCTCATATCACGCTTTCGGGCCAGACGGCGATCGTCGACGGCGTGCCGAAGCTGAAGGGCGCGCCGGTCATGGCGACCGATCTTCGCGCCTCGGTGTCACTGGTCATCGCCGGCCTGGCGGCGGAAGGCGAGACCACGGTCAACCGTGTCTACCACCTCGACCGCGGCTTCGAGCGGCTGGAAGAAAAACTGTCCAACTGCGGCGCGGTGATCGAACGGATTTCGGCATAGCCCGCCACCTCGGCTCCTCTCCAGCAACGCAGGAGATTGGCGAGATTCTTCGCGGCAGCGTCCTTCTCCCCGTCACTATACGGGGAGAAGTGCCCGGCAGGGCGATGAGGGGCAGCGCAGACCTGCAGCTGTTGGTGCGGTTGCACCGATCGCCAAGACCGCCTAACAGAAGGCTGAACAATCAACCTTCAGGTGCGAAATCCGCATGACCGGCCTTAAGCTTATCGCGCTCGACGATCAGGATCTGAGCATCGTTTCGGCTCATGTCCAGGATGCCGTGCTGAAAGTCAGCGACCTCGAATTCCTGCCCGCGGCCAAGCGTTTCCTGCTGACCATGAACCGTTTCGTCTGGGAGGCAAAATCCGGCCTGTTTCGCCAGCACAATGAGCGACGGCAGGCCGTGCTGCATTTCGACCGCGTGCTCGGCGCCAAGACCAGCGGCATCGACCGCGACAAGCCTGCGGAAGTCCTGTCGCTGCTGGCGATCAGCTTCATCGAGATCAGCAAGCCGGCCGGCATCGTCGAGCTGATCTTCTCGGGCGGCGGTGCGATCATGCTCGACGTCGAATGCATCGAGGCCCGCCTTGCCGACATCGGCGGGGCGTGGGAAGCCACCTCGCGCCCCATCCACAAGGCCTGAGCGTCCGATGGCCATCACGCTTCGTCAGTCCGACGCCGATTTCGAACAGCGTTTCGCCGCCTTCCTGTTGACCAAGCGGGAAGTGTCCGCCGACGTCGATGCAGCGGTGGGCGCCATCATCGCGCGCGTGCGCGCCGAGGGCGACGCGGCGCTGATCGACTATTCACGGAAATTCGATCGCGCCGATCTGGCTGGACTGGGCATCGCCGTTTCGAAGGACGACATCGCCCAGGCCTACAAGGCCGCCGACCCAAAGACGATCGAGGCGCTGGAATTCGCGCGCGACCGCATCCGCTCGCATCATGAGCGGCAGCGACCAAAGGATGAGCGCTATACGGATGCCGCCGGCGTCGAGCTCGGCTGGCGCTGGACGGCGGTCGAGGCGGTTGGGCTCTATGTGCCGGGCGGCACGGCGAGCTATCCAAGCTCGGTGCTGATGAACGCCGTGCCGGCCAAGGTGGCCGGCGTCGAGCGCATCGTCATGGTCGTACCGGCGCCGGGCGGCATCATCAATCCGCTGGTGCTGGTGGCGGCCGACATATCAGGCGTGTCGGAAATCTACCGTGTCGGCGGCGCGCAGGCGATCGCCGCCCTTGCCTACGGCACCGAAACGATCAGGCCGGTCGCCAAGATCGTCGGCCCTGGCAATGCCTATGTCGCGGCGGCCAAGCGCCAGGTGTTCGGCGCCGTCGGCATCGACATGATCGCCGGGCCGTCGGAAGTGCTCGTCGTGGCCGACGGCAGCAACGATCCGGACTGGATCGCGGCCGACCTGCTGGCCCAGGCCGAGCACGATGCATCGGCGCAATCGATCCTGGTCACCGACAATTCAGCCTTCGGCATCGCTGTCGAACAAGCCGTCGAGCGCCAGTTGCAGAGCCTGCCACGCGCCGAGACGGCGGCGGCGAGCTGGCGTGATTTTGGTGCGGTGATCCAGGTGTCGACCATCGACGCCGCGCTGCCGCTGGTCGACCGCATCGCCGCCGAACATGTCGAACTGGCCATCGACGATGCCGAGGGCTTCCTGTCGCGGATGCGCAACGCGGGTGCGGTCTTTCTCGGCCGCCACACGCCGGAAGCCATCGGCGACTATGTCGGCGGCTCCAACCATGTGCTGCCGACGGCGCGCTCGGCGCGCTTCTCGTCCGGTCTGTCGGTGCTCGATTTCGTCAAGCGCACGTCGATCCTCAAGCTTGGACCGGAACAGTTGCGGATCTTGGCGCCGGCGGCGATTGCGCTGGCCAAGGCGGAAGGCCTTGACGCGCATGGACGCTCCGTCGCCATACGGTTGAACATGTAGGCGGCGATGTCTGGCCCCGATCAAACCCGCGCCAGGCTGATCGATGTCGAACTCGATGAATCGATCGGCCGGTCGACACCCGATGTCGAGCATGAACGCGCGGTGGCGATCTTCGACCTGATCGAGGAGAACAGTTTTCAGCCCGTCAGTGACAGCGGCGACGGCCCTTACCGGCTGAAACTGTCGCTGGCCGAGCAGCGCCTGGTGTTTGCCGTGGCGCGCGAGGATGGCACCGCCGTCGTCACCCATATCCTGTCGCTGACGCCGCTCAGGCGCATCGTCAAGGATTACTATATGATCTGCGAAAGCTACTACGACGCCATCCGCTCCTCGACGCCGAGCCACATCGAAGCGATCGACATGGGCCGCCGCGGCCTGCACAATGAAGGTTCGCAGACGCTGATGGACCGGCTGTCCGGCAAGATCGACATCGACTTCGATACGGCGCGCCGGCTGTTCACGCTGGTCTGCGTACTGCACTGGCGGGGCTAGCCCTGGCACCCGGCGCCCTGCCCCGTTCGATCCTGTTCCTGTGCGGCATGAATGCCGTGCGCTCGCCAATGGCGGAGCAACTGGCGCGCCGCATGCTGCCCGCCACCGTCTTTGTCGCTTCGGCAGGCGTTCGCGCCGGCGAGCGCGATCCATTCGTCGATGCGGTGCTTGCCGAAGACGGTCTCACGCTGGGCGGGCGTCACCCAAGGACAATGGACGATCTCGAGGACGACTATTTCGACCTCATCGTCACGCTGGCGCCGGAAGCGCACCACGCCGCACTTGAACTCACCCGCTCGCTCGCTGTCGAGGTCGAATACTGGCCGACGCCGGACCCGACCGACGCCAGCGGCACCCGCGAACAGATCATGGCTAGTTATCGCGATGTGCGCGAGCGGCTGAAGGTGCGCATAGGCCGACGTTTTCTGCTTCCAGGAGCAAAAAACGCGACGGATTAAGCGTGTTCACAAGCGGACGATTATCATATAGGTTCCGCCGAAATTCCGGCCAGGGTGCTGGAACTACCATCCAAGCAAAGGTATCGAATGCCGAAGGAAGAAGTCCTCGAGTTTCCGGGTGTCGTGACGGAATTGTTGCCGAACGCGATGTTCCGGGTAAAGCTCGAAAACGAACACGAAATCATCGCCCATACGGCCGGCCGCATGCGCAAGAACCGCATCCGCGTGCTGACCGGCGACAAGGTTCTGGTCGAGATGACGCCATACGACCTGACCAAGGGCCGCATCACCTATCGTTTCAAGTAAGCAAAGCCCGACTGGTCCGCGATGAGCATTTTGCAGAAGCTGGTGCTTGCCTCGGGTTCGCCGCGCCGGATCGAGCTCTTGCAGCAGGCCGGCATCGAGCCGGACCGCGTGCTGCCGGCCGATGTCGACGAAACGCCGTTGCGTGCCGAGCATCCGCGCTCGCTGGCCAAGCGGCTGTCGAGGGAAAAGGCCGAGAAGGCGTTCGCCTCGCTGCAGACCGAAGCCGACTACGCGCCAGGTTTCGTGCTGGCCGCCGACACGGTGGTTGCCGTCGGACGGCGCATCCTGCCCAAGGCGGAAACCCTCGACGACGCTGCCAACTGCCTCGGGCTGTTGTCGGGCCGTTCGCACCGGGTCTATTCCGGCATCTGCCTGATCACCCCGGGTGGCAAGCTGCGCCAACGGCTGGTCGAGACGCGGGTGCGTTTCAAGCGGCTGCCGCGCGAAGAGATTGACGCCTATGTCGCCTCGGGCGAATGGCGCGGCAAAGCGGGTGGTTACGCCGTCCAGGGCCTCGCCGGCGCCTTCGTCGTCAAGCTGGTCGGCTCCTACACCAATATCGTTGGCCTGCCGCTCTATGAGACCGTCGCGCTGTTGAGCGGCGAGGGCTTCAAGGTGCATGGCGGCTGGCTGGCGGGACCCCGGCTGTGAATTCCGATCCCAAAGTCACGCCCTTGCGCCCGAAGCGCCCCTGCCCCGAATGCGGCAAGCCCTCGGCGCGCGACACCTTCCCGTTCTGCTCGACGCGCTGCAAGGACATCGACCTCAATCGCTGGCTGAAGGGCGCTTACGTCATCAAGGCTCGCGACGACGAGGAAGAAACGGACCCCGACGATTCGAAATGAGCCGGGCGCCGCCGATCAGGCGGCGGCCTCGCTCTTGCGGTTCGTCCGCGCCCAGGCAGGCAGCCAGTCACCGTGGGCGGCCAGGAGATCATCGACCAGGGACCAGATCTGGTCGAGATCGAGTTCGGCTGATGTGTGCGGGTCCATCATCGCCGCATGATAGATGTGCTCGCGGTTTTCCGTCATCAGCGCCCGCACCGTCAGTTCCTGCACGTTGATGTTGGTGCGCATCAGCGCGGTCAATTGCGGCGGCAGCTCGCCGATATAGGTCGGCTGGATGCCGGAGGCATCGACCAGGCACGGCACTTCGGCGGCACAATCGCGGGGCAGCGAGGTGATGCAGCCATTGTTGCGGACATTGCCGTAGATCACTGACGGCTCGCCGGTCCAGACCGAATTCATGATCGACGAGGCATATTCCTTGGACTGCTCGACTTCGATGCGATCGGCCGAGCGATAGGCCTCAGCCTGTCCCTTCCAGCGCTCGATCTGTTCGATGCAGCGCTTGGGATACTCATCCAGCGGGATGCCGTACTTCTCGATCAGGTCGGGGCGCCCTTCCTTGATGAAATAGGGCGTGTATTCGGCGAAATGTTCCGAGCTCTCGGTGACGAAATAGCCGAGCCGGGTCAGCATCTCGTAGCGCACCTTGTTGGGGCAGCGCGGGTTCCAGCCGGGCTTGGGCGCGCGGCCTTCGCGATAGGCGCGCACGAGATCTGGGTAGAGGTTGCGGTAGGAACCGTCCGGCTGGCGATGCTCGAACTTCAGGTAGAACGCCATGTGGTTGATGCCGGCCGAGCGATAGCGGATTTCTTCGTAGGGAATGTCGAGGTCTTCAGCCAGTTCCATCGCCGTGCCCTGCACCGAATGGCAGAGGCCGACCTGCCTGATGTCGGGATATTTCTCCGATATCGCCCAGGTGTTGATCGCCATCGGGTTGACATATTGCAGCATGATCGCCTGCGGGCAGACGGCGAGCATATCTTCACACACCTTCCACAGATGCGGCACGGTCCGGAGGCCCCGCATGATGCCGCCGACGCCCAGCGTGTCGGCGATCGTCTGGCGCAGGCCGTATTTCTTCGGCACCTCGAAGTCGGTGACCGTGCAGGGCTCATAGCCGCCGATCTGGAAGGCGACGACGACGAAATCGGCGTCGGCCAGTGCCTTGCGCTGGTCCGAATGGGTCTCGGTCTTCGCTTTGACACCGAGCGTCGCGATCAGCTTGTTGACGACGATGGCGCTCTCTTCCAGCCGCTGCGGATTGATGTCCATCAGCGCGATCGTCGCGCCCGAAAGCGACGGCCGCTGCAGCACGTCGCCGACAATGTTCTTCATGAACACCGTCGAGCCGGCGCCGATGAACGTGATCTTGGGATTTCTTGTCATGCTAACCTCCGGCACATTTTCAGGCCACGTCGAAAGCGGCCCTGACGAGCCGTTCGGTGTAGGCGGTCTTGGGATTGGACAGGACGTCGTCGACGGGACCCTGCTCGACGATCTTGCCGTTCTGCATGACGATCACGCGGTGGCACAGCGCGCGCACCACCTTGAGGTCGTGCGAGATGAAGAGGTAGCTGAGGCCGCGCTCGTCCTGCAGCTTGCGCAGGAGGTCAATGATCTGCGCCTGGACGGAGAGGTCGAGCGCCGATGTCGGCTCGTCGAGCAGGATGAATTCGGGTTCGAGCGCGATGGCCCGGGCGATGGCGATGCGCTGCCGCTGGCCGCCCGAGAATTCATGCGGAAACCGCGACAGTATATCGCCCGGCATGCCGGCGCTGACCAGCGCGTCGCGCACCCGTTCGACCCGCTCGCGCCGCGTCGCCCCTATGCTGTTGACGATCAGCCCTTCCTCGATGATCTGGCCGATCGTCATGCGCGGGTTGAGCGAGGAGAACGGATCCTGGAAGACGATCTGCATGCGCGAGCGCAGCGGCCGCATCTCGGCACGCGACAGGCCATGGATCGGCTTGCCGTCGAAATGGATCTCGCCGCGCTTGGCGTCGATCAACCGGAGCAAGGCCTGGCCGAAGGTGGTCTTGCCGGAGCCGGATTCGCCGACCAGCCCCAGCGTCTCATGGCGACAGAGTTTCAGGCCGAGATCTTCGACAGCGACCAACTCTCGCCAGTCCGGTTTCAGGAAGGTGCCGTGGCGCAGCATGAATGAGACGTGCACGCCGCTTGCCTCGAGGATGGTGCCGCAGCCCTCCGGAAGGGGTTTCGGCTGGCCATGCGGCTCTGAAGCCAGCAGCCGTCTCGTATAGGGGTGCTGTGGGTTGGCGAACAGCCGTTCGGTGACGTTGTGCTCGCACATTTCGCCATGCTGCATGACATAGACGTAGTCGGAGAACTGGCGCACCACGGTCAAGTCGTGGGTGATCAGGATCACCGCCATGCGCAGCTCTTTCTGCAGGCTGCGGATCAGGTTCAGGATCTGCGCCTGGACGGTGACATCGAGCGCTGTGGTTGGCTCATCGGCGATCAGCACATCGGGATTGTTGGCCAGCGCCATGGCGATCATCACCCGCTGGCGTTGCCCGCCAGAGAGCTGGTGCGGGTATTGCTTGAGCCGCGCGGCGGGATCGGGAATCTGCACATGCTGCAGAAGTTCCAGTGCGCGCGCCCAGGCCTGTTTGCGGCTGACCTTACGATGCACCCGGATCGCCTCGACGATCTGGCTGCCGACCGTATAGATCGGGTTGAGCGAGCTCATCGGCTCCTGGAAGATCATCGAGATGCGGTTGCCGCGCAGCTTGCGCCGGGCGCTCTCGGGAAATTTCAGGATGTTTTGCCCGTCATAGCAGACGCTCGATCCGGGGGACACGGTGGCGCGCCGCGATAGAAGGCCCATGACGGTGCGCGCCGTCACCGACTTGCCCGAACCGGATTCACCGACGATGGCGATCGTCTCGCCGCGATAGAGCTGAAACGAGATGTCCTTGACCGCGTCGACGACGCCATGCTCGACCTTGAAGGCCACGGCGACGTTGCGGGCATCGATGATCGGCTGGCCCTGGCGTCCGTCATGGTCGTGACGGACGGTTGGTGCGAAGGATTCGGCGAGCGCGACGGTCATCTCAGCACCTCAATAAGGGTCGACGGCGTCACGCAGGCCGTCGCCAAGCGCGTTGAAGGCAAAGACGGTGACGAGCACGAAACCGACCGGCGACAGGATCCACGGATAGGTGCCGATGACGGAATAGGTCGCGGTGTCCTGCAGCATCAGGCCCCACGAGATCAGCGGCGGCTTGACGGCGAAGCCGAGGAACCCGAGGAAGGATTCGAGCAGCACCACGGTCGGGATCGCCAGCGTCACGGCGACGATCACGTGGCTCATCACATTGGGGAAGATGTGCTGCATGATGATGCGCCGGTCGGTGGCGCCGACCGCCATGGCGGCGCGCACATACTCGATCCGCGCCAGCGCCAGCGTCTTGCCGCGCACCTCGCGCGACATCTGCGCCCAGCCCAAGGCCGACATGACGATGATGACGAAAGCCAGGAAGACGTTGGTGGGAGCGGTGACCGGGATCAGCGTCGTCAGCGCCAGATAGAGCGGCAGCTGCGGGAAGGCGAGCACCAGTTCGACGAAGCGCTGCATCCAGACATCGAACCTGCCGCCAAAATAGCCGGAGACCATGCCGACGGTGGTGCCGATGACGGTGATGATGAAGACGACCGTCAGCGCGATCATCAGCGAGACGCGCGAGCCATGGATGGCGCGCGACAGCACGTCACGGCCGAACTTGTCGGTGCCCAGGAAATGCACCGGCTGGCCGTCCAGCGAGCCGAACAGATGCCGGTCCGCCGGTAGGAGCCCGAACAGCTTGTAGGGCGCGCCATGCACGAAGAAACCAAGCAGCCTTGGATGGTCGTAGTCGGGACCGACGACGGGCTGGAAAGTGACCGGATCGAGGTCCGCCGAATCGGCCAGCGCATAGACCCTCGGCCGCGCGACGAAACCGCCATCTCTGTCATGGAAAACAGGCACCTGCGGAGGCGCGAAGCCGACATCCGTGACCTTCGGGTCCATTGGCGCGATGAACTCGGCGAACACGGCCATCAACAGCAGCAGCACGACGAGCCAGAGCCCGGCCATGCCGGTCCAGGAGCGCTTCAGCCGGCGCCAGACAAGCGCGATGTAGCTTTCGTTGCCATGCGCCGGTTTGGCGACGATGGGCCCTTCGGCCGGCAGCGGTGGAGGGGATGGATCGCGCGCCAGCATCTCAGCGCTCCCCGAACTGGCGCACGCGCGGATCGAGCAGGACGAGCAGCATGTCGGCGATGATGTTGCCGACGATCAGCGTCGCCGACAGCACCATCATGAAGGTGGCGGTGACATAGACGTCGCCGACAGCCATGGAGCCGACGATCGCCGGGCCGACCGTCGGCAGCGCGAAGATGATCGCCGTCTCGATCTCGCCGGTCAGCATGTAAGGCAGCACCACACCCTGATACATGATGAGCGGGTGCAGCGCGTTGGGTACGGCGTGGCGCATGACCACGGCGCTGCCGGTCAGCCCCTTGGCCCTGGCCGTTTCGACATATTGCGCGTTGAGCGTATCGAGCAGGTTGCCGCGCATGACGCGCATATTGTAGGCGAGCCCGCCGAAAGTCGCGATCGCCACCACCGGCCAGACATGCTTGACCAGGTCGACGAATTTGGCCCACGACCACGGCGCGCCACCATATTGCGGCGAGAAGAATGAGCCGATCTCCGACACGTTGAACTGGAACACCAGGAGATAGACGATGATCAGCGCCATCAGGAAGCGCGGCACCGTCATGCCGAGAAAAGAGATGGCCGACAGTGTCGAGTCGATCCAGGTGTATTGCCGGGTCGCCGCCCATATGCCGAATGTGATGCCCAGCACCGAGGCCAGCAGATGGCAAACCAGCGCCAGGAGAAGGGTGCGCGGCAGGCGCTCTCCGACCACGTCGGCGACCGGTTTGTTGTAGTACAGGCTGTAGCCGAAATCGCCGCGGGTGACGATGCTACCGATCCAGTTGAGATACTGGAGAGGCAGCGGCTTATCGAGACCATGCTCGATGCGATAGGCCTTTGCCTGCGCGTCGGCCTCGGCGAAGGAGGCTCCACCCTGGTTGATCGCCTGCGAGCGGATGTAGTCGGCATAATCGCCCGGCGGCGCCTGGATGATGGCAAAGGTGGCCAGGCTCAAAATGGCGAGGACCGGGATTGCCGACGCTATGCGCGTGAGCAGGAATCGCAGCATGGACGGTTCGTTTCCTTGTCTCGCCGATCGCGCCCTTGGTTGCGTCCGGAGGTTGGTTTGTCCGGCCGCGCCAGCGGCGCGGCCGGAGGTCTCTCAGTCAGGGAGGTAAACCTAATTCATCGGCCCCTTCTCTCCGGGTTTGCCGGGCAACTCCTCGGGGAACAATTCGTATTTCGCCTGCTTGTCGGCCGCGACAAAGACCCTTTCGCGGATGATCGAATCTTCGGCCCAGTTGAACATGAAGATCGGCGTGCCCTGCGGAATGTTCGAGAAGCGCTTGTTGACGATCAGCGCGCCGGGATATTCCGTCAGGCCGACATTGTAGACGTGCTCCGTCGAGATCTTCTGGAATTGTTTCATCAGGCTGGCACGCTGGTCGTTGTCCTGCGTCGAGACGAACTTGTTGACGATATCGACGAGATCCTTTTCGAACGGCATCACATCGACCTCGCCGTTCTCCGGCGCCCGATGGTCCCAGCTGGTGCGCGGGCCGACCGGGGCAAGCTGCACGGTGTTCTGCACCACCGACGTCAGTTCCTGTTCGTTGCGCCGGACCAGCCAATCGAAGCGGCCCGAATATTGGGAAGCGTCGCGCTGGGTGCCGTTGAGGCCATTGAGCACGACCCGAAGCCCGAGCTTTTCCATCTGGGCGACGACGCCTTCGGCAAGGCTCTTGTCGGTCGTGTAGTCGTTGTTGACCAGCATCACGATCTCGACATTCTTGCCGCCGGCGGTACCGTAAGGAAAATTCACGAAGCCGTCGCCATCCGTATCCTTGAGGCCGGCCTTGGCGAGTTCCGCCTTGGCGCCCTCAAGGTCGAAGGGGTAGTAGACCGTCGAAGCGCGGTCGTAGAAGCTGGTTCCTGACGAGAGGCCGCCGGGATAGATGGCGGTGAACGGCCCCTTGACCAGCGAGTCACCGAGCGCCTTGCGGTCGAGCGCCATGGTGACGGCCTTGCGGAAATCCTCGTTGCGGTTCAGCTCGCGGATCGCCTGGCCGCGTTCGTCCGGATTGCCCCAGCCATTGGCGGAAAAATTAAAGCGCAGATTGTAGCCGATGAGCCGCGGGCCGAAAGCAAGACGGGCCGGTGCGTTCGCCTCTGCCGCACGCTTCAGCGAGGCGACGAAGTTTTCCGGCTGCTCCAGATTGGAAAAATCGGCCGCGCCGGCCACCGCCTGGACGTCGCGATCGGCCCAGGTCGACAGCTTGTAGTGCAGTTCGTTGAGATAGGGCAGCTGGTTACCCTTCTCGTCGACCTTCCAGTAATAGGGATTGCGGCGCATGACGATGATGTCGTCCGGCCGGTATTCGACCGGGACCCAGCCACCCATCACCGGCATGTTCATGAATTCCGGCGGGAAGGCATTCTTGAACTGATCGTAGGTGTTCTTCGAGTATTTCGGATGCTGCGGCTTCAGGATGTGCGCGGGGCCAGGACAGAAAGTGCCGTAGGCCATGGCATACAGATACTGCTTCGGGAAGGCATCGTTGAAGGTCCATTCGACGGTGTAGTCGTCGACCTTCTTTAGCGTCGTGCCGACGCCGAAGGTTTCCGGCGTGGCGCCGTTCAGCGGCGAGACGTTGGGATCGACCACCTCGTCGTCCCAGTAGAACATGACGTCGTCGGCATTGAACGGCACGCCGTCCGACCACTTCGCTCCTTCGATGAGGTGCATGGTCAGGTTGTGGCCATCGCTCGACCAATCCCAGCTCCTGGCCAGGTTCGGCAGCGGCTCGGTGTCCTTGGCCTCGACCTGGAACAGCGGGGCGGTGCGCGTCAGGCATTCGGAGAGGCCGATGTCGATGCCGCCCCAGCCTTGCGTCTGACCGGCGCCGTAGTTCCAGCCTTCCGGCCGCCCGCCGATGACGTGGCGCATCGTATCGCCATAGACCCCGATGCCGTCCTGCATGTTGCCCTTCTTGAAGACCAGCGGCTCCTTCGGCAGCCTGTCTTTCACCGGCGGCAGCTTGCCGGTCTTGACGTATTTCTCGGTGACCCAGTCGGGCTCGTGATATTCGGGGAGCGCCTTGAACTCCAGGATCGAGTCTCGCGCGACATAGTTGATCTTGCCTTCGGCGGGAAACGGTGTCGGCGCCGGCGGAACCGTCGGTTCGGAAGCGTAAGCACCGAGTGCCGAGACCGAGACGCTCAGCGTCAGTCCGGCAGCAAGGCCGATATTGCGGAAATTCCTCACGGTCTCTCTCCCTCTTGTTTGTCCGGAGCGTTTGCACCCGCTCCGCCTCTCCTCGAATTCAAACGGCTTCGTGGCAGTGGATCCGCCTCCCATGGATCCACCATCACCGCATGAATTTCCAGCCGGCCCGTCTCAGCCGGCTCGTCTCAGCCGGCTTGCTTCAGCGCGGCTTGTTCGGCGCGTAATTCCTCGATCGAGCGAACGCTGCGCCGTGCGGCGCCCGCCCACTCGCGGGTCTTCACCTGAGATGTCGACAGCCGCTCGCTGGCGGCCGGGACCGCATGGGCATATTGCGGCAGCCAGGCCGCCTGGGCGACGACCATTTCGTCGACCATCTGCCAGACCTCCTCCGGCGTCGAAACCGCGCCGACCAGCGGGTCATGCAGCACGGCGAGCTTCAGAAGATCGATGTCGCCTGATATCGCGGCATGCACCGACATGCGCTGGACGTTGATCGAAGCGATGCAGGTGGCGGCGCAGGCCTCCGGCAACGTGATGCCGGCGGCCATGTTGATGCCAAAACGGTCGACGAAGCCGGGCGACTCGATGATGGCATCCTGCGGCAGGTTGGTGATCACGCCATTGTTCTTGACGTTGAAGTGGCCGCGATAGACCCGGTTGGTCTCCAGCGCCTCCAATATGTGGCTGGCATGCTCGTTGGAGCGCTTCGCCCGGTCGATCGGCTTTGACGCCGCTTCGAGGAACTGCGGATATTCCGTCTCGAACCAGTTGCGGGTTTCGGTGGAGTAGCGCAGATAGCCGCCTGTCTCGCCGTGAATCCAGTCGGACATATCGATCCAGCGCGTGATCTCGTCGGGACGTTTGCGGTACCAGGGCAGATATTCGGAAAGATGGCCGTTGCTTTCGGTCGAGTAGACGCCGAAGCGCTTCAGAACGTCGATGCGCAGTTTCTCCTGCTGCGAATAGACCGGATGCGCCTCGAAGGCAGCCACCAGTTCGTCCTTGCCAATGGGGCGGCCGTTCAGGCGCAGGTCGATGAACCAGGTCTGGTGGTTGATGCCGGAACAGACATAATCGAGCTCCTGCGTGGACTTGGCGCCCAGCACCTCGGCGATCTGTTCGGCGCCGTGCTGGACGCCGTGGCAGAGCCCGACAGTGTCGACCTTGCCGTATTCGATCGCCGCCCAGGTGTTCATCGCCATCGGGTTGGCGTAGTTCAGGAATTTGACGTTCGTCTCGGCGACCTCGCGCATGTCCTTGCAGAAATCCAGGATCACCGGGATGTTGCGCTGGCCATAGAGAATGCCGCCGGCGCAGATCGTATCGCCGACGCATTGGTCGATGCCGTATTTCAGGGGAATGCGGATATCGTCGGCATAGGCTTCGAGACCGCCGACCCTCACGCAACTGATGACGTAGCGTGCGCCTTCGAGCGCCTTGCGGCGGTCGGTCGTCGCCGTCACCCTGGTCGGCAACCTATTTGCCTCGACGATCCTGTCGAGGATCGCCTTGATCATCTGAAGGTTGTGCTCGCTTACATCGGTGAGCGCAAATTCGATGTCCTTGAATTCGGGCACGCACAGGATGTCGGTGAACAATTTCTTGGTGAAGCCGACACTGCCGGCGCCGATGATAGCGATTTTGAAACTCACCAGCCGCACCTCATTCCATTTCGAATTGCAGGCAAGGAATGACAATGGGAAGCTGTTGCCACATGCCGTGGCATGTGTGCAGGACAAGCCGGAAACCGGCTCGCCAACCTCCCTGTCCGCTCCTCGACTGCGGATCTCTCTCGCTTTTCGACGGCGATTATGCGCTTATTCGCGAGCGCGACCAGAGAAGGATTATGCTTTCAAGGGTAATTTTGTGCTGCAGGATTTGATAAACAACGGACAGTCGATGCGCACGATCTCGCTGCCGCGCGGCCGCCAGCGCCTGCACGCCATGCCGACGAGCACGGGCTATGAAGTGCGCGAGGACGAGATCTACGACTGGGATGGGCGCAGGCGCGGCCAGACGCCGTTCACCGTGCTCCAGCACACGATCAGCGGAACCGGCCGGCTGCGCTACGAGAACCGCAATTACCGCCTGCAGAAGAACGACACATTGCTGGTGCTGGTGCCGCACAACCACCGCTACTGGCTGGCTGGAGACGAGCGCTGGGAATATTTCTGGATTTCGATGAACGGCGAGGAGGCGCTGCGCATCCACAAGTCGATCCTCAGCGTCTCGGGTCCTGTATTTCGGCTGCAGCCGGCAACGATCGATCATCTTGCCGATTGCAGTCTGCGCCTGATCAAAGGCGCTGCTTCGCCGGGTGCCGCTTCGGCGGTCGCCTACGAGGCTGCGATGGCGCTCTATGACGATGTCTTCGGCTCCCATGCCTTTGCCGAAAAACAGAGCGCCATGCAGCCGGTCATCGATCACATCAATGCCAATCTCGACAGGCCGCTGCCGGTGGCGGACCTGGTCCAGATCAGCGGCCTCAGCCGGGCCCATTTCTCACGCTGTTTTGCTGAAAGCGAAGGCTTGCCGCCTGCCGAGTTCGTGCTGCAGCAGCGTCTGCAACGCGCGGCGAAGCTGCTGACCAAGGCGGATTTTCTGCCGGTGAAGGAGGTCGCCATCCTGTGCGGCTTCGAGGACGCGAACTATTTTTCAAAAGTCTTCCGCCGCTGCTACGGCATCACGCCGAGCCAATTCCGCACCACCGGCATGTATGCCAATTTGCGGACACCGGCGAGGCGTGGCGTCAGGGCGCCTGATGACGAGACCTGACGCCGCGACGGTTAAGCCGGCAGCCAGCTAGGCAGCGCGCCGACTGCCGCCATCCAGCCATTCGAGATCGGCTTGCGACAGCGTGATGTCGAGAGCGCGCAGGCTGTCGTCCAACTCGTCCAGCGTGCGTGGCCCGATTAGCGGGATGGATGGGAAGGGCTGAGCGAGCACATAGGCCAGCGCAATATGAATCGGGCTCTTGCCCAGTCTCGCGGCAAGTTCGACCGCCCGGTCGCGGCGGCCGAAATTCCGCTCGGAGTACCAGACCCGCACCAGTTCCTCATTGTCTTGCTTGTCTCGACCTGCGCGATCGGTGAAGAAGCCGCGCCCCTGACTCGACCAGGCGAAATTCGGCATCTGCCTGGATGTCAGCCAGGCCTTCCATGGATCCGTGGAGGACGTGACGCAGCCTGCCCAGATCGGCTCCAGCATTTCAGCCAGCGAGAAATTGTTGGACAGCGCGCCGGGCTTTTGCTTGCCGGTACGCTCGGCATAGGCAATTGCCTCATCCATGCGTTCCATCGTCCAATTCGAGCCGCCGAACGGGCCGCGGATGCGGCCGGCCTTGACCTCACGATCCATCGCATCGACGAATTCGCCGACCGGCACATCGGGATTGTCGCGGTGCATGAAATAGACATCGACATGATCGGTCTGCAGGCGTTCGAGCGTCTGGTCGAGCTGCTTGCCGATCACATCGGGATAGCAGAGCGGCGAATGCGCGCCCTTGGCGATGACCACCGATTGCGCGCGTACGCCACGGTTTTTCAACCACTCGCCAAGCAGCTTCTCGGTATAGCCGCCGCCATAGACATAGCCGGTGTCGAAGAGATTGCCGCCGGCCTCGAAAAAGGCATCGAGCAGGATCGAGCCTGAGGAAAAGGTACGGAAATCCTCGAAGCCGAGCGCCACCACCGATGCCGGCTTCGACAGGCCAGGAATGGTGCGCTTGGCGATCGCCGTGCCGCCGGACCGCAAAGGCCGGCCGGAGATGGTGTTGGTGCGCTGCGCGGCTTTCTCGATCCCGTATTCCAGGCCGGCTGCCGCCCGCCATTTGTCCAGCACGCGCAAGGTGCCGAGGCTTTCCGCCCACGCCATGCCAGGCCATGCGAATTCTTGGTCGCCGGCACGGATGGCGTCGCCGGCTGCGTCGACCTCGAAGGAATAGACATGGCGCTTCTCTTCGACGCTAATGGTCTCGCGCGCGCCGGTGGATGCGATGATGTCGATTCGGCCGAGGCCGACGTCGCGGTTGCCGCCGGCGAACCAGAAGTCCGGCACTTCGATACGGCCCTTTGTGCCCAGGACGCGCAGCACATTGTCCTGGTTGAGCGAAATGCTGCAGGAGACTTCGGCGACAATGCCGCCTGGGAAATGCAGCAGCGCGGACGCCCATTCGTCGACGCCGGACTGGCCCAGATGGGCGGTGCCGACCACCTTGTCCGGCTCAGCGAAAGGTTGTCCGAGCGCCGCGCCGGCAATCAGCCGAACCATCGAGACGGGATAGCCGCCGACATCGAGAATGCCGCCGCCGGCGAGATCGTTGGCATAGAGCCGGTGCTGCGGCATGAAGCCCGGCATGGCGAAGCCGAAGCTCGATTTGATCATCCTGATCTCGCCGATGACACCGGACCTGATCAGGTCCACCAGCTTCAGCGTCTGCGGGTGCAGCCGGTACATGAAGGCTTCGCCGAGGAATGTGCCGGCCTTGCGCGCGGCATGCATCATGGCGTCGGCTTCGAAGGCGGTCAGCGCAAGCGGCTTTTCGCACAGCACATGCTTTCCGGCCTCAGCCGCCTTGATCGCCCATTGCGCATGACCGGGATGCGGTATCGAAATGTAGATGGCATCGATGTCGGGATCGGCGAGCAGCGCGTCGTAGCCGTCGAGAATGCGGGCGCCAGGAAAACTCTCGGCGAGGCCGGGCTTGGCGGGATTTCGCGCGCCGATGGCGACCAGCTTTCCGGTGCGCGAAGCGGCCACGCCACCGGCAAAGGACTGGGCGATGCTGCCCGGGCCGAGGATGCCCCAGCGAATGGGCGTGGTTGCAGTCATTGTCATTCTCCTTGAAGGCTGGAAAGGGCCGGCGGTCAGCGCAGCCGCAGTCCTTTTTCGTCGAACAGGTAGGATTTGCGGATGGAAACGGTGATCTCTGATGTGTCGGGAACCTTCGTCGCGTCGCGCTGGATCACCACGTCGTCACCGTTGGCCGTTCTGGCGTAGAGGAAACTTGTGCCGCCCAGGTGCTCGACCACGTCGATGGCAACCACGAGGTCGGCGTCGCCCTCTCCGGCATTGCCGAAATGTTCGGGCCGCACGCCGACAATGACCTTGCTGCCGATTTTTGGGCTGCCCATTTCAGGTGCAGCGCCGGTCAGCGGTTGCGTGATGCAGGTCTTCTCCTGACCCGCTAGCTCGACCACGACACCACGCGCATCGTGCCCGACGACCCGGCCTTTGATGAAGTTCATCTTCGGCGAGCCGACAAAGCCCGCGACGAACTGATTGTCGGGGTTGTCGTAGAGATCGAGCGGCCGGCCGATCTGCTCGATATGGCCGGCGCGCATCACGACGATCCTGTCGGCGAGCGTCATCGCCTCGGTCTGGTCGTGCGTGACATAGATCATTGTCGTGCCGAGCTCCTTGTGCAGCCGGGAGATCTCGACGCGCATCTGGACGCGCAATTCGGCGTCGAGGTTGGAGAGCGGCTCGTCGAACAGGAACACCTGCGGTTCGCGCACGATGGCGCGGCCGATGGCGACGCGCTGGCGCTGTCCCCCGGAGAGTTTTTTCGGGCGCCTGTCCATCAATTCGCTGATGCGCAGGATCTCGGCCGCCCGCTTCACCCGCCGTTCGGTGTCGGCCTTTGGATTGCCGGTCATGCGCAAGCCGAAAGAGAGGTTCTGTTCGACGCTCATATGCGGATAGAGCGCGTAGGACTGGAACACCATGGCGATGCCACGGTCGGCCGGCTCGACATCGTTGACCATCTTGCCGCCGATGGCGATCTCGCCGCCGCTGATGTCCTCGAGCCCGGCGATCATCCTGAGCAGCGTCGATTTTCCGCAGCCGGAGGGCCCGACGAAGACGACGAACTCGCCGTCCTTGATGTCGATGCTGGCGCCATGGACGACCTCGAAGACACCGAAGCGCTTGACGACATTGTTGAGCGTGACCGTTGCCATGCTGCCCCTTACTTGACCGCGCCGGCGGCGATGCCGGCGATGAAATGGCGCTGCAGCAGCACGAAGACGACGAGCATCGGCACCGTCAGCATCACCGCGCCCGCCATGATGCCGCCCCATGACACCTTGGTGAGGCCGATCAGCGTGCCGAGCGCCACCGGCGCCGTCATCGAACCCGGCTGGCTGTTGATCAAAAGCGGCCACAGATAATTGTTCCAGGAGGCGAGGAACAGGATGATGGCGAGTGCGGCCAGCATCGGCCGCGCCAAAGGCAGCGCGACGAAGAGGAAGATGCGCCATTCCTTGACGCCTTCGACGCGCGCAGCATCGAAGAGGTCGTCCGGCATCATCGAAAAACTCTGCCGCATGAACAGCACGCCGAGCGAATTGAACAGCGGCGGCACGATCAGCGCCACCCAGGTGTTGGCGAGCTTGAAGTCGCGCGCCACCATGATGAATTGCGGGATCAGCACGACCGCATAGGGAAGCGTGATGGTGCCGAGGATGATGGCGACAACCACGCCCTTGCCGAAGAACTGGTAGCGGGCCAGCGCCCAGCCGGCCATCGACGTCAGCAGCACCGACAGGATGGTGTAGGTCACCGCCACCGAGACCGAAATGCCGATGGCGCCGACGAAGTTCGTGTCACGCTGCAGATTGTTGAAATTGTCGATGAAATTGCCGTGCGGCAAAAGCTCGATGCCGGGGCTGAAGATGCCGTTGTCCGGCATGGTCGAGAACACCACCATCATCCACAGCGGAAACAGCCAGATCAGCGCCAATGGCGTCAGGAACAGATGCAGAGCGATGCTGCGTCCCAGTCTGGCGGAGGAGCGCGAACTCATTTCGGTTCCCTCGTCAGCCACAGCTGCGCCAGCGTGATGGCGATCGCCAGCCCGGCCATGGTGTAGGCGACGGCCGACGCATAGCCGAAATTGAGCGACCTAAAACCCTGGCGATAGAGCAGCAGGCCAAGCGTCTCCGTACCGCCGCCAGGTCCGCCGCGTTCGGTGATCAGGAACGGCTCGGTGAACAGCTGCATGGTGCCGATGATCGACAGCACAAGACAGAATACGATGACCGGCTTCAAGAGCGGCAGGGTGATGTAGAAGAACTGCTTGAGCTTGCTGACGCGGTCGAGCGTCGCCGCTTCGTAGACATCTTCGGGAATGGACTGCATGCCGGCGAGCAGGATGATGGCGTTGTAGCCGGCCCAGCGCCAGGTCACCGCGATCATGATCAGCGCCATCGCCGGCGTGACGTTGGAAAACCAGTCGATCTTGGGCAGGCCGATGCTGTTCAACAGCTTGTTGATGATGCCGAAATCGAGGTTGAACATCAGCCGGAACACCGCCGAATAGGCGACCTCGCCGACCACCACCGGGGCGAAGAAGGCAAAGCGGTAGAGGCCGCGCGCCTTCAAGAGCGGCGAGTTCAACAGCACCGCCATGACAAGCGCCAGCGAGATCATCACCGGCACCTGGATGACAAGGATGAGCAGCGTGTTCTTCAGGGCGTTGAAGAAGGCCGGATCGCCGATCAACCGGCCCCAGTTGAAGCTCGGCGCGAACCGCCACGGCACGGTGCGCGTCGCCTGGAAGGAGATCATGAAGGAGCTGATGATCGGCCACACCCAGAAGATCGCGAAGATCAGCAGATAGGGCGTGAGGAAGCGATAGGCCGTGGCGTTGCGATTGCGCATTTTTGCCTCCTTCCCTTTTGCTTTCCGCCCGTTCGGGTGGCCTGTCGGTATTCAATCTTCGAGGTCTGCGCCGCCCCTCACCTGCCTGCCGGCATCCTCTCCCCGTATAGTGACGGGG
>NZ_RZTE01000014.1:133978-138633 GCF_003997415.1 Mesorhizobium sp. M7A.F.Ca.MR.245.00.0.0 | reverse complement strand
GCCCCTCGCCCCGTTTACGGGGAGAGGATGCCGGCAGGCAGGTGAGGGGCGGCGCTGACGTTCCAGGTTCAAGCATCAGGCCAATTGACGCCGCACCCCATCTGCCCGAAGTCTAGCGCCCATGGCTACACACGCCCCACCCAAACCCACCGACACCCCTCTCACCTTCGCGGTGCTGGTCTTCCCCGGCTTTCCGATGATGGCGTTCAGCTCGGTCATTGAGCCACTGCGTGCCGCCAATGTCCTGGCGAAAAGAGAATGCTATCGCTGGATCATCGTCGGTGGCACGAAAGGCTCGGTCGAGGCCTCGAACGGCGTCGTCATCCAGCCGGGTTTTTACGCCGAGGACGCGCCCAAGGTCGATCGCATCGTCGTCTGCTCGGGCGGCGATGCCGATCATCTCGTCGCCGAGGACGCGGCACACTGGATCCGCAAGAGCCTGCGCAACGGCGCCCATATCGGCGCGGTGGCGGATGCGGCGTTCTTCCTCGCCCGCGCCGGCCTGCTCGACGGTCATGCCTGCACCTTGCACTGGACCAGCCAGGCCGCCTTCACCGAAGCCTTCCCCAACATCGAGCTCAGGCGTGACCTCTATGTCATCGACCGCAAGCGCTTCACCTCGGCCGGCGGCGTCGGCAGCCTCGACATGATGCTGGAGATCATCACCCGCGACTATGGTGCCGAGCTCGCCGCCGGCGTCGCCGAATGGTTCGTGCACAGCCAGCTGCGTTCCAGCATCGACCGCAAGATGATGCCGCTGCGGCTGCGCACCGGGGTCCAGAACGAGCTGGTGCTGTCGGCCATCGCCATCATGGAGGACGCGGTCGAAGAACGGCTCGGCATGGCCGAGCTGACCGCAAAGCTCGGCGTCTCCTCCGACAAGCTCGAGCGCTCCTTCCGCTCCGAACTCGCCATCTCGCCCAATGGCTATTACCGCCGGCTGAGGCTGAAACGTGCCGCCGACCTGCTGGCGCATTCGACGCTCGCCGTGCGCGACGTGGCGCTGGCGTGTGGGTTTGCATCGATGTCGAGTTTTGCGCGGGCGTTTCGCGAGGAGCACGGGCATCCGCCGAAACTGGCGAGACGGCATTAGGTGTCGCTCCCTGACGGGTGTGACGTTGGCGGGACAGCGCCCCCCTCTGTCCTGCCGGACATCTCCCCCTCAAGGGGGGAGATCGGACTGCATTTCTGCTTTCGCCAATCTCGGATGTTGCAAAGAAGAACGGCGGCGTCGAAACTGCCAATCTCCCCCCTTGAGGGGGGGATGCCCGGCAGGGCAGAGGGGGGCGCGAAGGATCGCGACGCAACCGATTAGCCAGCGGCATCCCGCACAACACCTGCGGTTTTCCGCACAATCCATTCGCCCCTCCTGCGCCATGCTCCGACCTCGCAACCCAGCCAAGGCCGTACCCCATGAGCATCGTCGTATTCGACCCCGACAGCACCGAGGATGTGGACTTCAAGGACCGCATGCGCCACCCCGCAGCGGCCGATCCGGCCGGCGGCATGTGGCTGTCGGACACCGAGCCGTCCTTCATCGATGCCGATGCGCTGCGCAAGGGCCGGCTCGCGAAACTGCGCGGCTGGATGCGCGAGGCGGGCTATGGCGGCGTCGTGTTGTTCGATCCCTACAACCAGCGCTACGCCACCGGTTCGCGCAACATGTTCGGCTATTTCCTGCGCAACTCGACCCGCTATTTCTTTATCCCGACCGACGGGCCGATCGTGCTGTTCGAATACCCGCAGAGCTATCATGTCTCGATGGTGCTCGACACGATCGACGAGGCGCGTCCTTCCAAGCTGGTCTGGTCGTCGGTCTCCGGCCGTGACGACGAGACCGCCGGCCCCTTCGCCGACGAGATCGCCGAGCTTCTGAAGCAGCATGGCGGCGGCTCGATGAAGCTCGGCCTCGACCGCTGCAGCCATCTGCAGGCGCTGGCGCTGGAAAAGCGCGGCTGCGAGGTTCGCGATTGCCAGGGCGAGATCCTGGCGGTGCGCGCCGTCAAGACACCGGAAGAGGTCAAATGCCTGCAGGTGTCGATGGCCGGCGCCGAGGCCGCCGTCTATGCGGTGCGCGAGGCGATCAAGCCCGGCGTTTCCGAAAACGACCTGTTCGCCATCATGTATGGCGAGGTCATCCGCCAGGGCGGCGAGTTCATCGAGACGCGGCTGCTGACATCGGGCCAGCGCACCAATCCGTGGTTCAACGAGGCCAGCGGCAGAAAAATCCGGCCGGGTGAATTGCTGGCGCTCGATACCGATACGATCGGCTGCTACGGCTATTATTCGGATTTCTCGCGCACCTTCCGCTGCGGGCCGGGCAAGCCGACGCCCTACCAGAAGTCGCTCTACCGCATGGCGCACGACCAGGTTCAGCACAACATCTCGATCGTCAAACCCGGCATGGCGTTCCGCGAGATTGCCGAGAAGGCGTGGAAAATCCCGGACCGTTTTGTCGACCAGCGCTACACCTCGGTCATGCACGGCGTCGGCATGCATGGCGAAACGCCGTTCATCGCGCATGCCATGGATTACGAGACCTATGGCCGCGACGGCCATATCGTGCCAGGCATGGTGGTGAGCGTGGAAAGCTATATTGGCGAAAAGGGCGGCCGCGAGGGCGTCAAGCTGGAGGACGAGATCCTGATCACGGAGACTGGTACAGAGCTTCTGTCGCGCTTTCCCTATGAGGACGAGTTTCTGGAGACGCAGGTTTGATGCGGGCTACCAATGAGCGCCTCGTTCCCTGGCGCCCCCCCTCTGTCCTGCCGGACATCTCCCCCTCAAGGGGGGAGATTGGCAGCGTCGCCTGCGGCGCTTTTTCCTGCAGCTCTGGTGATTGGCGAAGGCATTCGCGACGGCCGATCGCCCCCCTTGAGGGGGAGATGCCCGGCAGGGCAGAGGGGGGCGCTGTCCCGCCGGCATACGGAAAAGTCTTTGACTGCCTCGACCATGCATCACGCAGGCACCGCATGAAAACCCCCATCGCCATCAAACCCGGCACCGTAGCCGCGATCTTCATCGACCTGCAGGAAGAGCACCGGCAGGACCCCCGCTACCTGGTCGAGGGCTTTAGCAGCATCCTCGCCAACGTCCAGCGCTTGCAGGCGGCGGCGCGGCAAAACCATGTGCCGATCTACCACTGGGCCTACATCGTCGATCTCGACAGCCAGGACCGGCCGTTTCATCCGCTGGGTGAAGACGGCAAGTCGGCTTTTTCCGACAAGAGCGATCCGCTGACTGAGATCTGCCGTGAGGTGGCGCCGATCAACGGCGAGGCGCTGCTGATCAAGGCCGAGGCCAGCGCCTTCCGCACCGGGCCGGCGGCGCGCGACATCAAGTCGGCCGGCATCGAATGGTTGGTCATATCAGGTGTCTGGACCGAGGCCTGCATCGACGCGTCGGTCAAGGATGCGGTGGCCAAGGGCTTTCGCGTGCTTCTGGTCAAAGATGCCTGCGGCAGCGGCAGCGCCGCCATGCACCAGACCGGCATCCTCAACCTCGCCAACCGGCTCTATGGCGGCGCCGTCACCGATACAGACGGCGCCTGCCGGCTGCTGGCCGGCGAAACCGTCACCGCCTGGCAGGTCGAGGGCTCGGTGCCGCTGCGCTTTTCCTTCGAGAACGCGGCCGCGCTCTACGCCGATCTATGACGCGCGGCCCCTACGAAACCCGGCTCGATCCGGCCCTTTGGGCCTATATCGACGCCGTCAACGCCTGGTACCCGCCCGAAATCATCGGCCTGCCGATCGACAAGCAGCGCGCCGTCTATGACCGTATGAGCCGCGCCTTCCACCAGGGCCGCCCGCCCGGCGTCAAGGCCAGCGATGGCCTGATCGCCGCCGCCGGCCGCGACATCCCGATCCGCCGTTACCGGCTTGCCGGCAATGCCGCCAAGGCGATGGTGATCTACTACCACGGCGGCGGCTTCATCCTCGGCGGGCTGGAAAGCCATGACGACATCTGTGCCGAGCTCTGCGCCGGCACCGGTTTCGACGTGCTGTCGGTCGACTACCGGCTGGCCCCGGAGCACGTCCACCCCGCCGCCTTCGACGATGCCGTCGCCGCCTTCGAATGGGCGGTGGCCACATCAGGCCTGCCGCTGGTGCTGTGCGGCGAAAGCGCGGGCGGCAATCTCGCCGCCGCCGTGGCGCAGGCGACGCGCCGCCATATCAGAGCTGCGGTCGGGCAAGTGCTGATCTATCCCGAACTCGGCGGCGACGACACCGCCGGCTCCTACATCGAGCACGCCGACGCGCCGCTGCTGTCGGTGGCCGACATCGCCTTCTACCGCGACGTCCGCTCGGCCTGGCGCCAATCGCTGGACGATCCGACCTTCTCGCCGCTGCGCGACACCGATTTCTCCGGCCTGCCGCCGACGGTGATCGTCACGGCGCAATGCGACCCGCTGTCGTCGGATGGCGAGACCTACCGCGACCGCATTGTGGCCGCCGGCGGCAAGGCCTGGTGGCACGAGGAACCGAGGCTGGTGCACAGCTTCCTGCGCGCCCGAACGTCGGTGCCGGCAGCGGCGGAAGCGTTTGCGCGGATTGTTGGTGCGGTCGGCGCGCTGGGCCGAGGTGAGTGGCCGACGGTGGAACGCTAATCTCCCCCCTTGAGGGGGAGATGTCGCCGAAGGCGACAGAGGGGGGCGG
>NZ_RZTE01000014.1:0-133972 GCF_003997415.1 Mesorhizobium sp. M7A.F.Ca.MR.245.00.0.0 | reverse complement strand
GCAGGAGGTCGCGTCCCGTCGTGCCGACCCCCTCTGGCCTGCCGGCCATCTCCCCCTCAAGGAGGGAGATTGGCGCCGCGGCGTTGGCGCATCTCCTCGCAGCGCGGCTGCAAAGCATAAGCGCACTGCCGACTCCCTCTGCGGAGCACCGCACAATCACTGCGGAAAACCGAACACTCCGCAGCGTCACCCCGCTCTATCATTCCCTCAGGCAACGGCGCCCCGGCGGTCGCGTCCGCCCCCGCGTCTGTCGATCGGCCGGGGCGATTTTTCTGTGCATGCCGTTGTCCCAAAACCGCTGGGCACTTTTGGGCGGCATGCATCAACAACAGGGGAACGACGATGAAATTCATGCTGACCAACCGCAAACTGCACCCGCAGGCCAAACCCGTCGCCGAGGACTTCAGGACCGGCGGCATCAACCGCCGCGAATATCTGGCGCTGATGGCCGGCCTCGGCGTCAGTGCCGCCGGCGCGTTTGCGCTGGGCGGGCTGGCCCCCACCCCTGCCCGCGCGGCAGAACCGAAGAAAGGCGGCGTCCTGCGCGTCGCCATGAACGTCAAGGGCTTCAAGGACCCGCGCACCTTCGACGGCGTGGAGATGTCGAATGTCGCCCGCCACTGCAACGAATATCTGGTGCGCTGGAACACCGACTTCTCCTTCGAGCCCTGGCTGCTCGAAAGCTGGGAGGCGAGCGACGACGCCAGGACGCTGACCCTGCATGTGCGCAAGGGCATATCCTGGTCGAACGGCGATGCCTTCAACGCCGACGATGTCATTCACAACCTCACCCGCTGGTGCGATGCCTCGGTGCCGGGCAATTCGGTCGCCGCGCGCATGGGCGCGCTGGTCAACGCCGACACCAAGAAGGTCGTCGACGGCGGCATCGCCAGGGTCGATGACTTCACCATCAAGCTCAACCTGCCCAAGCCTGACATTTCGCTGATCGCCGGCATGGCCGATTATCCGGCATTGATCATGCACCGCTCCTATGAGGGCGACGGCGATCCCCTGAAGGCGCTTGCCATCACCACCGGCCCCTGCGAGCTGGTCAGCTGGGATGCCGAGACCGGCGCCGAGGTGAAGCGCAACGATAAGCCGTGGTGGAAGGGCGAATTCCACCTCGACGGCATCAAATGGGTCGATTACGGCTCCGACCCCAACGCCATGCTGTCGGCCTTCGAATCCGGCGAGATCGACACCGACCACGAAACCGCTTCCGACGCCGTCTCGCAGACCGAGACGATGGGGCTGATGAACTCCGAGATCGCCACCGGCTCGACCATCGTCGCCCGCTTCAATGTCGCCAACGCGCCCTATGACGACGTCAAGGTGCGCCGCGCCGCCCAGCTCGCCGTCGACAATTCCGCCGTGCTGGCGCTCGGCCTCGGCGGCCGCGGCAAGCCCGCCGACAACCACCATGTCGGCCCCATGCACCCCGAATATGCCGATATCGGCCCGGCCAGGCGCGACGTGGAGCAGTCGAAGAAGCTGCTTGCCGAGGCGGGCAAGGCCGACCACGAGTTCGAGCTCATCTCCGTCGATGTCGAATGGCAAAAGAGCACCGGCGACGCCATCGGCGCGCAGATGCGCGAGGCCGGCCTGAAGATCAAGCGCACCGTGCTGCCCGCCGCCACCTTCTGGAACGACTGGAGCAAATACCCCTTCTCCTGCACCGAATGGCTCGGCCGCCCACTCGGCGTCCAGGTGCTGGCGCTGGCCTACAAATCGGGTGCGGCCTGGAACGAAAGCGCCTACGCCAACCCCGAATTCGACACCCTGCTCGACAAGGCGCTGGCGACGCCGGACGCCAAGGCGCGCAAGGAGATCATGGGCAAGATCGAGCAGAATTTGCGCGATTCAGGCATCATCATCCAACCCTACTGGCGCTCGGTCTACCGGACGTACCGCAAAGGCGTCGAAGGCTGCGAACAGCACCAGGCGCTGGAGCAGCATTTCGAGAAGGTTTGGATTGAAGGGTGAGAAGCGGTCCGCGGTAGCGGACGTAAAGCCAATTGCTTGGCTTTACGAGCCTCGAACGGCTCAGGACGGTTACTGTTGGCGCCAGAGCAGAACCCCTCACCGCCTCACTCCGTCACGCACCCCTCATCCGTCTCGGCGCTGCGCGCCGATCCCACCTTCTCCCGCAGTGGGAGAAGGTCAGAAGCGTCAGCGCCCTTCAAGTGCGGGGCTAGTGGGTGGATCGCTGCGATCATCTCCGGCATCCGGATGCGGCTGGAAAATGGCCGGCGCGAATGCCAGTGAGGCAGTTGCCTGAGCCCGCGCCGGCCATAGGCGAACCTAGGTCCGCCGCCCGGATTCTTTACCGCCCCGCTGATGCCCGATCAACCAGGCCGGACGTTTGGGTACGGAAGCGAACAAAGCCTCACCGCGAAAGAGCCGGACGGTCGGGATACAAAGAATTCCTGACTCTGCACTGTTGGCGGCTAATCTCCACCGCGCAGCGTCAACGCCGCGCTGGCGGGGGCCCGCTTTCGAAGCAGGCCATCGATCCACCGGATCGATGACTTGGCGCGCCGCGCGCGCCAACCGGCTTCTCAATCCCCCATCTTCAGCGCCTGGATAAACGCTTCCTGCGGAATATCGACCTTGCCGAACTGCCTCATCCGCTTCTTGCCTTCTTTCTGCTTGTCCAGCAGCTTGCGTTTGCGCGAGACGTCGCCGCCGTAGCATTTGGCGGTGACGTCCTTGCGCAGCGCCGAGATGGTTTCGCGGGCGATGACCTTGCCGCCGATGGCGGCCTGGATCGGGATCTTGAACAGATGGTTCGGGATCAGCTCCTTCAGCTTCTCGCACATCTGCCTTCCGCGTTTTTCCGCCGCCGTGCGGTGCACCAGCATGGAAAGAGCATCCACCGGCTCCTCATTGACCAGGATCGACATCTTCACCAGATCGCCTTCCTTGTAGTCGGTCAGGTGATAGTCGAAAGAAGCGTAGCCCTTGGAGATCGACTTTAGCCGGTCGTAGAAATCGAAGACGACTTCGTTGAGCGGCAGATCGTAGATCAGCATGGCGCGCTTGCCGACATAGGACAGGTCGGCCTGGATGCCGCGCCGGTCCTGGCAGAGTTTCAATATGCCGCCGAGATAGTCGTCCGGCGTCAAAATGGTGGCGCGGATCCACGGCTCCTCGATCGCCGAAATCTTCACCACGTCGGGCATGTCGGCCGGGTTGTGCAGTTCCTTCATCGAGCCGTCGGTCAGAGCCAGCCGGTAGACGACGGATGGCGCGGTGGCGATCAGGTCGAGGTTGAACTCGCGCTCCAGCCGCTCCTGGATGATTTCGAGATGCAGCAGGCCGAGGAAGCCGCAGCGATAGCCGAAGCCGAGGGCCGCGCTGGTTTCCATTTCATAAGAGAAGGAAGCGTCGTTGAGGCGCAGCTTGCCGACCGCGGCGCGCAGATCCTCGAAATCGGCGGCGTCGACCGGGAACAGGCCGCAGAACACCACCGGCTGCGCCGGCTTGAAGCCGGGCAGCGCCTTGGCGGTGGTGCGCTTGTCCTCGGTGATGGTGTCGCCGACGCGGGTGTCGGCCACTTCCTTGATCGAGCCGGTGAAGAAGCCGAATTCGCCAGGGCCGAGCTCGTCGACATTGATGCGGGCCGGCGTGAACACGCCGGTACGCTCGACCAGGTGTTTTGCGCCGGTGCCCATCATGCGGATGGTCTGGCCCTTTTTCAAAACGCCGTCGATGACGCGCACCAGCACGATGACGCCGAGATAGGCGTCGTACCAGCTGTCGACCAGCATCGCCTTCAGGGGTGCGGTGGCGTCGCCTTCGCGCGGCGGCGGCAATTGGTGGACGATGGCTTCCAGAACGTCGGGAATGCCGAGACCGGTCTTGGCCGAGATCAGCACGGCGTTGGAGGCGTCGATGCCGATCACCTCCTCGACCTGCTCGCGGATGCGCTCGGGCTCGGCGGCCGGCAGGTCGACCTTGTTCAGCACGACGACGATCTCGTGATTGTTGTCGATGGCCTGGTAGACATTGGCCAGCGTCTGCGCCTCGACGCCTTGAGAGGCATCGACGACCAGCAGCGAACCCTCGCAGGCGGCGAGCGAACGCGACACTTCATAGGCGAAGTCGACGTGGCCGGGGGTGTCGATCAAATTGAGGATATAGTCCTCGCCATTGTTGGCGTGGTACTTCAGCCGCACCGTCTGCGCCTTGATGGTGATGCCGCGCTCGCGCTCGATGTCCATCGAGTCCAGCACCTGCTCCTTCATGTCGCGCAGCTCCAGTCCGCCGGTCAGCTGGATCAGCCTGTCGGCAAGCGTGGATTTGCCATGGTCGATATGGGCGACGATGGAGAAATTGCGGATGTGGTCGAGGGGCGTGCTCATGGCGCGCGTTTAGCAGGGGTGGCTTGCCCGAGCAAGCGGCAGGCTGCCGCCGCACATCTGGTGCGGCCCGTTGCCTGGCAAGCCGTACAGCCGCTGCCGCGAAAGCAGAGCAGGCCGCTGCCGGGCAAGCGGTGCGGGCGCTTGTCGCCTTTTCCCCCGGATTGCTCGAAAAATCGATAAATTTTAACCACGCCTGTTAGAGCATAATTTGCGATCGGCATGTTAGCGGGGGGAAATATCTCATGTAAGGACGAAGGCATGCGGGGGCTTGCAGGTAGTTTTATCGAGTCGCGGAGCGGCTCGTTCGCACCGATACTTGTTCTCGCCATGATACCGCTGATCACCGCGATCGGCTTTTCCGTCGACTACACCTCCGGGGTTCAGACCAGGTCGACCGAGCAGGCGGCACTCGACGCCGCGATCCTGTCGATCACCACGATGGACACGGCCTCGACGAAGCCGCAGCGCCAGGTGGTGCTCCAGGATACCTACAGAGAAAACGGCGGACAGGGCACCGCGACCTTGAACAGCTTCGACGTCAGCGCCAACGGCACCGCCACCGCGCAGGCCTCGGCGAGTTTCGCCATGAAGACCGTGTTCATGCAGATCGCCAGTATCCCCACGGTGGCGATCGGCGTCACGTCGGCGGTGAACAAGGCGCCAGCTTTGGTGGAGGCGACCTTCAAGGTCACCGGCGTGTCGGGCTACTGGAACAAGACAATGACGCTCTACGGCACGATGTTCGGTGCGAAAGAGGGCAAGCCTCTGATGACGATCGATTACAAATACGGCGGCGGCACGGATCCCAAAGGGTACGGCACCACCACCGTCAGCAAGATCGACAGTCTGGGCGTCGCCACGGTGGCCCAGACGCAGGTTTGCAAGGTCGGCAAAAAGGCGCCTGACGGGGTGACGCTCAACACAGACCAGTTTGGCACGAAATATTACTGTGTCGACACGATGGCTGCCGGCAACACCGCCGGTGCCTCAATCGACGTCAGCCAGATGGCTGGCCTATATCTGCAGATGAACGTCCCATCTGGCAATCCGCAAAACCTCTATTCGAACGATCCGGCCACGTCCAACCGGCTCTATAGCTCGACAAGCAAGGACATCCCCCCGGCCGAAATGGCGACCGGCCAGATCGTTGATATCTTTGGCCTCGTTCCTTGTGGCTCGACAGCCTACCAGGCCTGGGAAGACGGCGGCAACAAGGTCCCGGCGCCCGTCAGCAACGCCGACTTCTTCTACAACGTCACCGGCAAGTGCGACTTCAACAAGCGGCCCAACAACACGCGGCTGACGCAGTAGAAGCTGCTCTTCTTGCCTTCTTCCCTTGTGGGAGAAGGAAGAACGCTAGCGATCACAAACCTGTGAGCGCTGTAACGAAGGCGCCGACAGCGGCGAAGTGGGGATATCAGCGGTGCTTCCAGGCGCCGCCGCCCACGGAGCAAGCCGATGTCCCGCAAGTTCGTCACAGTGTCCAGCCTCTCAGCGCTTGCGCTGGCGGCGTCGCTCGGGGCGGCGGCCGCGCAGCCGCTCAGCGTGGTCGAGCTGTTCACCAGCCAGGGCTGCTCGTCCTGCCCGCCTGCCAACGCCAATCTGATCAAGGTCAAGGACCAGCCCGGCGTGCTGGCGCTGTCGTTCAACGTCACCTACTGGGACTATCTCGGCTGGAAGGACATTTTCGGAAAGCAGGAATTCACCCAGCGCCAGGTCAGCTACGAGCCGCCGCTCGGCCATGACGGCCCGTTCACGCCGCAAGTGGTGGTCAATGGCCGTGCCGACGTCGTCGGCGCCGCGCCCGGCGAGATCGAAAAGCTGATTTCGGCGAGCGGCCAAACAAGCGGCCCGTCGCTGTCGCTCGATGGCGCCAAGGTCAGCATCGGCGCCGGCGCCGCACCTGGCGGCCACGCCGATGTCTGGCTGGTGCGCTATGCCAAGGGCATCGTCGAGGTGCCGGTGTCGCGCGGCGAAAACACCGGCCGCACCTTGCCGCACGCCAATGTCGTGCATGCGCTCGAAAAACTCGGCGGCTGGACCGGCGCGGCCGCGACGTATCCGCTGCCCGCCACATCCGGCGGCCTGAGCACCGCCGTGCTCGTGCAGTCGCCCGGTGGCGGACCGATCCTGGCCGCCGCGACAAACTAGATCACGCTTCAACAAGAGATTGCGCAACGCCGCATGGAGCGGCGCCGCATAGCACGGCCGCCAAGAGGGCGCGCCTTCACGACCAACCCAAGGAGATCATCATGACCATTTCCCGCCTGACGCTGCCGGCGCTCGCTCTCGCTTTGTGCTCGACGGCGCTGTTTGCCGGCGGCATCGCCCGTGCCGACGACGCGACCAACGCGATGAAGCCGGCTGCAAATGCCATGAAACCGGCCGCGGATGCGATGAAGCCTGCAAACGATGCAATGAAGCCGGCCGATCCGATGGAAACCAATTCCATGAAGCCGGCCGCCGACGCCATGAAGCCGGCGGCGGATGCGATGAAACCGGCGACGGATGCGATGGCTCCGGCCAACTAGTTCTGCCGTGTCTCAGCCGTTCATTCACAAGGGCGGCCCTTGGCGCTGCCCCTCACCTGCCCGCCGGCATCCTCTCCCCGTATAGTGACGGGGAGAGGGTCGCTCATCGACGGTTTCGCCAATCATCGGTGTTGCAGGTAGAAACGCCAGCGTCGCGGCCAGTCGCTCTCTCCCCGTTTACGGGGAGAGATGTCCGGCAGGACAGTGAGGGGCAGCGCTGACGGTAAGATTCCGCATTCGGCGCACGCGAATGTGCGTCGCGCCGCACTGTTTAATGCAATAGACTGATCCCTATGGAAGCCACGAGGAGTGCAACCATGACCAACATCAAGATTTCAAACCGTTCGCTCGGCTTTGTCAAAGGCGCCCTCGCCGCGCTTGCACTTGCCGCCGCTGGCGCCGCCTTCTGGCTGACGCCGGCGGTTTCGGCTGAGGACGCGGTGAAGATCCCGCCGCCGGCAATCGACGAGAAGGCGGCCACCGGCACTGAAAAGGCGATCTTCGCCGGCGGTTGTTTCTGGGGCGTGCAGGGCGTCTTCCAGCACGTCAAGGGCGTCACCAAGGCCGTCTCCGGCTACTCCGGCGGCGACAAGGACACCGCCGTCTACGAGACGGTCGGCTCAGGCCGCACCGGGCATGCCGAATCCGTCGAGATCACCTACGATCCATCGAAAATCACCTATGGCCAGCTGCTGCAGGTCTATTTCTCGGTCGCCCACAACCCGACCCAGCTGAATTTCCAGGGTCCGGACTCCGGCACGCAATACCGCTCGACGATCTTCGCCGAAAACGATGCACAGAAGAAGATCGCGCAAAGCTACATCGCCCAGCTCGACCAGGCCAAGGTGTTCCCGGAGCCGATCGTCACCACGCTGGAAACCGGCAAGACCTTCTATCCGGCCGAGAATTACCATCAGGATTTTCTGACGCTGAACCCGACCTATCCCTACATCGTCTACAACGACCTGCCCAAGGTGGCGAATTTGAAGGCACTGTTCCCGGCGCTCTACAGCGACAAGCCGGTGCTGGTGCTGTCGGCGAGCAATTGAGCTGAGCGCTGTTAATCTCCCCCCCTTGAGGGGGAGATGGCCGCGAAGCGGCCAGAGGGGGGTCGGTCCGACTGGGCTCGGCCTCTTGCGATAGAAGGAGGTTAGCGCTCCACGCGCGGCGACCCCCTCTGTCGCCTCTGGCGACATCTCCCCCTCGAGGGGGGAGATTACCCTGTTCATTGTTATCAAAACTTCATCATCCCGAGATGCGCCTGAAACATTGACGCTGGATTTTGGTGGCACCGTTCAAGCCATCCAGGAGACAGCCGTGAACAAGCTTTCGATGACCCGCCGCGCTTTTGTCACTTCCGCCAGCGCCGTTGGCCTGGCCGGCGTTTCGGGTCTGGCGCTGCCCTACTACTCGCGCGCCAATCAGCGGCCTTCCTTCACCCATGGCGTCCAGTCGGGAGATGTCGACGCCACCAGCGGCGTGGTGTGGACGCGCACCGACCGACCGTCGCGCGTCATGTTCGAGGTGTCGTCGACGGAGAATTTCGCCAGTGCGACCCGCCTGGCGCCGCTCGATACGTCGCCGGCCAGCGATTACACGGTCAAGCGGCTGCTCACCGACCTCGCTTCCGATCAGGATATCTTCTACCGCATGACATCGGCCGATCTCGCCGACATCAACGCCGTTTCGGAGCCGATCACCGGCCGTTTCAGGACGGCGCCAGCCTCGAAGCGCGACATCCGCTTTGCCTGGTCCGGCGACACCGCCGGCCAGGGCTGGGGCATCGACGAGACCGGCATGAAGACCTACGCCACGATCGGCAAGCACACGCCTGACTTCTTCCTGCATTCGGGCGATACCATCTATGCCGACGGCGCCATGAAGGACGAGGTCGACCTGCCCGGCGGCGGCAAGTGGAAGAACGTCGTGCTGATCGACGGCAAGCGCAAAGTCGCCGAGACGCTGGACGAGTACCGGGACCAGTGGAAATACAACATGATGGACAGGAGCGTGCTCGGCCTGAGCGCCATCTGCCCGACTTTCTACCAGTGGGACGACCATGAAGTGCTGAACAACTGGTCGGATTCCAAGGATCTCAGCGCCGACAGCCGCTACACGGAAAAATCCATCCACGTGCTGGCGGCCCGCGCGGCGCGGGCTTTCCACGAGATGACGACGATCCGCTACGAACCGTCCGAGCCCGGCCGCGTCTATCGCAAGATCGCTTATGGGCCGCTGCTCGACGTGTTCTTCCTCGACATGCGCTCCTATCGCGGCCCCAATGGTCCCGACATGCAGGATGAGATGACGCCGCAATCGCGTATGCTCGGCGAGCAGCAGACGAAATGGCTGAAGCGCGAACTGGCGAATTCGAAGGCGACCTGGAAAATCATCGCCGCCGACATGCCGCTCGGCCTCGTCGTCTGGGACGACGGCACCAAGAAGGTTGGCGCCGAAGCGGTCGCCAACGGCGACAACGGCCCGGCCAAGGGACGCGAGCTCGAGATCGCCGACCTGCTGCGCTTCATAAAGAATGCCGGCATCAGCAACACCGTCTGGCTCACCGCAGATGTGCATTACACGGCCGCGCATTATTACAACCCGGACAAGGCGCAGTTCCAGGAGTTCAATCCGTTCTGGGAATTCGTCTCGGGTCCGATCCATGCCGGCACGTTCGGTCCCAACGATTTCGACATGACGTTCGGTCCGGAGTTGAAGTTCATCAAGGCGCCGACTGCCGAACAGGGACAGAACCTGCCGCCCTCGGCCGGTCTGCAATTCTTCGGGCTGGTCGATATTTCAGGCGCCAGCGAGCAGATGACGGTGCGGCTGATGGATCGCGACGACAACGAACTCTACAAGGTGACGCTCGACCCGGTGCGGTCGGCGTAAGCGCACTTCTCAACCCTCCCCCTTGTGGGGAAGGTCGGCGGCGGCTTCGCAAAGCGAAGCTGGCGAGACGGGGCGGGGGGTGAAGCGCTGACTAGTCCGGGTAGCAGACCATGGGGATATTCGGCCAGACGGCGCTGTCGCAGTTGGCGGCGTCCTGCCGCTGCTTGAAGGCGGCGCTGACCGGGCCGGTCACCATCGGGTCGACGCCGTCTGGTGCGTCGGCGAAAATCTGCTCGGCCGACTGTGCCTCTGACGGCAAGGCAGGCCGTGATTCCTTCATCGTCGCGGCCGACTGCGCGGCGTTGGCCGCCAGCAGGACCGCGAAGGCAACGGACGCGATGAGCGGCCAGAATCGGTTGAGTTTATCGGTCATGACGTTTGAACTGCCCGGGCCCCAAAGGGTTCCCGCCTTGGTTAACAAAATCATCTCACACGCAGATGCTTAAGATTTGATGAGTATTTGGTGACGCTCCTCCTCTTTCGCAACTGCGAAAAACCCTGTATGAGCCGCGCAACCGAAAGAGGCAGCGCCTTTTGGCCTGCTGCCTGCAACGCTTCCGAGACCAGAACATGAAAATCCGTAATATCGCGATCATCGCGCACGTCGACCATGGAAAGACCACCCTGGTCGACCAGCTTTTGAAGCAGTCCGGCTCCTTCCGAGACAATCAGCGCGTCGCCGAGCGCGCCATGGATTCCAACGACCTCGAAAAGGAACGCGGCATCACCATCCTGGCCAAGGCGACTTCGGTCGACTGGAAGGATACCCGCATCAACATCGTCGACACCCCCGGCCACGCCGATTTTGGCGGCGAGGTCGAACGCATCCTGTCGATGGTGGACTCAGCCATCGTGCTGGTCGACGCAGCCGAAGGGCCGATGCCGCAAACCAAGTTCGTCGTCGGCAAGGCGCTTAAGGTCGGCCTGAAGCCGATCGTCGTCATCAACAAGATCGACCGTCCGGACGCCCGTCACGTCGAGGTGGTCAACGAGGTGTTCGACCTTTTCGCGGCGCTCGACGCCACCGACGAGCAGCTCGACTTCCCGATTCTGTACGGTTCAGGCCGCGATGGCTGGGTTTCGGAAAATCCGGAAGGACCCAAGGACCAGCAGCTGGGACCGCTGTTCGATCTCGTCATCAAGCATGTGCCGGAGCCGACCGTTCATCCCGGCCCGTTCCGCATGATCGGCACCATCCTGGAAGCCAATCCGTTCCTCGGCCGCATCATCACCGGCCGTATCGAGAGCGGCACGCTGAAGGCCAACCAGCCGGTCAAGGTGCTGCACCATGACGGCACCCAGATCGAAACCGGCCGTATTTCGAAGATCCTGGCCTTCCGCGGCCTCGAGCGCCAGCCGATCGAAGAAGCGCAGGCGGGCGACATCGTCGCCATTGCCGGCCTGTCGAAGGGCACCGTCGCCGACACGTTCTGCGACCCGAGCGTGAGCGAACCGCTGCATGCGCAGCCGATCGATCCGCCCACCGTGACGATGTCGTTCCTGGTCAACGACAGTCCGCTGGCCGGCACCGAAGGCGACAAGGTGACCAGCCGCGTCATCCGCGACCGCCTGCTGCGCGAAGCCGAAGGCAATGTCGCGCTGAAGATCGAGGAATCGCCCGACAAGGATTCGTTCTTCGTCTCCGGCCGCGGCGAATTGCAGCTGGCCGTGCTGATCGAGACGATGCGCCGCGAAGGCTTTGAAATCGCCGTGTCGCGTCCGCGCGTCGTCATGCAGAAGGGCGAGAACGGCGAATTGCTGGAGCCGGTCGAAGAAGTCGTCATCGACGTCGATGAGGAGCATGCCGGCGTCGTCGTGCAGAAGATGTCCGAGCGCAAGGCCGAGATGGTCGAACTGCGCCCGTCCGGCGGCAATCGCCAGCGCATCGTCTTCCACGCGCCGACCCGTGGCCTGATCGGCTACCAGTCGGAGCTTTTGACCGACACGCGCGGCACCGCCGTGATGAACCGGCTCTTCCACGCCTATGAGCCCTACAAGGGTGAGCTGCCGGGCCGCACCAATGGCGTGCTGATTTCCAACGAACAGGGCGAATCGGTCGCCTACGCCATGTGGAACCTGGAAGATCGCGGCCCGATGGTCATCGATCCGGGCGTCAAGGTGTATCAGGGCATGATCATCGGCATCCATAGCCGCGACAATGATCTTGAAGTGAACGTGCTCAAGGGCAAGAAGCTGACCAACATCCGTGCCGCCGGCAAGGACGAGGCGGTCAAGCTGACGCCGCCGATCCGCATGACGCTGGAACGCGCCCTGGCCTGGATCCAGGACGATGAACTGGTCGAAGTGACGCCGAAGACCATTCGGCTGCGCAAGGTCTATCTCGATCCGAACGAGCGCAAGCGGTTCGAGAAGTCATCCAAGGTGGTCGGCGCGGCGTAAGCTCTCTATTTTCCGACAGTCGATAGGGGCGGAGCAACCAGTGTTCCGCCCCTTTTTCGTTCATCCACCGGCAGCCGAGATGATGGCCTGCCGATCGGCCTCGCCGGCCAGATCGATGCGGATCGCGATTCCCGCGCGGGTAGGCTTGCGCAGGGCCTTTGCGCCATCCGGGTCAACGATGAGCAGCCGCCTCTCCTCCAGCGCCTGAAGCCGTGATCGCGAAATGCCGAGTTCGCCAGCGAGCAGCCGGTCGAGTCGCAGCGATGTCGGCATTTCCAGTCCAAGCTGGATCTCCAACACGGTCGCGGCTTCCCCGGTGTCGCCGAGCCTGCGCTTGTGAATGCTGACATCGGAGAACTCCTCGACGCGCCCGATCCGGTTGCGCAACGCGATTACATCGAAGGCATGACGGTGAGCGAGTGCAGGATCGTTGCGTTCGAGCGCCGCCAGCAGCGTCGGGTCGATGTCGCGGCGGTTGCAGCGCTCGAAAATGCCGAAATTCCAGGAGTTGTCGCAGTCGATGCAGCGATAGATCAGCCACACGTCGATGCGTTTGCCGTTGGCGTTGACGCGGAATTTCCCGCTGCTGCAATAGGCCTTCACAGTGCCGCAACGATTGCAGCTGATGAGCGGCCGAGGTGGGGTTTGGGGTGCGATCGTCCAATGGATACGCTGAAGTCCAGACATGCCGATAAGCCCTTCCCGTCGGGAAGTTCATCAGGCCGGCGATGTCGAGATGCCCATGCGGGCGCGGCGTGGCGGTCGCTTGCTATGATCGGAAATCGGATGTCACGGGCAGCAGCGCGCAACAACGGTTCAGCAGTGCCAAACCGGTCTCGAACCGCCGCCCAGAAGAACACATGAAATGAAAACAGACACCGCGAATGCGGTGTCATGCAGTGTGTCGGGGGAGTTGACGAGACCGGCGGCTACGTAGGCAAAGTGACGCTCAAAATTGTTTCGCGGCGGCCTTTCTAACCGCGAGATGCTGGACCGACAAGGGTCTTTTGTCGGTGCTACCGCAGCCGAGCCACTTGCGCTAATATCCGAAATCGAAGGTTTTCAACCAGAGACCCCGGTTATGCACGCCACCTCGCTCCTGATTTTCGCCGCCGCTCTGTTCGTTGCCGCCGGTTCGCCCGGTCCCTCGATCGCGGCGCTTGTCGCGCGCGTCATCTCGAAAGGGTTTCGCGACGTGTTTCCGTTCCTGCTCGCCATGTGGATCGGCGAGGGCATCTGGCTGTCGCTGGCGGTGTTCGGCCTGGCTGTCGTGGCGCAGACCTTCCATTTCGCCTTCGTCGTGGTGAAATGGGTCGGCGTCGCCTATCTCGCTTACCTCGCCTGGAAAATGTGGACCGCGCCTGTCGATGCAAAAGAGGGCGAGATGCCGCGCGAGGATTCTCCGGCAAAGCTGTTCTTCGCCGGCATGGCGGTGACGCTTGGCAATCCCAAGATCATGATGTTCTACCTGGCGCTGCTGCCGACCATCATCGACCTCGCTTCGGTCAGCATCGTCGGCTGGGTCGAGCTGACGGCGACCATGGCCGTGGTGCTGGTCGCCATCGATCTCGGCTGGGTGCTCGCCGCATCACAGGCGCGCAAGCTTTTGAAGAGCAAACGCGCCATGAAGATCGCCAACCGCGTCAGCGCGACGACGATGGCCGGCGCCGCGGCGGCGATTGCTGCTCGCTAATCTTCCCCTCGGCCCGTTTACGGGGAGAAGGTGGCCCGAAGGGTCGGGTGAGGACAGCGCAACGTCGGCCCTCGATTCACGGATTTTGGTGCCGCCCCTCATCTGCCTGCCGGCATCTTCTCCCGTAAACGGGGAGAAGAATGCAAATTCACCGTGCCATGGCGTGGTATTCGTCGTTCGGGCGCATGTCGATTGCCGCGGCCACCCGGTTCGACATGTTGAAGAAGGCAGCGGTCGAGGCGATGTCCCAGATGTCGCGGTCGGTGAAGCCGGCCTGACGCAGCGCGGCCCGGTCTGCCTCGACGATCTTGGCCGGCTCTTCGGTCAGCTTGACGGCGAATTCGAGCATTGCCACCTGCCTGGGCGAAAGATCGGCGGCGCGGAAATTCATCGCCATCATTTCGCCGAGCGGCGGGTCGCCGGAGATCTGGCGCACCGCCGCGCCGTGCGCGGTCAGGCAATAGTAGCAATGATTGATCGAGGAGACGGCGACCGCGATCATCTCGCGTTCCAGCTTGGTTAGCCCGGACTCACCCAGCATCAAATCGTTGTACATGTCGGTGAAGGCGCGCAGCTTCTTGTCGTCGAAGGCATAAGCCCTGAGCACGTTGGGGACGAGGCCGAGCTTCTCCTCGCATTTGGCGAAATAGGTTTTTGTCGCCTCGCTCAGCTCTCCCTGGCCAAGATCAAGCGCGCTGATTTTGCCGGTCATGGGTCATTTCTCCTCGTTGCGCGGCATCTTGTCGCCAAATTCCGATAATTCTTGGCAAGCCGTCAAACCTTTGTCGCCAAACAGCGGTCATCTGCTACCATATTCGTAAAAGCATTCGACGGGAGGGACGTGCGTCATGGCCAGCGTGAAATCCGCGAGCAAGCCGAAGAAAAAAGCCACGGCAGCGATTAAAGCGGAGGAAAGGCCGGCCAGGCTTGCAGACTATCTGCTCGCCCGCGCGCCAGCTGAAGACATTGCTCCCTACGATGTGGCCGACCTGGAGCGGGCTGCCGATCTCGCCGGCCAGGCAGTCGCCACTCACAGGAAAGGCGAGTGCGTCGTCGCCGTCGATGCCGATTCGGGCGTTGTGCGAGACGGCCGCCCGATGACGGTTGTCACGGTCGTCAACGACAACATGCCGTTCCTGTTCGATTCCATCCTCGGCGAGATCACCGAGACATCGGGCGAACCGACCCTGGTCACCCATCCGGTTATCGTGGTGCGCCACGGCAAGGGCGGCGTGGAAGAAATCCTCGGCGACGGCAATTTCGCCAAGGACGATGGCAGCCACGACCGGCTTAGCGTCATCCATGTCCACATCCCGCGGCTGACATCCGAGCAGGCGAGCGGATTGAGCGAGCGGCTGCGCAAGATCCTTGGCCAGGTTCATGCCGCCGTTCACGACTGGAGGCCGATGCTGGCCCGCCTCGATCAAGCGATCTCGGAATTCCGCTATACGGCCGTGCCGCTCGACAAGAAGAGCGTTGCCGAGGCCCTCGCCTTCCTGGAGTGGCTGCGCGACGACAATTTCACCTTCCTTGGCATGCGCGAGTTCAAATACACCGGCGGCGAAGAAAGCGGTACGCTGGAGCGCGCTGAAAAGCCCGGCCTCGGCATCCTGTCCGACCCCGACGTGCTGGTGCTCAGGCGCGGCACCGAAGCGGTGACGACGACGCCGGAGATCCGCGCCTTCCTGCATGGGCCGGAGCCGCTGATCGTCACCAAGGCCAATGCCAAGTCTTCCGTGCACCGCCGCATCTATCTCGACTATATCGGCGTCAAGACCTATACCGCCAAGGGCACGCTCGCGGGCGAATTGCGCATCGTCGGTCTGTTCACCTCGACCGCCTACACGCGCTCGGTGATGAAGATCCCGTATCTCAGGTCCAAGGCCGAAACCATCATCGCCAAGTCCGGCTTCGACCGGCACGATCACTCCGGCAAGGCGCTGATCAACGTGCTGGAAAGCTATCCGCGCGACGAATTGTTCCAGGTGCCGGTGCCGATCCTGAGGAAGCACGCCGCTGCCATTCTGGGCCTGGTCGAGCGGCCACGCGTGCGGGCGCTGGTGCGCGCCGACCAGTTCGACCGTTTCGTCTCGATCCTCGTCTTCGTGCCGCGCGACCGTTACGACAGCGTCGTGCGCGAGAAGATCGGCTCGTATCTGAAGACCGTATTCGAAGGCCGGCTGTCGGCCTACTACCCGGCCTTTCCCGAGGGCGGGCTGGCGCGCGTGCACTTCATCATCGGCCGCTCCGGCGGCAAGACGCCGAAGGTCGAGCAAGCGACGATAGAGGCGGCGATCCGCGACATCGTGCGTACCTGGGAGGACGCCCTTTCCGATGCGGCCGAGGCCAGTGGCGGCGACCAGGCTTTGAAGGCGATTGCCGCGCGGCTGCCGGAAAGCTACCGCGATTCGTTCAGCGCGGCGGTGGCGCTGGCCGATGCCAGGCGCATTGCCAAGATCAGCGCCGGCAATCCGATCGCCATCGATTATTATCGTCATGCCGAGCAGAAACCGCATCAGGCGGCGCTGAAAATCTATCACCATGGCAGCCCGGTGGCGCTGTCGCGGCGGGTGCCGGTGCTGGAAAACATCGGCTTCCGCGTCATCAGCGAGCGCACCTTCGAGGTCGGCGACGAACAATCCGGCCTGGTCTTCATCCATGACATGGAGTTGGAGAACAGCTACGGCAAGCCGATCGACCTGACTGACGGCGGCGCGCTGTTCGAGGACGCTTTCCTCTCTGTCTGGCGAGGCGACGTCGACAATGACGGCTATAACGGCCTTGCCCAGACCGCCGGCTTGTGGTCGGGCGAGATCACCATCCTGCGCGCCTATGGCCGCTATCTGCAGCAGGTGGGCATTCCGCAAAGCCAGGATTTCATCGCCGCCGCGCTCAATCGTTATCCCGACATAGCGCGGGGCCTGCATGCGCTGTTCATCGCCCGGCTTGGCCCGACGGCCGAGACCGAAGGCGTGGTGGCCGCAAAGCACCTCAAGGCCAAGATCAAGGACGCGCTGGAGGATGTGCCGAACATCGATGACGACACCATCATCCGGCGCTATCTCAATCTGATCGAAGCCTCGTTGCGCACCAATCATTTCGTTGCCGATACGAAAGAGAAAGGCCAGTCGCTGGCGATCAAACTCGATTCGCACGCGGTCGAGGGCTTGCCGGCGCCGCGGCCGTGGCGAGAGATCTTCGTCTACGGTTCCGAGGTCGAAGGCCTGCATCTGCGCTTCGGTCCGGTGGCGCGCGGGGGCCTGCGCTGGTCCGACCGCGCCCAGGACTACCGCACCGAGGTGCTCGGCCTGGTCAAGGCACAGCAGGTCAAGAATGCCGTCATCGTGCCGGTTGGCGCCAAGGGCGGCTTCTATCCGAAGAAGCTGCCGATGAGCGCCGGTCGCGACGCGATCTTCGAGGCCGGCACCTCGGCCTACAAGAATTTCGTCTCCAGCCTGCTGTCGATCACCGACAATATCGGTCTCGACGGTGTCATCCCGCCGGCCGGCGTCATCAGACGCGACCCGGACGATCCGTATTTCGTCGTTGCCGCCGACAAGGGCACGGCGACCTTCTCCGACACCGCCAACGCGATCTCGGAGAAGCACGGCTTCTGGCTCGACGACGCCTTCGCCAGCGGCGGCTCGGCCGGCTATGACCACAAAAAGATGGGCATCACCGCCAAGGGCGCCTGGGAAGCGGTCAAGCGGCATTTCCGCGAGATCAACCGCGATATCCAGACCTCGTCCTTCACGGTCGTCGGGGTTGGCGACATGTCGGGCGACGTGTTCGGCAACGGCATGCTTTTGTCGCCGAAAACCCGGCTGATCGCCGCCTTCGACCATCGCGACATCTTCATCGACCCCGATCCCGACATGGCAGCCTCGATGGCCGAGCGCGAGCGCATGTTCGCGCTGCCGCGTTCGAGCTGGCAGGACTATGATAAGACGAAACTGTCGGAAGGCGGCATCATCGTCTCGCGCAACCAGAAATCGATCACCTTGCCGGCAGCAGCCGCGGCGGCGATCGGCCTGGCAAAGACCACCGCCACGCCGGTCGAGATCATGACCGCCATCCTCAAGGCACCGGTCGATCTCCTGTGGTTCGGCGGCATCGGCACCTATTTGCGATCATCGACAGAGACCAATGCCGAGGTCGGCGACCGCGCCAACGATGCCATTCGCATCACCGCGCTCGATGTCCGGGCGAAAGTGATCGGCGAGGGCGCCAATCTCGGCGTCACGCAGCGGGCGCGGATCGAGTTCGGCCTGAATGGCGGCCGCTGCAATTCCGACGCCATCGACAATTCGGGCGGCGTCAACTGTTCCGACGTCGAGGTCAACATCAAGATCGCGTTGGCATCCGCCATGCGCAAGGGATCGTTGACGCGCCCGGCACGCAACAAGCTGCTGGCCGAGATGACCGACGAGGTCGGCTCGCTGGTGCTGTCCAACAACTACCAGCAGACGCTGGCGCTTTCGATCGCCCGCAAGCGCGGCCTCGCCGACATCGCGCATCAGAGCCGTTTCATGACGGCGCTGGAGGCGCGCGGCCTGCTCGACCGCACTGTGGAGACGCTGCCGTCGCCGGCAGCGCTTGCCGAGCGCGAAGCGCGCGGCGAACCGCTGACGAGAGCCGAACTTGGCGTGCTGCTAGCCTATGCCAAGATCGTGCTGTTTTCCGACATCGTCGCCAGCGACGTGCCGGATGACGCGCATTTCGATCGCGATCTGATGGGCTATTTTCCCGACCGGATGGCGAAGAAATACGCCACTGAGATCCATGGCCACCGGCTGCGCCGCGAGATCATCACGCGGGTCGTCGCCAACGATCTGGTCAATCGCGGCGGCCCATCCTTCGTCAACCGGCTGCAGGAAGCCACGGGGCGCACCGCCGCCGACGTGGTGCGGACCTTCGCGATGGTGCGCGACGGTTTTGCGCTGCCGGCGCTCTATCGCGAGATCGATGCGCTCGACAACCAGATCGACGGCCAGGTGCAACTCGATCTCTATCAGATGGTCAGCCGGCTGATTTACGTGACCAGCGGCTGGTATCTCAAGAACGATGCCGGCACGGCACCCCTCGGCCAGAGCATCGCCGAGCTGCAGGAAGCACGCAAGGCGCTGGAACCCAAGCTCGTTTCGCTGCTGCCGGCTTTCTCGCGCGAGCGTATCGAGGAGAAGCGGCACGGGCTGTTCAAGAGCGGCGCGCCGGAAGGGCTGGCCGGGCAACTGGCGCTGAGCGAGGTGGCGGAACTTATCCCCGACATCGCGCTGACGGCGCGCACCGCCGGCGCCGATATCGTCGCCGCGGCCAAGGCGTTCTTCGCCGTCAGCGATGCCTTCCGCATCCCGCGTGTCGAGGACGCCGCACGCTCGATCACGCCTTCGGACTACTATGATCAGCTGGCACTGTCGCGCGCCACCGACACGATCGGCGCGGCACGGCGCGGCATCGCGGTGGCGGCACTCACCGGCCACGCCGGGACGGCGGACCCGGTGGCGGCCTGGCTGGACGCCGGTGGCGAGCGGGTGGCCCGCATCCGCGAGCGGCTGCAGGCGCTGACCGAGGGCGGCGACATCACCGTGTCGCGGCTGTCGGTGGCGTCGGGGCTGATGAGCGATCTGACGGGGATGTGAACCGCCGACGATCACCACACGCATCACCGGATGCGTGTGGCTCTTTTCGAATGCCATCCGCTTCGAAACCAGCGTTCTACAAGCTCACCAGGAATGTTTGAGCGTGCCGACGATCTTCAGCCGGTCGCCGTAAAATTCGGTTCCGTAATAGCTGGTTGTCAAATACTTCCGGTCGAACAGGTTCGTTGCGTTCAGGGCCAACGTCACGTCCTTGGTCATCTTGTAGCTGATCGCCGCATCCACCAGTGCGTAGCCGCCAATCGAAGTCGTGTTCGCGTCATCCCCGTAGGTTTGTCCGATATAGCGCACGCCTCCGCCGATGGTCAGGTCGCCACGCCGTCCCTCCTCGGGTAGCGTATAATCAACCCAGGCCGAAGCCAGGTGGCGAGGGACACGCTGCGGCCGATTGCCGGCATTTCCTCCAATACCGTCTTCCAGGATCTCGGCATCCCAGTAGGAATAGGCAAGTGTCAGGTTCAGGTTTTCCGCAATGGCGGCCTTGCCCTCGAGTTCGATGCCGCGGACGCCAACCTTGCCAATCTGCTGCTGGACAACAGGCGTGACATAGGTCGGAACATTGGTTTGGGTAAGGTCGAAGACCGCGGCCGTGAACAGGCCGTCGAAGCCGTCGGGCTTGTACTTGATGCCTGCCTCATACTGCCTGCCCTCTTGAGGCTTCAGCGAACCCGAGACCGCATATCCATTGGCGCTTGGCGCCACGAGCGGCTGGAAGCTTTCCGAATAGTTGGCGTAGACCGCGAGGTTCGGAGTGAATTTGTAGGTCAGGCCGGCGCGCTTGGTGAAGGCGGACGCCGTGTCGTCGTCCTGCGTTCCCGAGTCGGGATAGTCCGCCGTCGTATGCACGCGGTCCCAGCGCCCGCCCAAGGTGACGATCCAGCGGTCGTCAAACGTCAATTGCTCCTGGGCATAGACACCGACCGCCTGTTGCTTGACCCGCCAGTTCACGTAGGGGCCGAGATTGATGCAGGACAGACCGCAATAGGTCGGATTGTCGATGTCGATGGGACCGGCGGTGCCGAAGAGGATGTTTTCACGGGTGTTGTCGTTGGCGTAGTCGACGCCGACAAGCGTCTTGCTGCCGATCCCGTCCCAGCCCGTATCGTATTGCAACTGATTGTCGAAGGCATAGCGGTTGGACAGGCCATCGACGGAAAATGCCGTGCGGTCCGCCGTGGGGTCAAGCGACGCGCCGTAGACCTCGGCGTAGCCGAGGCTCAAATGCGTGTAGCGGGCATTGGAGCGGAAGGTGAGGTTCTCGTTGAACTCGTGCTCGAACTGGTAGCCGAGATCGACCTGCTCCGTGTTGAAGCGGTTGAAATCCGGCTCGCCCAGGAATGTGCCGATGTCGATATTGCCGCCAGCCGGGGTGCCGCGTGCGCCTGTGCCATCTCGCTTGTAATAGTCAGTCAGGATCGTGAGCGACGTTCCTTCCTCGGGCTTGATGGTCAACGCGGGCGCGATGTAAAGCCGATCGTCGTTGGAATAATCCCATCCTTGATCGCCATCCTTGGCCAGCCCGGTGAGCCGATAGGTCCACACGCCATCGGGGTCGATCGGCCCGCCAAAATCAACGCCAATCTCCTTGGTACCGTCGCCATAGGACGTGTAAATCTCCCCCTGCTTCTGGTCCAGCGGCCGCTTGGTGATGGCATTGACCAGTCCGCCAGGGCCGTTGAGACCAAAAAGCGTCGATGTCGATCCCTTCAGGACCTCCACGCGCTGAAGTCCGTAAGGCTCGAGACGGCTGGCCGTGAACCAAGCGGGGATGCGCGCCGTGAGACCATCGCGATAAGTGCCGAGCGATGTCTGGTCGAAACCGCGGATACGAATATAGTCGTATCGGTCATCGTTGCCGAACTCGTCGGTGAGGACGCTGGATGTGTAGGCCACGGCCTGCTGGAGGCTTTCGACATGGCGTGCCTCCAGTTCCTTCTGGGTTACCACTGAAACCGAGGCGGGAACGTCGACGATGGGCGTGTCGGTCTTGGTGCCGGTCGCCGTATCCTCGGCGACGATCGTTTGATCGGGCCCGACAAGGCGGTCCGACTTGCCGGTGACGACGATGGTTTCCAGTTGAGTTGCATCGTCCGGCGAAACCACCTCGGCCCGGCCGGCCCCCACCACTCCAAAAGATGCCGCTATCAAGGCACTGCTCGCAATCAATCGCCTTGCCTGAGTGCGCGACAATGCCTGTCGACCAATCGTCATCTCTTATTCCCTGTCAGACCAATATCGAGCCGTTCGACCGGCGACTTTCCGGCCCTGCGCGAGCGCAATTAGTCAAACTGGATAAAAAGAGTCAACTTAAATAATCAAGAAATTCGCGCCGGCGGCAATCGCCGCGAAGCAGGGGGTGGAGGACGGCGCCTGACCTTCGGTCCGACTTCCCCCACGAGAAAAAATAGGGCTTGGTCGCGCGTCGCGGACGAAAGCCAATTGCTGGGTTTTCGGACAACGAACGCCCGGCAGGGGCAAGGGACGGCACCAAGCTTGGTTCATTGCATGAGCGCATGAAACATGCAGACATGGCGCCCGACACGGAACCGGTGCCGGGGGATCATCATGACGGTAGAGACAGTGCAGCGTGCGTCCGGGCGCGGCATCTGGGGATGGATGTTGTTCGACTGGGCGGCGCAGCCGTTCTTCACCGTCGTCACCACCTTCATCTTCGGGCCTTATTTCGTGTCGCGGATGGCGAGCGATCCGGAAACCGGGCAGGCGGCCTGGGGCTACGGCATTGCCGCGGCCGGCCTTGTCATTGCAGTGCTGTCGCCGATCCTCGGCTCGATCGCCGACCAGACCGGACCGCGCAAGCCGTGGATCGCATTCTTTGCCGCGGTCAAGATCACCTGCCTTTGCATGCTTTGGTTCGCGGCCCCCGGTTCGAACCTTTTCCTGGTCGTGCTGTTCTTTTCGCTGGCGTCGGTGGCGGCGGAGTTTTCGACCGTGTTCAACGATTCGATGATGCCGCGCCTAGTGCCGAAGAGCGAGATCGGCCGGATTTCCAACATGGCCTGGGGGCTTGGCTATCTCGGCGGCATGATCGTGCTGGTCTTCGTCGTCGCCTGCCTGGCCGGTTCGCCTGAGACCGGCAAGACGATCATCGGCATCGACCCGCTCTTCGGGCTCGACCCGAAGCTCGGCGAGGACGCGCGCGCAACCGGGCCTTTGTCAGCCGGCTGGTACTTCCTGTTCATCCTGCCGATGTTCTTTTTCACCCCCGACGCCATCAAGGGCCTGCCGATCGGTCCGGCTGTCCGAGAGGGGCTGGCGGAGCTGAAAGTGACACTGGGCGAGGTGCGCAAGCGCAGCGGCATCTTCCGCTTCCTGGTAGCCCGCATGATCTATCAGGACGGCGTCAACGCGCTGCTGGCGTTGGGTGGCACCTTCGCCGCTGCGATGTTCCACTGGTCGATCACCGAGATCGGTATTTTCGGCATCATTCTCAACGTCGTCGCCATCTTCGGCTGCCTGGTTGCAGCCCGTCTCGATACGGCGCTTGGCTCAAAAACCATCGTCATGATCTCGCTGGTCCTGCTCAGTATCGCCACGATCGGCATCGTCTCGACCGGGCCGGGCTATACGTTGTTCGGCCTCTGGATGATGCCTGGACCGGACAGCGGCGGCCTGTTCGGCACGGCAGCGGAAAAAGCCTACATCTTCTTTGGCCTGTTGATCGGCGTGGCCTTCGGGCCGGTGCAGGCGTCGTCGCGATCCTATATGGCGCGCAGCGTCACGGCGGCAGAATCCGGCCGCTATTTCGGCATTTATGCGCTGGCCGGGCGGGCGACCAGTTTCCTGGCGCCGTTCATGGTCGCGTCGGTCACCCTGGCCAGCGGCTCGGCGCGGCTCGGCATGGCGGTGATCGTGCTGTTCCTGGGCATCGGCATGGCGATCCTGGTCAAGACGCCCTATCCGGCGGACCGGCCGGTGGGATAGGAGCGCCTCTTTCCTTCTCTCCCTGTGGAGAAGGTGGCCTCGCGAAGCGAGGTCGGATGAGGGGTGTTCCAGGGAACACCAACGTCTCACTTCGCTGGACACCCCTCAACCGTCTCGGCGCTACGCGCCGATCCACCTTCTCCCGCAAGGGGAGAAGGAAGAAGTGCGTCAATGCCGGAAATGCCTGATCCCCGTAAACACCATGGCGATGCCGTGCTCGTCGGCAGCGGCAATGACGTCCTTGTCGTTCATCGAACCGCCCGGCTGGATGACGGCGGTGGCGCCAGCGGCGATTGCCGACAGCAAGCCATCGGCGAAGGGGAAGAAGGCGTCGGAGGCGACGACCGAGCCCTTGGTCAGCGGTTCGGCAAGGCCGGCGGCCTCGGCGGCGTCGAGTGCCTTGCGGGCGGCGATGCGTGAGGAATCGACCCGGCTCATCTGGCCGGCGCCGATGCCGACGGTGGCGCCGTCCCTGACGTAGACGATGGCGTTGGACTTGACGTGCTTGGCGATGCGGAAGGCGAATCTCAGGTCGGCCATTTCGGCCGGCGTCGGCGCCCGCTTGGTCACCACTTTCAGTTCGAGGTCGTCGACGACGGCGTTGTCCCGGCCCTGGATGAGCAGGCCGCCGGCGACGGACTTGACCGTCGTGCCCGGCGTGCGCGGGTCCGGCAGCCCAACGGTGACCAGCAGGCGCAAGTTCTTCTTCGCCGCCACGATGGCCGCTGCCTCATCGGTGGCGCCGGGCGCGATGATCACCTCGGTGAAGGTTTTCACGATCTCTTCCGCCGCCTCGGCGTCGAGAGTACGGTTGACGGCGATGATGCCGCCGAAGGCCGAGACCGGGTCGCAAGCCAGCGCCTTGGCGTAGGCGGCTTTCAGCGAGGCGCCTTCGGCAACGCCGCACGGATTGGCGTGCTTGATGATGGCGACGGCGGCGGAAAGGTCGGGGTCGAACTCGCCGACCAGTTCGAAGGCGGCGTCGGTGTCGTTGATGTTGTTGTAGGATAGCTGCTTGCCCTGCAGCTGGCGCGCCGTGGCGACGCCCGGGCGCTTGTCGCCGTTGACGTAGAAGCCGGCGCTCTGATGCGGGTTCTCGCCATAGCGCATCACCTCGACCAACCTGCCGCCAAAGGCGCGCCATGTCGGATGTTCGATCTCGAGCGCCTCGGCGAACCAGCCGGAGATCGCCGCGTCATAGCTGGCGGTGCGGGCAAAGGCCTTGGCCGCCAGCTTCTTGCGGAAATCCAGCGACAGCGAGCCGATGTTCATCTCCAGCGCATTCAGCACCGAGGCGTAATCGCCGGGGTCGGTGACGATGGCGACATAGGCGTGGTTCTTGGCCGAGGCGCGGATCATCGCCGGCCCGCCAATGTCGATGTTTTCGACGATCGACGCGTAGTCGGCGCCGGAGCGGCGGACCTCCTCGAACGGATAGAGATTGGAGACGACGAGATCGATCGGCTCGATGCCGTATTTGCGCATTGCCGCGGAATGCTCCGGATCGTCGCGCACGCCAAGCAGCGCGCCATGCACCCCAGGATGCAAGGTCTTGACGCGGCCGTCCATGATCTCGGGGAAACCGGTGAGCTCGGAGACGTCGCGCACCGGAAGGCCCGCGTCAGCGATCGCCTTTGCCGTGCCGCCGGTCGAGACCAGCTCTACGCCTGCGGCTGCCAGCGCTTTGGCGAAATCGATGAGGCCGGTCTTGTCGAAAACGGAGAGCAGGGCGCGACGCACGGGAACAAGGTCTGGTGCGGGAATGTTCTTGGCGGCGACGGCCATGGGCTGGCAGCCTTTCACGACTGGTGTGATGGATGCCCGCGCCCGTAGCACATGCCGTCCGGAAATCAAACCGGCGGTCAGGTGGGGCAAGGCAACGAATCCGTATTAAAACGAAAAACCCGCCTGTGCGGCGGGTCACTGGCGCAAATCAGCACCATGGGCGAATTTGTACCATAGCTGAGGTCACCGAGTCAAGAAAAAATTCCTATCGTTGCCGACGCAAGCTGCCGATGCCGCCGAACTGGTTGTCGTCAGGCCTTTTGTTAACCTGCGTTCAAAGCCCTGCCAGGAGGATCAGTTGTTTTCCGGATGACCGGCGATGCTGGTGCGCGTCAGCTGCCAGTGGACTTCGGCGATTTCCGAGGCTTTGAAGGCAAGCACGATCTGGCGGCTGCGGCGCGGGCCGCCAAGACCGGCGAAATAGATTGATTCCTCGACTTCCGGCACCACCTCGGCTGCTGTGAACACCCAGGTGTCGGCCTGATCGGCGGCCAGCACCAGGCGATCATGCTCGTCTTGCAAAAGATTGACGTCGGGGTGAACGTGGAAACGGACAGTGACGAAGTCGCGGCCATTGTTGCGGATCGCGGCATTGCCGGGCCGCTGGAAGCGGTCGCGGCCGGCCAGCACGTTGCCGTTCGACGACAGCTTCAGCTCGCGCTCATGCAGGAAGCCGAAGCGCGGGACATAGCCGTCATGGCGGGCGATGAAGCCCTGAATGCCCTTCTGGTCGGTGCGCTTGCACTGCACATGCTGCGGGCCGCCGATCAGCGGCGAACCGAGCAGGTCGTTGACGCGCAGTGAATGGCTGAAGCGCGCCGACGAGGTGTCGTTGATGGTGGCGGTCGAGTGCGCGGCGGTGGCGCGCGCCAGCGGCCGGAATTCAGCCGCGCCATAGGTGTCGATGCCGGCATTGACGATGTAGTGCTGGCGGCCGGACGACAGTTCGAAGGCGAGACAGCTGGCGTGTGCGGCGTTGGACACATCGACCGGCGGCGGCGGGCCGGTGTCGGCGATGACCGTGGTGCCGCCCATCGACAGGCGCTCATAGCCGGAATGCGGCGCATGCAGCAGCGGCGCGCCGGCGGTGTCGTCGTGGCGCAGAATGGTGGCGATGCGGTCGTGGATGGTGGCGCCCATGCCGTTGAAGCGGGCGAGGCTGCCATCCTGATGGCGAAAGAAGCGCAGCGCCGGCAGCATGCGGTCGATGGCGCCGATCAGCGCCTGCGGCGGCGTTTCCGCCTGGTTGGCATAGGTCTGGCGCAGCGGCAGAAGGTCGGCGAGGATTTCCAGGACAACCATCGGATTGCGCGAAATATGCCCGCCATCGGCGAGGATCTGGCGGTCGAGTTCCTCGGCAAGATTGCGGGTCGCGCCACGCAGGGCCGATGCCGGCGCCGGCAGGGACAAGGCAGCGAAGGCGAGCGCGATGCGGGCCCGCAGCCTGTCCTTGCCGTCGGGCATTTCGCGCGCCATCGACCTGAGGTAGCGGATCTGGATGGCAACCGATTTCAGGAAGGCGCGGTAGAAAGGGAACTCAGCGCCCTGCAATACGACCGAGGAGTGCTGCAACCAGGCGATGATGCGCTTGGCCGTCGTGCCGGGCTCCCAGGCGATGCCGGAAATATGGCTGCCATGCATGGTGATCCAGTCGGAGACCAGGGCGCGGGCATTGGCGGCGGCAAGCTCGGTGCCGGCGGCGCGCATATGGCGCAGCCAGCGAAAGCCGTGCAGCGTCTTCTGCCAGCCGTGATTGGGCACGCTGATCTGGAAAGGCGACTTGCCGCCGGTCTCGACGAGATGCCCCGACAGGGGATAGCGGCCGTAATAGATCTCGAGTGCGATCTGCGGGTCGGCGAGGCGCAGATCCGGCGGTGCGATCAGCACACGTTCCGGCGTGCGGCCGGAATAGCGCCAGCGATAGATAGGCCCGGCGCGCAGGCGCCGGCGCGTTTTGCGCCAGAACTCCTTCGCGACAAGCGTCCACAGACGCGTCGTGCTGCTGGCAGCAAGTGCCAAAACCCCTCCTGATCGTCCTCTACCCCGGCGCCGAGTCTACATGATTGCACGATTCGTGCGAAGGCGAATTCCACGACCCCACGCCGGTTCACCTGGCTTTGCCCCCGATCCTACCCCAAAAAGTCAGTAAATCCGGGCAATTCAATCGCTAGCCGGCTCGCCGCATGCGAGCGGCGAAGAAACCATCGAGGCCCGAGCGTTCCGGCGCGCCGAGCTCCAGGTCGGCGGGCGTGGTGCGCAGCGTGCCTTGCGTCGTCAGGAACGGATCGATGCCGGCGATCTCGCCTTGCCGCAACGGATCGTTGGTGACTTCAGGCGTGCCGGCCAGAAAGGCGCGATAGAGATCCTCGCCTTCGAGCGGATCGAGCGAACAGTTGGAAAAGACGATCCTGCCGCCGGGCTTCACCAGCGTGACGGCGCGGGCGAGCAGCATGCGTTGCAGGTCGGCCAGTTTTTCGACATCGGCCGAAGTCTTGGTCCATGGCACGTCGGGATGCCGCCGCACCGTGCCGGTCGATGAGCAGGGCGCGTCGAGGAGCACGGCGTCGAACAAGCCCTTCGGCTCGTATTTGAGCAGGTCGGCCTGAACGATTTCGGCGGACAGGCCGAGACGCTCGAGATTCTGCGTCAGCCGCACGAGCCGGTTTTTTGACGTGTCGACGGCGGTGACCTTCGCACCGGCAACGATCAGCTGCGCCGTTTTGCCGCCGGGCGCGGCGCAGAGATCGGCAACCCGCAATCCCGTGACATCGCCGAACAGCCGGGCCGGCAGGCTGGCCGCGGCGTCCTGGACCCACCAGGCGCCCTCGGCAAAGCCAGGCAATTCAGTGACAGGACCGACAAGATTCTCGACCCGCACCGTGCCGGTCGGCAGGACGATGCCGCCGAGTTTTTCGGCCCAGAGACCGGGATCGGCCTTGACCGAGAAGTCGACCGGCGCCTCAACGCGATGCGCTTCGAGGATCTGTCTGGCCTTCTCGTTGCCGTAGGTGGTCTTCAGCCGATCGGAAAACCACTTTGGCGCTTCGTCGGTGGCGGCAAGGGCGGCAGGCAATTCCGTTTCCTTGGCACGTGCCAGTGTGCGCAGAACGCCATTGACGAGGCCGGAGAAGCGCACCGTGCGCGGATCGGACTTGGCATGGGTCACCGCAATGTCGACGGCGGCGCTGTCGGGAATATCGAGGAACAGGATCTGAGCTGCGGCCACATGCAATATGTGCGACAAAGCGGTGGCATTAGGCGGCAGCGGCTTTTCCAGGCGCCGCGCCAGCAGCCCTGATATGGTCATGCGATAGCGCAGCGCGGTGACCAGGATGGCGCGGACAAGGCCGCGATCGCGCATGTCGAGCGCCTTGTATTGCGGGTGGCCGTTTTCGTGATCGGTCAGCCCATCAAGCGGCGTCCTGGCGTCGATGACGGCGGCAAGCAGGCGCGCCGCCGCCTTGCGTGCGGCGAGACCGGCAACGAAGTCGCCGCCGTCCCTGTGTTCCTGATCACCTGAAACCGTGCGTCGTGGTCCTCTGTGCGCCACGCTCACGACCACCGGCCCTTGGGCCCGGTCGGATTGCGACCCCATGGGTTGGATTTGGGCTTGGCGGGCTCCGCCGGCTGCTCGGGCTGCGCTGCCTCGCCCCACGGGCCGGATGGCCGCGGTTGATCTGCATGCCGTGGCGTCGACGCCTGGCGCGGGGCGGCCTGGGTTTCGCCTTGCATCTGCTGCGCCATCGCCTGCAAGGCTGCGATGCGGTTCTCAGTGGCGGGGTGGGTGGAGAACAGGCTGTCCATGCGCTCGCCGTGAAGGGGATTGATGATGAAGAGATGCGCGGTCGCGGGATTGCGCTCGGCATCGGGGTTGCGGATGCGTTCGGCGCCGCGGGCGATCTTGTCAAGCGCCGATGCCAGCCAGAGCGGGTGTCCACAGATTTCAGCGCCACGCCGGTCGGCCTCGTATTCGCGGGTGCGGCTGACCGCCATCTGCACGACCATCGCGGCAAAGGGCGCTACGATCATCGCCGCCAGCACGCCGACGAAGCCGAACGGATTGTTGTCGCGATTGCCACTGAAAAAGAAGGCGAAATTGCCGAGCATCGAGATGGCACCGGCAAAGGTGGCGACGATCGTCATGGTGAGCGTGTCGCGGTGCTGCACATGGGCGAGCTCGTGCGCCATGACGGCTGCGACCTCTTCAGGCGTCAGCGCTTGTAACAGGCCGGTGGAGGCAGCAACCGCCGCGTTCTGCGGGTTGCGGCCGGTGGCAAAGGCGTTCGGCTGCGGGTTGTCGATCAGATAGGTCTTCGGCATCGGCAGGCCGGCCTGTTTGGCCATTGCCTGGACGATGGCGTAATATTCGGGCGCGTTCCTTTCGTCGACCTCGACGGCACGGTTCATCGACAGCACCATCTTGTCGGCATTCCAGTAGCTGAACAGATTGGTGCCGGCCGCGAACAGGAAGGCGATCATCATGCCGCCGGTTCCGCCGATCAAAAAGCCGACGCCCATGAACAGCGCCGTCATCGCGGCAAGAAGCATGGCGGTGCGGATGGTGTTCATCGTCTGCTCCTGTCGAAATGGCACCGAAAAGGGGTCGATCGTCGTGCGGTCATGGCTATATGATGGGAAACGCCAGTTCCTGTTTCAATTGACCGGGCTCAATCTGCCGAGATTATCGCATGACCGACGAAATCAGTAAAACAGGCGCCGCTTCTGCCGAAGCGTCATCGCAGAGAGAGCTAACGCCGGCCGCACGCCGTGCGTTGGCCGAGGCCGCAGCGCGGCGGGAAGGCTACCGCGAAAAGGAGGCCGCGCTGCCGAAGGAGATCGGCGGCCGCGGCGGCAAGGAGCCAGGGCGCTACGGCGACTGGGAGGTAAAGGGCCTCACCAGCGATTTCTAGATGCCGCCTAGGCGGCGTTGCGCTGCGGCTCGAGCGCGATCCAGCCACGCTCGTCGACGGTGATGCCGACCATGTCGTAGCCTGCGATCGCGGCATGTTGCGTTGGCAAGGGGTGCTTGTGCGTGGCGCTGATGACCATGACCGCCGCGCCCGCCGCTTCGGCTGCCGCGATGCCAGCTGGAGCATCCTCGAAGACGAGGCAATCGCGCGCGTCGAAGCCGAGCCGTTCCGCGCCAAGCCGGAAGCAATCGGGCGCCGGCTTGCCGCGGGAGACATCTTCCGCCGCGACGATGATGGCCGGGACGGGGATGCCGGCGGCCTTCATGCGCAACAGCGCCAGCTCACGTGGGGCGGAGGTGACGATTGCCCAGCGTTCGGGCGGCAGCGAATCGAGAAATGCCACGGCGCCTGAGATCTGGATAATGCCATCGAGATCGGCCGCCTCGGCCTTCAGCAGCAGATCAGCCTCGTATGCCGGGTCGACGCCCGGCAGTGCCAGGCCGGTGATGGTCTCGATCGCGCGCACGCCATGGATCGTCGGCAGGAAGGCGGCGACGTCGAGCCCCTGGCGGAGAGCCCAATTGCTCCACACCCGTTCCGCCGAGGCGATGGAATTGATGAGCGTGCCGTCCATGTCGAAGAGGAAGGCCGCGAATTTTCTGCCTGAATACATGATTTTCCTTGAGTCCGGGGAGGCGCTTGGTCGGGTGGCCGAACCTAACGTCTCGACTGCGGCAGGGGAAGACACGGGGGCGTGCTTTTCGATCGTCCCAGGGAACCACGATATCCTCCGGGCGTTTGGGAAGGACTGCTTCTCACAACAACGATCGAAGGGGGACCAACGGTGCTGATCCGGCTCGGCTACGAAATCGCCATCGAATGCGTAGCCGCCACGCCGGTGATTTCAGTGCTCGAGATCCATCGGGACAGGCAGGGCGACATCAAGCGGCAGACGCGGGTGCTGACCTCGCCCGCGGTGCCGACAAGACTGTACCACGATCTGCATGGCAATGCCTGCCGGCGCTTCACAGCGCCCGCCGGTGGTTTTCGCATCCTGTACGACGCGGTCGTAGAGGACAGCGGCGAGACGGACGAGGTAAACACCCTGGCCAGGGAAGTGCCGGTGGCGGATCTGCCCGACGAAGTTCTCGGTTATCTCCTCGGCAGCCGCTATTGCGAGACGGATCATCTGAGCAGCCTGGCCTGGCAGCTCTTCGGTGACATCCCGTCTGGCTGGGCGCGCGTGCAGGCGATCGTCGACTATGTCCACAACCGGCTGTCGTTCGGCTATGGCTATGCGCGCTCGACCCGCACCGCGGCTCAGGCGCATGAGGAGCGCGTCGGGGTCTGCCGCGACTTCGCCCATCTGGCGATCACGCTTTGCCGCTGCATGAATATTCCGGCACGCTATGTGAACGGCTATCTCGGCGATATCGGCGTGCCAGCCGATCCGGCGCCGATGGACTTCTCGGCGTGGCTGGAAGTGTTCCTCGACGGCAAATGGTACACGTTCGATCCTCGCCACAACACGCCGAGAATCGGCCGTATCGTCATCGCCCGTGGCCGCGACGCCACCGACGTGCCGCTGCTGCACAGTTTCGGCCCCCACCGGCTCAGCCTGTTCAAGGTGTGGACCCATGAACAGGAAGGCAATCTGTTCAACCCGCCCTACCACGGCATCGACAGGACCGTCAGCGCACAGATGCTGGCGTAATCGCGACGCCTACCGATGCGACAGGGTGGCAGCGAGGTTCTTTCTAGGCGCAACTTTCGGGACACATGGTCCGCTTCGGCACAGTGAGCTTGTGCCGCAACAGGACGCCGTCGATGGCGTCGCGATGCCTCGGGCCAGATCATGGTAAGCGGCTCGTAAACGCCAGCGCCACGGCGAGTTCCCGTTTACCAACCGTTCACCTTTATGGGTTCCAAAATTCAACAAAAACAATGGCTTGCTCTTGGAAAGCCAGCTCTCCGCCAGGCCAAGGCATCATCCGGCGGGAATCCTGCATTGCCCTTTGCGCGGCGACGAGGCCGAGGCGAGTGGAGGCTGTAGGATGCGGAATTACGGGGGTCTTGTTCACGCGGTCGGCGGCTTCGCCAGAGATCGCGGTGGAAATTTCGCGGTCCTGTTCGGCCTTAGCGCCTCGGTCTTGGCGCTGGCAGCGGGCTTCTCGGTCAACGTATCGCAGCTCTACAATGCCAGATCGAGCCTCCAAGGCGTGGTCGACGCCGCGGTCACGTCGACGGCACGCGACCTGACGACCGGCGCCATCAAGGAAGCCGATGCCGACACATCGGTGCAGGCCTTTCTCGACGCCAACAGCCAGGCAGGCATTCTGCAGGCCGACCAGATCGTGCTCGACAGGTTGATCGTCGACAGGACTGCCAAGACGGTTCAGGCCGACGCCCATATCGATGTCGCGCTGTACTTTCCGATTTTCGGCACGGGCGACATGAAACGCGTCACCGCTTCCACAACGGCGCTCTATTCGGACAAGACCGTCGAAGTGGCGATGATGCTGGACATAACGGGATCGATGGCCAAGCGCGGCAAGGTCGACAAGATCGGCGATCTGAAAGCTGCTGCAAAAAATGCTGTTCTGACGATGCTGCAGAAGCAGGATCCGCAGAACCCCCGCATCCGCGTCGCGATTGTGCCTTATGCATCTGGCGTCAACGCCGGCAAGCTGGCGGAAAACATCTATGCCGAGAAGCAAGGCAGCTCTGAGCTGCCACCCGTCGCCGGCAGTCCGCTTCTCGTCGCCAAGACAGGCAAAAATCTGCTGCCGTCCTTCAGCGACTACATCTCCATTGTCGGCGCGGCGATGCCACGCCCCGACAATTGCGCCACCGAGCGCAAGGACAAGAACGGCAACGCGGATATGAGCGCCGACGGCCCAGACACTGTTCGCACCGACAGGAACGGCAAGAAATACTATGCCCTGGTCAACCGGGACGATCATCTCGGCGGAGGTATGAACAGGTGCCCTGGTGCGGAGGTGATCCCGCTGACCGCCGACTCCGATGCATTGCTTGAATCGATCGAGGACTTCCAGGCCGATGGCTACACGGCCGGCGCGATCGCCATTCAGTGGACCTATTATATGCTGTCGCCGCAATGGCGCACTGCAATCAGGAACGCCGGTCTCGGCAAAGGCGCCTCGGATGCCGATCCGAAGAAGATCGCCAAGGTCGCGATCCTGATGACCGATGGCCAGTTCAATACCGCCTTCGCCGGGGCTGGGGACAGGTACAACAGCCAGGGCAACCTTGCGCGCGGCAACGCCGAAACGCTGTGCGAAAACATGAAAAATGATGGCATCGAGATTTTCACCATTGGCTTCGATCTGGACGACAAGGACATGTCGGCAACCGAGCGGGACCAGGCAAAGGCGGTGCTGAAGGACTGTTCGTCGAAGGATACCTCCGCCGCCAAGAGGCATTTCTTCGACGTGTCCACCGGAGCCGAATTGGACGACGCCTTTCAGGAGATCATTCGCAACACCGAAAAGGTCGCATTGACCCAGTAGTCCGCAAACGGAAAAGGCCGCCGCTTCTTTCGAAGCCGGCGGCCTTCCGTGTTTCCGTCCGTGGCGCGGCCTTGGCGGCGACCTATCGGGTCACCCGCCGCGCATTTCGCGCCTTAACGGGAAGACTGCTTCCCGAAAGTGCAATCCGCTGAGGCCACGTTCTGGAAAACGAAATCACTCGACATCGGATCACCTCCTTTCGATTTGTTGAACACATACTGATGATGGGGTGCATTGCAGCAAAAGACAAGGTGCAGGTCTGAAATTAGCCAACGGGGGGCTTGGTGCGAGCCGCTTGCGATTGCCAGGCCGGCCGGGCAAACTTCTGCCTGGGGCCAGCATTCGGAGGAGTCGCATGGAGGCAGCCGAAAAGGCCGCTCGCATCGTTCGAACGGTGATCGAAACATTGAAGCCGGGGTTTGCCGTCAGGCTATGGACCGGGGAGCGGATCGGCCCCGCCACGGGTCCGGTGCTCACATCAACGACCAGGACATCGTCTGGCAGATCGTGAAGCGGCCGTCCCTGTCGACGCTGATCGAGATGTGGATTTCCAAGACGATCAACATCGAAGACGGGACGATTTTCGACTTTTATGCCCTGCCGTCGCAAGGCAAGCTCAGAACCAAGCTCAAATCGCTGCCGAAAATGGCGATCCTGCGCGACCTGCCTTCCGTGCTGTTGGCACGCAAGCAGATGACGGCGCGGACCGATCTGTCGGGGCCCAATCCCTATGTCAGCGGTTCGAGCCAGGAAGCGATCCAGCATCACTATGACATTTCGAACGCTTTCTACCGGCTCTTCCTGGACGAGCGCATGGTCTACAGCTGCGGCTACTTCAAGGATTTCGCCAATGGCATCGATCAAGCACAGATCGACAAGCTCGACCATATCTGTCGCAAGCTCCGGCTGAAGCCTGGCGAACGACTGCTCGACATCGGCTGTGGCTGGGGAGCGATGCTCATCCATGCCGCGAAGAACTATTGTGTTGTCGGCCACGGTGTCTCGCTGTCGCAGGCGCAGACCGATCTTGCCCGCGAACGCATCCGCGCCGAAGGGCTGGAGGACCGCATCACCATCGAGATCAAATCCTATGCCGAACTCACCGGCTCGTTCGACAAGATCTCGTCGATCGGCATGTTCGAACATCTCGGGCTCGCCAACCACGCCACCTATTTCAAGACCATTCATCGCCTGCTGAAGCCGGGCGGCATCTATCTGCACCACGCCATCACCCGGCGCAGCAAGGGCGACATGAAGAAGACCCTGCGCAAGGGGCCGGAGTACAAGGCGCTGCTCAAATACATCTTCCCCGGCGGCGAACTCGACACGATCGGCATGACAACAGGTAATCTCGAGGCGCATGGTTTTCTCGTCTACGATGTCGAGAACCTGCGCGAGCACTATGCCCGCACCTGCAGACTGTGGGCGGAGCGGCTGCACGAAAGGTTCGACGAGGCAATCGCCGAGGTGGGCGAAGCCAAGGCACGGCTATGGTTGCTTTACCTGACGGGCTGTTCGATCACCTTCGAACGCGCCTCGGCGCAGATTTTCCAGACCATCGTGACCAAGCGCGCGCGTGGTCCAAGCGGCCTGCCGCCGACGCGGGCGGATCTGTATCGATAGCTTACCGGAAGCGCATCGCGTCGCCGGTTTCGACGCGCGCCGGCCGGTCGACCGTGCAATAGACGCCGAGATTGTGGGCGTTATGGCGGACCAGGTTGCGCAGGATCGCCGGATCATGGTCGAAGCCATCCTGGGCGATGATGGTGAAACCGCAGCGGCGGCAGGGTTCGGAGATGGTCAACTCCAAGTCGCCGATCGCCAGCTTGCGGCCGATCCATTCCGTCTCCGGAAACGACCCTTCGAGTGCCGCCATGTCGACGACGATGTTGGGGCGGAAGCGGCGTGGGTCGGTGGCGCCCTCTGGATGCAACGCCTTCAGGCGTGCCAGCGAGGCGGTGGTCAACAGATGGATCGGCGCCTTGCGATAACGCTCCGCCGTCAGCGGGCCGGAATAACCAGGCGCGGCATTCTCGCGGCGAAACGGCCGGATCGAGGCCTCGAAGCCGAGATAGGCCGATACCGCGCGGTCGCTCTCGATACTTGGCGCAGCCAGCCAGTCGCCCTCGGGAACGGCAATCTCGAGTTCCAGGGCAGGCGACAGCCGGGTGCGGATGCGCGGCACCTTGTGCCATTTCGCGTCGCGGTCCGGTCGGGCGATCTCATTGTCGGACTTGTCGACAAGGCCGAACATGCGGTCGCCCTTAATGCTCTCGATGTCGACCGAGATTGTCTCCCGGCGCTCGCCGGCAAGCGAACTCGCCGGATAGCGCCAAAGCTCACTGACAATGCCAAGCGCTGCCTGCATCAGCTCTTCTTGTTCTGTCGGTTGGCGACCAAATCATCGACGACGGCCGGATCGGCGAGCGTCGAGGTATCCCCGAGCGCTGAAAAATCGTCCTCGGCAATCTTGCGCAGGATGCGGCGCATGATCTTGCCGGAACGCGTCTTGGGCAGGCCGGGCGCGAACTGGATCTTGTCGGGCGAGGCGATGGCGCCGATCTCCTTGCGGACATGGGTAACAAGCTCCTTGCGCAGATCCTCGCTCGGCTGCTCGCCGGCCATCAGCGTGACGTAGCAGTAGATACCCTGGCCCTTGATGTCGTGCGGATAGCCGACGACGGCGGCTTCCGAAACCTTGTCGTGGCTGACCAGTGCGGATTCGACCTCGGCCGTGCCCATGCGATGGCCGGAGACGTTGATGACGTCGTCGACGCGGCCGGTGATCCAGTAATAGCCGTCGGCGTCACGGCGGCAGCCGTCACCGGTGAAGTACTTGCCCTTGTAGGTCGAAAAATAGGTCTGCACGAAGCGGTCGTGGTCGCCATAGACGGTGCGCATCTGGCCCGGCCAGGAATCGGTGATGCACAGATTGCCGTCGGCCACCCCTTCCAGCACCTTGCCCTCGCCGTCGACCAGCTGCGGCTTGACGCCGAAAAAGGGCCGCGTCGCCGAACCCGCCTTGAGGTCGGTGGCGCCGGGCAGCGGCGTGATCAGGATGCCGCCGGTCTCGGTCTGCCACCAGGTGTCGACGATCGGCACCTTGCCGTTGCCGACGATGTTGAAATACCACTCCCAGGCTTCCGGATTGATCGGCTCGCCGACCGAACCCAGTACGCGCAGCGACTTGCGCGATGTCTTGGCGACATGCGCGTCGCCGGCGCCCATCAGCGCGCGCAGCGCCGTCGGCGCGGTGTAGAAGATGTTGACCTTGTGCTTGTCGATGACTTCCCAGAAGCGCGACTGCGACGGATAATTCGGCACGCCTTCGAACATCAGCGTGGTGGCGCCGTTGGCGAGCGGGCCGTAGACGATGTAGCTGTGGCCGGTGACCCAGCCGACATCGGCGGTGCACCAGTAGATGTCGCCGTCATGGTAATCGAAGACATATTGGTGGGTCATCGAGACGTAGACGAGATAGCCGGCGGTGGTGTGCAGCACGCCCTTCGGCTTGCCGGTCGAACCCGACGTGTAGAGAATGAACAGCGGGTCCTCGGCCTTCATCTTCTCGGGCTTGCATTCGGCTTTCACCGTCGCGATCTCGTCGTGGTACCAGACGTCGCGGCCTGAAACCCAGCCGGTCTTGCCGCCGGTGCGGCGCACGACCACCACCTTTTCGACTTTCGTCCCGGCTTTCGCGGCGATCTCGATCGCCTTGTCGGTATTTTCCTTCAAAGGGATCGGCTTGCCGCCGCGCAGGCCTTCATCAGCCGTGATGACGAAGGTCGACTTGCAGTCGTCGATGCGGCCGGCCAGCGCATCCGGCGAGAAACCGCCGAAGACGATCGAATGGACGGCGCCGATACGCGTGCAGGCCAGCATCGCATAGGCGGCTTCCGGGATCATCGGCATGTAGATGGTGACGCGGTCGCCTTTCTTGACGCCGTGTTTCTTCATCACATTGGCGAGCCGGCAGACATGCTCGTAGAGCTCGTTATAGGTGACCTTCTTGTCATCGTAGGGATTGTCGCCTTCCCAGATGATGGCGGTCTGGTTGCCGCGCTTCTTCAGGTGCCGGTCGATGCAGTTGTAGGAAACGTTGGTCAGTCCGTCCTCGAACCATTTGATCGAGACCTTGCCGTCGAAGGAGGTGTTCTTGACCTTGCTGAAGGGCTTGAACCAGTCGATGCGCTTGCCGTGCTTGCCCCAGAATTTGTCCGGGTTTTTGACGCTGTCGGCATACCATTTCAGGTAGGTGTCATTGTCGATCAGCGCGTTTTTCTTCCACGCCGGCTGGACGCGATGGACATGAACCTCGGACATTCCTGACTTTCCTCCCGAACCAATCGCCGGCTTGAAATGCCGGCGGGATCGCGGCGACAGGGCCGCGAATTCGGCGGCATTATTACCAGTTCCGCCGTTACGGCAACATTAGACGTTGGATTCGCGCGGCTGGATGCCGCAGGGGGCTTTCCCGAGGCTGTCAGCACTCGGCCAAGTGCGCTGCTAACTGCATGTTTTCGCATGCTAAAGCCGGTTCAGATGAAGAAAAAATCAATAGACGATTAATCAGCGGCGCGCACAATCAGCCATGGGAGGACAGGCGAATCAACCTGGGGACCGTAATGCGCGACCATGCCGAAATGGACCTGATGCTCAAAGGCTATGGCTTGACCACGGCCAAGATTCTTTATCACTTTCCCGATCACCCGCATCTGCTGCAGAGCTTCATCTGGCAGGACTACGATCTGGCGCCGAAGTTTCCGGTGCTGATCAAGTTCATCGAATTCTGGAAGGCCAAGCTGGACGGGCCGCTGCATTCGATCAGCTACACCCACCAGAAGCTGATCGCGCCGAATGAATGGCGCAAGGTAGATGGTGAGTTCGTGCTGCATTAGGGGCGAGTTTCGCAGCAACGGCTTCTTGAGGTCGGCGTTCTACGACGCCCCCCTCTGTCCTGCCGGACATCTCCCCCTCAAGTGGGGAGATTGGCAGCTCCGCCGACAACGCCGCCCCTTGTTACGCCTGAGATTGGCGAAAGTCGCCGCGACATCCGATCTCCCCCCTCGAGGGGGAGATGGCCGGCAGGCCAGAGGGGGGCGCTGGCCCGCGAACCTTGCGCCATGACGACCCGATGCGCTCACACCGCCGGCGGGCTCAGTCGAGCAAAGCCTTCCTGCCGCCGATACGGGAAGTACGGGTAGGGCGCGGTGACTTCGCTTGCGGCGTCGAGTTTTTTCATCTGCTCCGGCGTCAAGGTCCAGCCGACGGCGCCGAGGTTCTGGCGAAGCTGTTCCTCGTTGCGGGCGCCGATGATGACCGACGACACGGTCGGGCGCTGCAGCAGCCAGTTGATGGCGATCTGCGGCACGGTCTTGCCGGTCTCCTGCGCCACCGTGTCAAGCGCATCCATGACCCGGTAGAGATGCGCGTCCTCGACCGGCGGTCCGAAGCTTGCCGTGTCGTGCAGCCGGCTCTGTTCCGGCAAGGGCTGGCCACGGCGGATCTTGCCGGTCAGGCGGCCCCAGCCGAGCGGGCTCCACACGAGCGCGCCGACGCCCTGGTCGAGGCCGAGCGGCATCAGCTCCCATTCGTAGTCGCGGCCGACCAGCGAGTAGTAGACCTGGTGCGCGACATAGCGCGGATAGCCTTGACTGTCGGCTTGCGCCAGCGACTTCATCACTTGCCAGCCGGAGAAATTGGAGACGCCGACATAGCGCAGCTTGCCGGCGCGCACGAGTTCGTCCAGCGTCGACAAGGCCTCCTCGATCGGCGTCCCGGCATCGAAAGCGTGCAGTTGCAACAGGTCGATATAGTCAGTGCCGAGGCGCTTCAGCGCGGCGTCCACCGACTTGATCAACCGCGACCGGGAAGAGCCATAGTCAGCCGGTCCGTCGCCCATAGGCAGCGCGGTCTTGGTCGATATCAGGACGGCATCGCGGCGGCCTTTTATCGCTTCGCCAAGCACCTCTTCCGAAGCGCCGTTCGAATAGACGTCGGCGGTGTCGAACAGATTGACGCCGGCCTCCAGGCAAATGTCGATCAGCCGCCGCGCTTCCCTGGCATCGCTGTTGCCCCAGGCGCCGAACAGCGGGCCGGAACCGCCAAAGGTTCCCGCGCCAAATGAGAGTGCGGGCACTTTCAGGCCCGATGCACCGAGACGTCGGTAGTCCATCTTTTTACTCCTGTGGAACGAAGGTGAGGAAAGCGGGTTTGCAGAGGACGGTCACGACCGGATGGAGGCAGGCTCGCCGAGCGTGGCGGTGCGATCGAGACGCAGCGCCAGCCCCGCCACGCCGAGTGCCGCGAGCGGCAGCAGGGCGGCGACCCAGGTGAGTGAGCCCAGGCCAAGGCCATGGGCAATCACCGCACCGCCAAGCCAGGCACCTGCCGCATTGCCGAGATTGAAGGCGGCGATGTTGAAGGACGAGGCGAGGCTCTGGCCGGCACCTTGCGCCTTGTCCAGCACCCACATTTGCAGCGGCGCCACGGTGGCGAAGGCGGCAGCGCCGAGCAGGCCGACATAGATGACGGCCATCACCTGGCTGTGGATGGCGAAACTCATGGTGGCGAGCACCAGGGCCAGCACCACGAGACTGCCGAGAACGGCCGGCACCAGCCAGCGATCGGCGACCTTGCCGCCAAGTAAATTGCCGGCAATGAGGCCGCCGCCGAAGACGAGCAGGATCGGCGACACGGCCGCTTCCTGGAAGCCGCTGATCTCGGTCAGCAGCGGCGCGATGTAGGTGAAGACGGCGAAGACACCGGCATAGCCGAGCACGGTGGTGGCAAGACCGAGCAGGACGGGCGTGCGGCGCAAAACGGCGAGATCGGCGCGCAGATCGCTCTTTTCGGGCGCCGTCCGGCTGCGTGGCACCAGAGCCAGGATGACGGCGAAGGCCGCCACACCGACCAATGTCACCGCCCAGAAGGTCGCCCGCCAGCCGAAGGCCTGGCCGAGCCAGGTGCCGAAGGGCACGCCGAGGATGTTGGCGATGGTCAGGCCGGTGAACATCAGCGCGATCGCCGAGGCTTGTCTGTTGGGTGCGACCAGCCCGGTGGCGACGACAGAGCCGACGCCGAAGAATGTGCCGTGGGCGAAGGCGGTGATAATGCGGGCGCCCATCAGCGTCCAGTAATCGGGGGCCAGCGCACAGGCGAGATTGCCAAGCGTGAAGATCGCCATCAGTGCCAGAAGCACGGTCTTGCGTGGCCAGTTGCCGGTGGCGATGGTCAGCAGGGGCGCGCCGATGACGACGCCGAGCGCATAGCCCGAAATGAGCTGGCCGGCGGCCGTGATCGAAACGCCGAGATCCTTGCTGACATCGAGCAGCAGACCCATGATGACGAATTCGGTGACGCCGATGCCGAAGGCACCGGCGGCAAGCGCGTAAAGAGCAAGAGGCATGGCGGTTTCCACTTCGATGGCGAAGAGCGCCGTCCCGCGCCCCGACCCCTGAGATCGTGCTTCCCTGCATTGTGAACCAGACTTGCCTTGGGCACATTTTCTGTGAAATAGATTCACAAATGGCCAGGCCCGATATCAATCGCTCCGGCGAGATCGAAGTGTTCGTGCGCGTCGTCGAGGACGGCAGTTTTTCCTCCGCCGCACGCGCGTTGCGCATGACGCCTTCGGCGGTGAGTAAGCTGATCGCGCGGCTGGAGGCCCGGCTTGGCGCACGGCTGGTCAGCCGCTCGACGCGAAAGCTGCAACTGACGCCGGAAGGCACCGCGTTCTACGAGAGCGGCCTGCGCATCCTCGCCGACATGGCGGCGGCCGAGCAGGAGGCGGCGGCGGGTGCTTCACCGCGCGGACGGTTGCGCGTCAACAGCTACGTGCCCTTCGGGGTACACCGGCTGATTCCGCTTCTGCCACGCTTCCTTGAACGCTATCCCGAGATTTCAGTCGATCTGGTGCTGACCGACAGCGTCATCGACCTGATGGCGGAACGCGCCGATGTCGCTATCCGTGCCGGGCCGCTGAGTGAGTCACGGCTGGTGGCGCGCAAGCTGGGGCAAAGCTATGTGGTGGTCGTTGCAGCACCTTCCTACCTCGAAACGCAGGGCACGCCGCTGACGCCAGCCGATCTCGACAGGCATAACCGCATGGGCTTCGGGTTCGTCAGGCATCTCGATGGCTGGCCGTTCCTCGACGCGGACGGCCGCGCCATCATGGTTCCCATCACCGGCAACACGCTGGTCAGCGATGGCGAGGCGATGCGGCTGATGGCGCTGGCGGGCGCGGGCATCGCCCGGCTGGCCCGCTGGCATGTGGCGGAAGACATCGCCGCCGGCCGGCTGGTGTCGCTGCTGGAGGCATTCAATCCCGGCGACGAGGAGCCCACCCACGCCGTCTATGTCGGCCAGGGCCGGCATCTGCCGGCGCGGGTGCGTGCCTTTCTCGATTTTCTGGGAGAGAGCGTCCGGCTGAGCTGACATCTCCGGAGCCACGGCTCCCGGGATGTCAGCGTGGGCTGTATTTATGCTTTCGGCATGAACGGCGCCGGGCGGCGGCCCGCTGCCTGGCGTTCCAGCATCCAGCCGGGATATTCGGATGGCAGGGCGCTGACCTCGTCGAGACGAAGCAGATCGTCTGTGTCGAGCTTCACATCAGTCGCGGCAAGGTTCTGCTCCAGCTGCTCCATGCGGCTGGCGCCGATGATGACGCTCATTACGAAGGGCTTGGCCAGGACATAGCCGAGCGCCACCGTGGCGACGCTGACATCATGCTTTTTGGCGATTTCGCGCATGACGGCCACCGCGGCCCAGGCGCGGTCTTCGTTGACCGGCGGGAAGTTGAAGGACGCGCGGCGGCCTTCGCCATTGCCGGGCGCGCCGGGGCCGTACTTGCCGGAGAGCAGGCCGCCGGCCATCGGCGACCACACCATCAGGCCGAGCTTCTCTTCGTTGAGCAGCGGCACGATCTCGCGCTCGAGGTCGCGGCCGGCGATCGAATAGTAGGATTGCACTGTCTCGAAGCGGGCGAAGCCCTTGCGCTCGGCGATACCGAGCGCCTTGGCGATGCGCCATGCCGCCCAGTTGGAGACGCCGACATAGCGAACCTTGCCGCTGGCAACCAGATCGTCGAGCGCCCGCAGCGTTTCGTCGATCGGCGTCACGGTGTCGGTGCCGTGCAGCTGATAGAGATCGATATGGTCGAGCTGCAGCCGCTCCAAGCTGGCATCGACCGAGTCCATGATGTGGCCGCGTGACGAGCCGCGCTGGTTGGGGCCTTCGCCCATGGCGCCATGCGCCTTGGTGGCGATGACCACGTTCTGCCTGTTCACACCGAGATCCCTGAGCGACTGGCCGAGCAGCCGTTCGGATTCGCCAAAGGAGTAGACGTCGGCCGTATCGAAGAAATTGACGCCGGCGGCGAGCGAATGGGCAACGATCTCGTTGACACCCTGCTGGTCGAGGCTGGCGATCAGGCCCCATTGGGCATTCTGACCGGCGGCGCCGAAGGTCATGGTGCCGAGGCACAGTTCGGAGACGAACATCCCCGTATTTCCAAGCTGGTTGTAGCGCATGATGGCGGCTCCAGAGAGTTTGTGATGACGCAAAGCAAAATAGGAACGGTACGTTTCGTTTCCAGTCCTGGAGCAACGAGCCTGTCGGATTGGCCCAAAGGCCGTTGGGTCTCAGCGGCTGCCGAAGATCGCCGAACCGACGCGGACGCTGGTGGCGCCGAAGGCGATCGCGGTCTCATAATCGCCGGACATGCCCATCGACAGTCTGGCGACGCCGGCCTCATGCCCAAGCTTTTCCAGCAGGGCGAAGTGGGGGCCGGGGTTCTCGTCGGCCGGCGGGATGCACATCAGGCCCTCGATGGCGAGGCCATGCACGTCGCGGCAGCGGGCGACGAAGGCCACGGCCTCGCGCGGCTCGATGCCGGCCTTCTGCGGCTCGGAGCCGGTGTTGACCTGGACATAGAGCTTTGGCGCGCGGCCCTGTTTGGCGATCTCCTTGGCCAGTTCGGCGGCGATCTTCTCGCGATCGATCGTCTCGATGACGTCGAACAGCGCTACCGCTTCCCGAGCCTTGTTGGATTGCAACGGGCCGATCAGATGCAGTTCGATGTCGGGAAATGCGTCCTTCAGGTCAGGCCATTTGGCTTGCGCCTCCTGCACCCGGTTTTCGCCGAAGACGCGCTGGCCGGCCTCGATGACCGGGCCGATGTCGGCAGCGTCGAAGGTCTTTGAGACTGCGACCAGCGTCACGGCGCCGGTTTCGCGGCCGGCCTCGCGCTCGGCGGCGTCGATCTTCGCCTTGACCGCGAAAAACTGCTGAACGGCATCGCCCATATGCAAATCCTGCTGTTTTGACCGGCGTTTTTGTCAGACGCGATACCCATATGGTTGACGGGTTTGCCAAACCATGGTGAACACCCGGACCACATTCCCTGAACTGCCGAGCCGTCGCCCGCAGTTCGCGCATGCTTTTAAGTGAAAAACGTCCCATGGCAACCGAACGATACAATCCGCGCGCGTCAGAGCCCAAATGGCAGAAGGCCTGGGACGCCAAGAAGCTGTTCGAAGCGCACAATGACGATCCGCGCCCGAAATACTATGTGCTGGAGATGTTCCCCTATCCGTCGGGGCGCATCCATATCGGTCATACCCGCAATTACACGATGGGCGACGTGGTGGCGCGCTACAAGCGGGCCAAGGGTTTCAACGTGCTGCACCCGATGGGCTGGGACGCCTTCGGCATGCCGGCCGAAAACGCGGCGATGCAGAACAAGGTCCATCCCAAGGAATGGACCTACCAGAACATCGCCACCATGCGCGAGCAGCTCAAGGTCATGGGGCTGTCGCTGGACTGGGCGCGCGAATTCGCCACCTGTGACGTCGACTATTATCACCGCCAGCAGATGCTGTTCCTCGACTTCGTCGAGAAGGGGCTGGTGACGCGCAAATCCTCCAAGGTCAACTGGGATCCGGAGGACATGACCGTGCTCGCCAACGAGCAGGTCATCGATGGACGCGGCTGGCGCTCGGGCGCGCTGGTCGAACAGCGCGAACTGACGCAGTGGTTCTTCAAGATCACCGATTTCGCGCAGGATCTGCTGGATTCGCTCGACGGCCTCGACGAATGGCCGGAAAAAGTGAAGCTGATGCAGCAGAACTGGATCGGCCGCTCGGAAGGCCTGCTGATCCGCTGGCCTCTGGCCGACGCCTCTGATGGCGAGCATGAGTTGGAAGTCTATACGACAAGGCCCGACACCATCTTCGGCGCTTCCTTCATGGCTGTCGCCGCCGATCATCCGTTGGCCAAGAAGGCCGCTGCGCACAATCCGGCGCTGGCGAAGTTCATCGAGGATATCGGCCATGTGGGCACCTCGGTGGCGGCGCTGGAGACAGCTGAGAAGAAGGGTTTTGACACCGGCCTCCGCGTCGTCCATCCGTTTGACCACAACTGGACGCTGCCGGTCTATGTTGCCAATTTCGTGCTGATGGAATACGGCACCGGCGCCATTTTCGGCTGTCCGTCCGGCGACCAGCGCGACCTCGACTTCGCCAACAAATACGGCCTGCCGGTGATTCCGGTGGTGATGCCGGAAGGCGAGAATCCGGCGACGTTCCAGATCATCGACGAAGCCTATGTCGATGACGGCGTGATGATCAATTCGCGCTTTCTCGACGGCATGAAGCCGGATCAGGCTTTCGACGAAGTCGCCAAACTGCTGGAGCAGAAGACGATCGGCAACCGGCCGATGGCCGAGCGCAAGGTGAATTTCCGCCTGCGCGACTGGGGCATTTCGCGCCAGCGCTACTGGGGCTGCCCGATCCCGATGATCCATTGCGAGGCTTGCGGAGTGGTGCCGGTGCCGAAGGTGGACCTGCCGGTGAAGCTGCCCGACGATGTCGATTTCGATCGCCCGGGCAATCCGCTCGACCGGCATCCGACATGGCGCCATGTGAAATGTCCGCAATGCGGCAGGGATGCGCGGCGCGAAACCGACACGATGGACACGTTCGTCGATTCGTCGTGGTACTTTGCCCGCTTCACCGCGCCGTGGGCGCATGAACCGACCGATCCCAAGGCGGCCAACGAATGGCTGCCGGTCGACCAGTATATTGGCGGGATCGAGCACGCGATCCTGCATCTGCTCTATTCGCGCTTCTTCACCCGCGCCATGCGCGAGGCCGGCCATGTCGATCTGGCCGAGCCGTTCAAGGGCCTGTTCACGCAAGGCATGGTGGTGCACGAAACCTATCGCGTCGGCTCGGCATCGAATGGCCGCTGGCTGGCGCCCACCGAAGTTCGGCTGGAGGACGTCGACGGCAAGCGCAGCGCCATCGACATCGCCACCGGCGAGGCCGTCACCATCGGTCCGCTGGAAAAGATGTCGAAATCGAAAAAGAACACGGTGAGCCCGGAAGACATCACCGATGGCTACGGCGCCGATACGGCGCGCTGGTTCATGCTGTCCGATTCTCCTCCCGAGCGCGATGTCGAGTGGACCGACGATGGCGCCGCCGGTGCGCATCGCTTCATCCAGCGCATCTGGCGCCTGGTGTCGACGGCCGCCGAAACACTGGCCGGCATCAAGCCCGTGGCGGCCAGCAGCGGCGAGGCCGCGGTGGTTTCAAAGGCCGCGCACAAGATCCTCAAGGCGGTCGGAGAGGATATCGAGAAGCTCGCTTTCAACCGCGCCATCGCCCGCATCTACGAACTGGCCAACGCGCTGACCACGCCGCTCAACGAAGTGGCCGAAGGCAAGGCCGACGCAGCGCTGAGAGGCGCCTGTCGGCAGGCGGTGGAGATTCTCGTGCATCTGATCGCGCCGATCATGCCGCATCTGGCCGAGGAGTGCTGGGCAACGCTTGGCGGCACCGATCTCGTTGCCGAACGGCCCTGGCCGGTCTTCGATCCGGCGCTGGTGGTCGACAACGAAGTCACCTATCCGGTACAGGTCAACGGCAAGAAGCGGGGGGATTTGACAATTGCCCGCGACGCGGACCAAGGTGCGGTCGAAAAAGCGGTATTGGCTCTCGACTTCGTGCAGAAAGCACTTGAAGGTAAGGCTCCGCGCAAGGTGATCATCGTGCCGCAGAGGATCGTCAATGTCGTTGCCTGATCGGGAAAAGACAGAGTTGAGCCATTTGCTGCGCCGCATTGCGCTTGCCGGCCTGATAGGTTCGCTCGCGCTTGTCTCGGCCTGCACGGTGCGGCCGCTCTATTCGAGCGCGCCACTGTCGGGTTCGCAGGCCAGTGCCAGTGCCGAACTGGCGTTGATCGGCATCAAGCCGGTCAATACGCGTTACGGCCAACAGGTGCGCAACAATCTGATTTTCGGGTTTGGACGAGGCGCCGGCGAGCCGGCCTCGCCGGTCTATTCGCTCAATCTCGGCGTGACCGAAGCGGTCGAGTCCGCGGCACTCGTGCAGGTCGGAACGGATGAAGACGAACCGACCGCCGGTTCCGTGACGCTGACCGGCAGCTATACGCTGGCCGATGCGAAGACCGGCGTTGTGATCGCATCCGGCAAGCGTTCGATCACCTCGTCCTTCGACAGGCCGCGTCAGGAATTCGCCGCATACCGGGCGCAGATCGACGCCGAGAATCGCGCTGCGCGAGATTTGGCGGAAGCGCTGCAGCTGTCCATTGCCCAGGACCTTGTCCGGCACGGCAAGACCGGCTAGCGCACCTCATCGCTTCATGGAAACGGTCCGGCGCCCCAGGCATGATGGGGTGATCGCGGGATCATGACTAGATCCCGAACAGAGCCAGATTCCCGAACAGGGATTGTCCGAAGATACCCATCGAGCTGCTGCGGCACGGCGAGTAGAGCGCCACCGGCGTGTATGCGGCGAGACGACGATCGTGCCGTGTCGCTCGCAGTACCACGAAGATTTTGGTGCCCAGGATGGTCGGCGATCCATCCGGGAAGCAACTGTTAACCACTCGCTCCCTATTGCTCGGCAGACATTTCAAAGTGAGTCTTGAGAATGGAAGCCAAGCGTTTTTCCCGGGTCAATTTGTCGACGGCCGCATCGCCTGATGATCCCGAGGGGAAGCGCTTGGAGAGCATCGGCGACAGGGGCGGCCAGCGAGGTTCTTCCGCGGCAGGCGACCTTGATCGCCCGGCTCGCAAGGAGCCGGCCGGCCGGCAGTCCGCCACACGCCAGGCCGGCTATTCCGCGCCGGTGGTCGACCTCGGCGGCAACAAGCGGCCCTATATGGAGCCGAGGGGTAGCTCGGACGATACGCCTTCGGAAACCGGCGATATCGAGAGCCCCGCCTGGCAGGAATATTTCTTCCTTGCACCCAACGTGCGTTTTACACGCACGCCGGACTATGAGGCCAGGAAGCATCGTCCGCAGCACGAGCGTGTTGTCGAACACGCCGCGACGCGCCCGGCAGAGCAAGCCGTTGCGCAATCCATGATCGGCGGGGCGTCCTCCGCGCCTTCGCTGCTGGCATTGCCGGCTTCGGTGAAAAGCCCTGCTTCCCCGCCTCTGGCCGGCCGCGCCACACAAGGGCCACTGCCGCCGGCTGCTGCTTTCGTCCCTACGGCGCGCGCCAGGGAGAAGGTGCCAGCGGTTGCGCCGGTGCCGCCGAGGACGATCGCAACGGGACGGGCATCCGCGCGCGCGTCCGTTGCTCCGGGCGCCCCGATCAAAACCGAAAGGCTGCGCTGGCCGTATCTTTCGGATCATGCCTTCTTCGAGGCCATGGCACCCTATCTGGTCGACGTTTCGTCGCCGGCCCGGCAGACCGGTCCAGCGTCGCCTGCGCCGCTGGCCGTGGCGCCAGTCACCACTATGCCGATCGACATCCGCCCAGGGACCGATGCCACCGCGTTGTTTCGCGTCATCGACTGCCTTCCGGGCCAGGCCTTGAAGCCGTTGCCGGATGTTTGGCCGGCCAATTCGAACCAGGCCGTCGCCCAACCCGGCGTGCCGGCGAGCAATGCGCCGTCGCCGGTCCAGCCTGTCGCAATCCCAGCCGCCAAAAGCGACGCCGTCTCCGCTTCGGCCGCGCCAAGTATGAAGGTCTCTGCACGGGCCGTTGCCGCCCGCTCCGCGCGCTTGCCTGGGGCTGGAAAGGTCGTGCTGTCGACCGCGGGCGATCCCTATGAGCTTCCCTCGGAAGAGCTGTTGCAGCAGCCGCCGGAGGGACAAGGCTTCTACATGTCGCAGGAGCGGCTCGAGCAGAACGCGGATCTCCTGGAAAGCGTGCTCGAAGACTTCGGCGTGCGTGGCGAGATCATTCATGTTCGCCCAGGCCCGGTGGTCACGCTCTATGAGTTCGAGCCGGCGCCGGGCGTCAAATCTTCCCGCGTCATCGGGCTTGCCGACGATATCGCCCGCTCCATGTCGGCGATTTCGGCGCGCGTCGCTGTCGTGCCTGGCCGCAACGTCATCGGCATCGAGCTCCCGAACGAGACGCGCGAAACCGTCTATTTCCGGGAGCTGATCGAATCGGAAGGCTTCCGCAAGACCAGCTGCAAACTGGCGCTTTGTCTCGGCAAGACGATCGGCGGCGAGCCTGTTATCGCCGAGCTGGCGAAGATGCCGCATTTGCTCGTGGCCGGAACCACGGGCTCCGGCAAGTCGGTGGCCATCAACACCATGATCCTGTCGTTGCTCTATCGGCTGAAGCCGGAAGAATGCCGGCTGATCATGGTCGATCCCAAGATGCTCGAACTTTCCGTCTATGACCACATCCCGCATCTTCTGACGCCCGTCGTCACGGATCCCAAGAAAGCCGTCACGGCGCTCAAATGGGCCGTGCGCGAAATGGAAGACCGGTATCGCAAGATGGCGCGGCTCGGTGTGCGCAACATCGACGGCTACAACGATCGTGCCGCTCAAGCCCGCGACAAGGGCGAAACCGTCGTCATGACCGTGCAGACCGGCTTCGAAAAGGGCACCGGCGAACCGCTTTTCGAACAGCAGGAAATCGACCTCGCGCCGATGCCCTACATCGTCGTCATCGTCGACGAGATGGCCGACCTGATGATGGTCGCCGGCAAGGAGATCGAAGGCGCGATCCAGCGACTGGCGCAGATGGCGCGCGCTGCCGGCATTCACCTGATCATGGCAACGCAGCGCCCCTCGGTCGACGTCATCACCGGCACGATCAAGGCCAACTTCCCAACCCGGATTTCCTTCCAGGTGACATCGAAGATCGACAGCCGCACCATCCTGGGCGAGCAGGGCGCCGAACAATTGCTTGGCCAGGGCGACATGCTGCACATGATGGGCGGCGGGCGCATTTCGCGCGTGCATGGGCCGTTTGTTTCCGACGCCGAGGTCGAGCATGTGGTCGCGCATCTCAAGGCGCAAGGGCGCCCTGAATATCTGGAAACCGTGACGGCCGACGAGGACGAGGAAGAAATCGAAGAAGACCAGGGCGCGGTCTTCGACAAGGGATCCGTTGCAGCCGAAGACAGTGATGCGATCTACGACGAGGCGGTGAAGGTGGTGGTGCGCGACAAGAAGTGCTCGACGTCCTACATCCAGCGCCGCCTCGGCATCGGCTACAACCGCGCCGCTTCCCTGGTCGAGCGTATGGAAAAGGAAGGCCTGGTCGGCGCACCCAACCATGTCGGCAAACGCGAAATCATCATGGGCCGGCGCCAGCCGAGCGCGCCCGAGGACGATGGCGCGGACTGATCGGCAGCCCGCTTGAAGCGCACATAAAAAAGGCCGGTTGCCCGGCCTTTTTGATTACAAGCGATTGGTCTCAGCCGATCGCCATTCTCAGCCGATCGATTGGCCGGTCTTTGCCCAGTCGGCGAGGAACTGTTCCAGGCCCTTGTCGGTCAGCGGGTGCTTGACCAGCGCCTTCAGTGTCGCCGGCGGCGCGGTCACGACATCGGCGCCGATGAGGGCCGCCTGCTTGACGTGGTTCACGGTGCGCACCGAAGCGACGAGGATCTCGGTCTGGAAATCGTAATTGTCGTAGATCTGCCTGATCTCCTGGATCAGCTCCATGCCGTCGATGCCGATGTCGTCGACGCGGCCGACGAAGGGCGAGATGAACGAGGCACCGGCCTTGGCCGCCAGCAGCGCCTGGTTGGCCGAAAAGCACAGCGTGACGTTGACCAGGCGGTTCATCTCGGTGCGGATCGTCTTGCAGGCCTTGAGACCGTCCAGCGTCAGCGGCACCTTGATGCAGACATTGTCGGCGATCTTGGCCAGAACCTTGGCCTGCTGCATCATCTCGGAATATTCAGTGGCGGTGACTTCAGCCGAGACCGGACCCTTGACGATGTCGCAGATCTCTTTGGTCACGTCGGCGATCTTGCCGCCGGATTTGAGGATCAGCGACGGATTGGTGGTGACGCCGTCGAGCAGCCCCAGATCGTTCAGCTCACGGATATCCTTGACGTCGGCGGTGTCGACAAAAAATTTCATGGCGGGTCTCCTGAAGATTCTTATGTGCATGCCATGCACATTCGGGGTCGGCCTTTGATCTAGACCAAAGTCAGGGCAAGGTCACGCCTCATGATCGAAGATTCGCCCTTTGTCGCAGCCGCACCGGTGCTGGTGCCGATGCCCGCCGAACGCCCCTACACCTATGCCGTGCCGGCCGGCATGCGCGTGGTGCCGGGCTCGATCGTGCGCGTGCCGCTCGGGCCGCGGCAGGTCGCCGGCATCGTCTGGGATGGCGCGGTCGAGAAGGTCGACGCGAAAAAGCTGCGCCCCATCGAGCAGGTCTTCGACTGCCCGCCGATCGACCGCGCGATGCGCCGTTTCGTCGACTGGGTGGCGCAGTACACGCTGTCGCCGCCAGGCATGGTGGCGCGCATGCTGCTTCGGGCGCCGGAAGCATTCGACCCCGAACCGTGGATCGAGGGGCTGCAGCGCACGCTTCTCGCACCCGACCGGATGACGGGCGCCAGGCAGCGCGTGCTGGAGACGGCCGAAGGCGGCCTTGCCTGGACGCGCTCCGGCCTCGCTCACGCCGCCGGCGTGTCGTCGACAGTGATTGACGGCCTGAGGGCGCAAGGCGTGTTCGAGACCGTGATGATCCCGCCGCGCCCGGTGGTGGCCGCGCCCGATCCCGGCTACGCCATTCCGGAACTGATGCCGGACCAGAGCGCCGCGGCGCAGATGCTGCGCGCCAATGTCGCAGCCGGCGTGTTCAACGTCGCGCTGCTCGACGGCGTCACCGGATCGGGTAAGACCGAGGTCTATTTCGAGGCGGTGGCGGCTGCGCTCGACCAGGGCAGGCAGGTGCTGATCCTGCTGCCGGAAATCGCGCTGACGCATGCCTTTCTCGAGCGCTTCCAGCAGCGCTTCGGCGCCAAGCCGGGTGAATGGCATTCCGACCTGCCGCCGCGGATGCGCGAGCGGGTTTGGCGGCAAGTGGCGGAAGGCGGCGTGCGGGTCGTCGCCGGCGCGCGCTCGGCGCTGTTCCTACCGTTCAAGGAGCTCGGCCTGATCGTCGTCGATGAGGAGCACGACCCTGCCTACAAGCAAGAGGACCGCGTCTTCTACAATGCGCGTGATATGGCCGTGGTGCGCGGCCATATCGGCAGCTTTCCGGTGGTGCTGGCGTCGGCGACGCCGTCGGTCGAAAGCCGGGTCAACGCCAGCCAGGGCCGCTACAACAGGGCCGTGCTCTCAGCTCGCTTCGCCGAGGCGGCACTTCCGCATCTGAAGGCGGTCGACATGCGGCGCGCACCGCCGGCGCGCGGTGGCTTCCTGTCGCCGGTGCTGCTCGACCAGATGCGCCAGACGCTGGAGAGGCAGGAGCAGTCGCTGCTGTTCCTCAACCGGCGCGGCTATGCGCCGCTGACGCTGTGCCGGGTCTGCGGCCACCGCTTCGGCTGCCCGGTCTGCTCGGCCTGGCTGGTCGAGCATCGCTTTCGCGGCCAGCTCGTCTGCCATCATTGCGGGCACAATGAGCGCCGCCCCGAAGCCTGCCCGGAATGCGGCACGCTCGACCATCTGGTCGCCTGCGGACCGGGTGTCGAGCGCATCGCCGAAGAGGTCGTGACGCATTTTCCCGACGCGCGTACCATCGTCTTGTCGTCGGACCTGATGGGCGGCGTGCGGCGGCTGCGGCTGGAGCTGGAGGCGATCGCCGATGGCGAGGCCGACATCGTCATCGGCACGCAGCTCGTCGCCAAGGGCCACAACTTTCCCAACATGACCCTGGTCGGCGTCGTCGATGCCGATCTCGGACTGGCCAATGGCGATCCGCGCGCCGCCGAGCGCACCTTCCAGCTGCTCAGCCAGGTCACCGGCCGCGCCGGCCGCACCGGCAAGAAGAGCCTTGGCCTTTTGCAGACTTTTCAGCCCGACCACCCGGTGATGCGGGCGATCGTCTCGGGCGACGCCGAGGCGTTTTACGAACGCGAGATCGCCGAGCGCGAACGGGCTGCCCTGCCGCCCTTCGGCCGGCTCGCGGGCGTTATCGTCAGTGCGGTGACGCGGGCGGAAGCCGAGGGCCATGCACGCGGCCTGCGCCGCGCCGCGCCCGAGGCGACCGATCTGTTCGTGCTGGGGCCGGCGGAGGCGCCGCTGTCACTGCTCGGCGGCCGTCACCGTTTCCGCCTGCTGATCCAGGGCGAACGGCGCGCCGACATGCAAGGTTTTATAAGGGCCATGCTGGCCAACGGGCCGAAGCAGCGCGGTTCGGTCAGGGTGCAGGTCGATATCGATCCGCAGAGCTTCTTGTAGCGTGGCGTCCGACCGCTATCTTTAGTGGGTAACCCACAAATGACCGCGAGCGGGTGAACATGAGTTTTCTGACAAGTGCCGTTTTTTTGGCGTTACGAGCCGGTTGGATCATTTTGGGTATTTTCTTCGTTACAGGCCTGATTTTTAGCCACCACCCAATTCTGTATTGCCTTCTGTTTTTTGCGCTTATCATCGTGGCGAAGATTGGCTGGAACCATCTGAGGCCATGGCGTGGGGACAGGTTCAGGTGGACTTCGATCCGCTGAAAGAGATCATCAGGTCCTTCTGGAGTGTCGCCGAATGAAAACCCTTGGCCTAATCGGCGGCATGAGCTGGGAATCCACCGCCATCTACTATCGCCTGCTCAACGAGATCGTGCGCGATCGGCTGGGCGGCTTGCATTCGGCGAAACTGCTTCTGTGGTCCTTCGATTTTGCAGAGATCGCCGAGCGACAGCATCATGGCGACTGGGACGGCGCCGGCGCGCTTCTGGTCGAAGCAGCGCGCAAGCTAGAGGCGGGCGGCGCGGAAGGTCTGCTTTTGTGCACCAACACCATGCACAAACTGGCCGATCAGGTGCAGGCGTCGGTGTCGATCCCGCTGATCCACATCGCCGATGCCACCGCGGTGGCGGTCAAGCGCGCCGGCATGCAGCGTCCGGCGCTGCTGGCGACGCGCTTCACCATGGAGCAGGATTTCTACAAGGGCCGGCTCGCCGACAGATTTGGCTTGAACCCTGTCGTGCCCGATGGCGCCGGGCGCGACATGGTCCATCGCGTCATCTACGACGAGTTGTGCCAGGGCATCGTCAAGGAGACTTCAAAGGCGGCCTATATCGCCGAGACCGAGCGCCTGCGCCGCGACGAGGCGGCCGACAGCGTCATCATGGGCTGCACCGAGATCACCATGCTCATAGGCCAGTTGGATTTCGACATCCCGGTCTTCGACACGACGCGCATCCATGCCGAAGCGGCTGTGGCATTCGCGCTCGGTTGATGCGCGCCGCCTAAAGTGCTCGGATCCATCTGGCGCGCTTCTTTTCCTCCGCTAGAATGCCCGGAATTTCAAAACAGGCATTTCGAGGGGACAAGATGGATTTTGCGCTTCCATGGCCGACGAGCCAGGGCGAATGGCTGGCCTGGTCGAGCGCCGTCGTCACCGTGCTGCTCGGTCTTTTGTTTTTTCTGGCCCCTGGCCTCGCCTTCCGTGCCCTGCGCTTGCAGGTCAAACCAGAGAAGGCTGCGGCGATCGCCGAGGGGCGCGGCAGGATGTCGGGCTTCTATCTCGGCGTCGGCCTGTGCTGTATCCTGCTGGCGCAGCCGCTGATCTACATGGCGCTTGGCTTCTCCTGGCTGTTCACCGCCTTCGGCCGGCTGCTGTCGATGATGTCGGATGGCGCCAACACGCCTTTCAATTGGGTTTCCATTGTGGTGGAATTGGTGCTGGCGGCGTTGCCGCTCGCCTTTGCCTTCGGCTTTCTGCCTTGAATCGTTGGGTATTCCGCGATGGAAGACGGGTGACTTTCGCCGGATGCGACAATAGTGCCTGAAAACCATGCGGAACGACGCATTGCGGTCTTAAAATGCCTGTGCTAGACGGCAATCGACTTTCGGCCGGGGATAGCGGAAGCCGCGTCTCCGTGCTTGAAAAAATGCAGTAAGGTCAAAGATTTAGCCAGAGTTTTTGCTCGCGCCAACAATCTACGGCCTGTCAGACAAGAGAAAAGACGGTCCGTGGCTCAATCGTCATCGCCAATCTCAGGTGTCGCAGAACGCTACGCGGGTTCGCTGTTCGAACTCGCCCTGCAGGCAAATTCCGTGGCCAAGGTCGAAGCCGACCTCAACAGCTTCGAAGTCATGCTCGCGGGCAGCGCCGACCTTACCCGGCTGATCAACAGCCCGGTGTTCTCCAGCGAGGACCAGGCGAAGGCCATCGCGGCAATCGCCGACAAGGCCGGGATTGCCGGCCTCACCGGCAATTTCCTGCGCGTCGTCGCCCGCAACCGCCGGCTGTTCGCCATTCCCGGCATGATCAGGGCGTTCCGCCAGATATCAGCCGAACATCGTGGCGAGACCGCTGCTGAAGTGACGTCGGCTCACGACCTGACGGCTGCCCAGCAGACCGAACTCAAGGCGGCGCTGAAGAGCGTTGCCGGCAAGGACGTGGCTATCTCCGTCACCGTCGATCCGTCGCTGCTGGGCGGGCTGGTGGTCAAGATGGGCTCGCGCCAGATCGATACGTCGCTCAAAACCAAACTCAATTCGCTCAAGCTTGCACTGAAAGAGGTCGGCTGATGGACATCCGCGCCGCGGAAATTTCCGCAATTCTGAAAGACCAGATCAAGAATTTCGGCAAGGAGGCCGAGGTCTCCGAAGTCGGACAGGTGCTGTCCGTCGGTGACGGTATCGCCCGTGTCTACGGCCTCGACAATGTCCAGGCCGGCGAGATGGTCGAGTTCCCCGGCGGCATCCGCGGCATGGCGCTCAACCTCGAAGCCGACAATGTCGGCGTCGTCATCTTCGGCGCCGACCGCGACATCAAGGAAGGCGACATCGTCAAGCGCACCGGCGCCATCGTCGACGTTCCCGTCGGCCCCGGCCTGCTCGGCCGCGTCGTCGACGCGCTCGGCAATCCGATCGACGGCAAGGGTCCGATCAAGGCAGTCGAGCGCAAGCGCGTCGACGTCAAGGCGCCCGGCATCATCCCGCGCAAATCGGTGAACGAGCCGATGTCGACCGGCCTCAAGGCTATCGATGCGCTGATCCCGGTCGGCCGCGGCCAGCGCGAGTTGGTCATCGGCGATCGCCAGACCGGCAAGACCGCCATCATTCTCGACACGATGCTCAACCAGAAATCGGTGCACGACAACGGCCCCGAGAAGGAAAAGCTCTACTGCGTCTACGTCGCCGTCGGCCAGAAGCGCTCGACCGTCGCGCAGTTCGTCAAGGTGCTGGAAGAGCGCGGCGCGCTCGAATATTCGATCATCGTCGCCGCCACCGCTTCCGATCCGGCGCCGATGCAGTTCCTGGCGCCGTTCGCCGGCGCCACCATGGGCGAATATTTCCGCGACAATGGCATGCACGCGCTGATCAGCTATGACGATCTGTCGAAGCAGGCCGTCGCCTATCGCCAGATGTCGCTGCTGCTGCGCCGTCCGCCGGGCCGCGAAGCCTATCCGGGCGACGTCTTCTACCTGCACTCGCGCCTGCTCGAGCGCGCCGCCAAGCTCAACGACGATCTGGGCGGTGGTTCGCTGACCGCGCTGCCGATCATCGAGACGCAGGCCAACGACGTGTCGGCCTATATCCCGACCAACGTGATCTCGATCACCGATGGCCAGATCTTCCTCGAAACCAACCTGTTCTTCCAGGGCATTCGTCCTGCGGTGAACGTCGGTCTGTCGGTCAGCCGCGTCGGTTCGGCCGCGCAGATCAAGGCGATGAAGCAGGTTGCCGGCTCGATCAAGGGCGAGCTCGCGCAGTACCGCGAAATGGCGGCCTTCGCGCAGTTCGGCTCGGATCTCGACGCCGCCACGCAGCGCCTGCTCAACCGCGGATCGCGCCTGACCGAACTCCTGAAGCAGCCGCAGTTCTCGCCGCTGAAGACGGAAGAGCAGGTCGCGGTGATCTTCGCCGGCGTCAACGGCTATCTCGACAAGCTGCCGGTCAACCAGGTCGGCAAGTTCGAGCATGGCCTGCTCAGCCACATGCGTTCGGCCGGCAAGGACGTCCTTGATGCCATCCGCAAGGAAAAGGCGCTGTCGGACGATCTGCGCGCCAAGCTGAAGGCCGAGATCGACGCTTTCGCCAAGACCTTCGCCTGAGCGAATTGCAAGACGGGATCAGGTTTGAAGCATGCCTTCATTAAAAGACCTTCGTAACCGTATCGCCTCGGTCAAGGCGACGCAGAAGATCACCAAGGCGATGCAGATGGTCGCCGCGGCGAAGCTGCGCCGTGCGCAAGAGGCCGCGGAAGCGGCGCGTCCCTATTCGGAGCGCATGGGTTCCGTTCTGGCCAACATCACCCAGGCCATCGGCGGCGGCGGCGATGCCCCGGCGCTGATGACCGGCACCGGCAAGGACGACGTGCATCTGCTCGTCGTCTGCACCGCCGAGCGCGGCCTGTGCGGCGGCTTCAATTCGCAGATCGCCCGCCTTGCCCGCGACCATATCCGAAAGCTTTTGGCCGACGGCAAGCAGGTCAAGATCATCTGCGTCGGCAAGAAGGGTTTCGACATCCTGCGCCGCGACTATTCGTCGATGATCATCGACCGAGTCGACCTGCGCGAGGTCAAGACACTCGGCTTCGTCAATGCCGATGCCATCGCCAAGAAGGTCATCCACCTCTTCAACGAAGGCGGCTTCGACATCTGCACGCTGTTCTATTCGCAGTTCAAGTCGGTGATCAGCCAGATCCCGACCGCGCAGCAGATCATTCCGGCCGGCGTTGCTTCGGCTCCGGCCGAGGCGATCGATGGCGGCAACGCCGTCTACGAATATGAGCCGGAGCCGGGCGAAATCCTCTCCGACCTCATTCCGCGCAACATCTCCGTGCAGGTTTTCCGGGCGCTGCTCGAGAATGTGGCCGGCGAAATGGGCGCCAAGATGAGCGCCATGGACAATGCGACGCGCAACGCCGGCGACATGATCAACAAGCTGTCGATCACCTACAACCGCCAGCGGCAGGCGCAGATCACCAAGGAACTGATCGAAATCATTTCGGGCGCCGAGGCGCTCTAGGCGTGGTTCGCGGGTCATCGACCCGCGATCGGACCGCGTGAGAAACAAAGGACGAAAAAGGGTAAAGACGATGGCGAAAGCAGCGACCCCCCAGAAGGCAGCCCCCAAGGCCGCAGCCGCGAAAACCGCAGCCCCCGCGAAGGCGGCAAAGGCTCCAGCAGCAGCCGCGAAGGCGGCCCCGGCCAAGTCGGCAGCACCGGTGAAGGCCGCTGCTGCCAAGACATCGGCAGTGGCCACCAAGGCAACGGGCGTTGCCGGCAAGGTCCGCCAGGTCATCGGCGCCGTTGTCGACGTGCAGTTCGGCGATCACCTGCCGGCGATCCTGAACGCGCTCGAGACGACCAATGTCGGCAACCGCCTGGTGCTCGAAGTTGCCCAGCATCTGGGTGAAAACACCGTGCGCTGCATCGCCATGGACTCGACCGAAGGTCTGGTTCGCGGCCAGGAAGTGCGTGACACCGGCGCGCCGATCACCGTGCCGGTCGGCCCGGGCATGCTCGGCCGCATCATCAATGTCATCGGCGAGCCGGTCGACGAAGAAGGCCCGGTCGACGCGACCGAGATGCGCTCCATCCACCAGCCGGCTCCGACCTATGTCGAGCAGTCGACGGAAGCGCAGATCCTGATCACCGGCATCAAGGTGCTCGACCTGCTGGCTCCCTACGCCAAGGGCGGCAAGATCGGCCTGTTCGGCGGCGCCGGCGTCGGCAAGACCGTGCTGATCCAGGAACTGATCAACAACATCGCCAAGGCGCATGGCGGCTATTCGGTGTTCGCCGGCGTCGGCGAGCGCACCCGCGAAGGCAACGATCTGTATCACGAGTTCATCGAATCCGGCGTCAACAAGAAGGGCGGCGGCGAAGGCTCCAAGGCCGCACTCGTCTATGGCCAGATGAACGAGCCGCCGGGCGCGCGCGCCCGCGTCGGCCTGACCGGCCTGACGGTTGCGGAATACTTCCGCGACCAGGGCCAGGACGTGCTGTTCTTCGTCGACAACATCTTCCGCTTCACGCAGGCTGGTTCGGAAGTGTCGGCTCTGCTCGGCCGTATTCCTTCGGCCGTGGGCTATCAGCCGACGCTCGCCACCGACATGGGCGCGCTGCAGGAACGTATCACCACCACCACCAAGGGCTCGATCACGTCCGTGCAGGCCATCTACGTGCCCGCCGACGATCTGACTGATCCGGCGCCGGCGACCTCGTTCGCCCACCTTGACGCGACCACGACGTTGAACCGCGCCATCGCCGAAAAGGGCATTTATCCGGCGGTCGATCCGCTGGATTCGACCTCGCGCATGCTCGACCCGCTGGTCGTCGGCGACGAACACTATGGCGTCGCCCGCCAGGTGCAGTCGATCCTCCAGCGCTACAAGTCGCTGCAGGACATCATCGCCATTCTGGGCATGGACGAGCTGTCGGAAGAGGACAAGCAGACCGTGGCCCGCGCCCGCAAGATCGAGCGCTTCCTGTCGCAGCCGTTCTTCGTCGCCGAAGTGTTCACCGGCGCGCCGGGCAAGCTGGTCGACCTCGCCGACACCATCAAGGGCTTCAAGGGCCTCTGCAACGGCGACTACGATCACCTTCCGGAAGCTGCCTTCTACATGGTCGGCGGCATCGAGGAAGCGGTCGAGAAGGCACAGCGCCTCGCGGCTGAAGCGGCCTGATGAAAGATAGCAGACCCGAGTACGCTCAAGGCGATCGGGTCCGGTTACTTCGGCTCAGTGATGAGTTTCTTTCGGATTTTCCAGAGGAAGACGTCGCAGAGTTGAACACTCTCATCGGTCGAGAGTGGACTGTGGAGGAATGGCACGAAAAACTCGGTCAGTTGGAGATCTCCAACTCTCTGAGCCAATCGGCAACCATACATTTTGTGTGGGTGCCGCCCGAGTGGGTTGAACGGATACGATAATGGCTGAAGCTTTCAAGTTCGAACTGGTCTCGCCGGAGCGCTTGCTCGTTTCCGAGCAGGTCGAATCGGTTGTCATTCCGGGCGCCGAAGGCGAGATGACCGTGATGGCGCATCACGCCCCGGTCATGACCACGATCAAGCCGGGCGTCGTCACGGTGAAGACCGCGGCGGGCGGCGAAGAGCGCTATGTGGTGTTCGGCGGCTTCGCCGACATCGTTCCGGCCGGCTGCACGCTGCTGGCGGAATCGGCGGTCGCGGTGAAGGATGTCGACCGCGCCGATCTCGCACGCCGCATCCAGGAAGCCAGGGAAGACGCTGCCGACGCCAAGGACGACGAGGCTCGCAGCAAGGCGGAGCAGTTCCTTAGCCAGCTCACCACGCTGGAAGGCGCTATTCTTCCGGCGTAAGGCCGGAGCGGTCTGGAATTCATGCCCTCACATTGGTAGCGCGCAGGACGGGCGTTCTGTCGTGATCCTTCGCGCCCAGGGGCGCTGTCCCGCCGACATCATAACCGCGAGGCCATAGCTCAGGTCTGCTCGCTCTGTATGCCAAGCGCAGCGAAGGCCAGGGTCGGACCGTCCCGTCGCAGGTGGACGAGATGGACAGCCACGAGTTCGATCAATGTCTGCCGCTCGGCATGGTCCCTGGCGAAGCCGGCCAGGTCGAACACCGCGGTCACGGTTTCGTTGGCCGGCAGTTGCTCACTCAAAAGTTCCTTCAACGCCGCGTCGAGCGGGTCGGTGAAATGGCCCTCCGGCAAGGTTTTCCCTCGCGCGGCGCAGGCGGCGATCCAGGCAGCCACCACCAGGGTCAGATGGACCAGTTCAGTACCGGCTTCGAGGCATTCGATGGCGGAGGCGACGATGCGCTGCGGCAGTTTCTGGCTGCCGTCATTGGCGATCTGCGCCGTGCGATGGGCAAGTGCAGTGTTGGAAAAACGCTCCGCGAGCTCCGCAATATAGGCGCTCGTGTCCAATCCGGCATCCTCGGGCAGGGTCGGGATGGCTTCGGCCCACAAGGCATCGACGAATTGGCGGATCGCCGGGTCGGCGAAGGCGCGGTCGACGGTGGCATGACCGCTGAGCAGGCCAAGATAGGCGATTGCCGAATGCGAGCCGTTGAGCAGCCTGAGCTTCATGTCCTCGAACGGGCCGACGTCGCGAACCATGGTGACGCCGAATTGTTCCCACGCGGGCCGGCCAGTCGGGAACTTATCTTCGACCACCCACTGACAAAACGGCTCGGTCATCACGGGCCAGGCATCCTCGACGCCGAGTTCTTCAGCGATCCGCGCCCGATCGGCGTCGGTGGTTGCAGGCACGATGCGATCGACCATGCTGGAGGGAAACGCGACCTGGTGTGCGATGTGGTCGGCAATTCCGACATCACTCGATTGGGCGAGCCCGGCATCTCGCAACTGGGCGAATTCGACCAACAGCCGGTGCAGCGTGGCGCCGTTGGCCGGCAAATTGTCGCAACACAGGACAGTGAAGGGCGGCGTGCCGGCGGCGCGTCGCAGGGCAAGCGCCTCGGTCAGAAAACCATGCGCTGTCTTCGGCATCCGAGGATTGGCCAGATCATAGGCGATATCGGGATGTGCGGCGTCCAATCCGCCGCCTGCCGCCCTCAGATAGGCTTTTTCGGTGATCGTCAGCGTGACGATGCGGGTGCCCGGATCGGTCAGCGTGGCCAGCACAGCGCTGGGGTCTTCGGGCGCCACCAGCATCGCGCCGATCGAGCCGATGACCTGAAGCTTTTCGGTTCCACTGCTTCTGATCGCCAGCGTGTAGAGCCCGTCCTGCGGCGTGAGAGCGTCGCGCGTGTCGGTGCTGCGCAGCGAAACGCCTGTTATGCCCCAATCCGCCTCGCCTGCCGCCAGGCAATCGTCGACATAGGCTGCCTGATGGGCGCGGTGGAAGGCGCCGACACCAAGGTGCACGATGCCCGGGACGATGCGGCTGCGATCATACGCAGGTGTCGCGATCGAAGCCGGCAGTGCGCGCACGGTCTTAGTGGAAAGGCGTTCGGTCGTCGTGGTGCGACTGGTCTGGTCGGATGACATGAGTGGCCTCGGCAGGGATCGGCAAAGCGGCGTAACATTCGATTTCCTGCCACACAATGGGCCGAAAAGTCATCATACAACAATCTAGTTTTTGTATGTTGACATTAATTCTTGCCGCCCCTACCGATAGTGGCCTTGGGAGGATGATCGTGGCACTGACCCATGCGGATCTGCTGTTTCCCGCCGAGGCGCATTCGCGCGCGATTGCCCGTGATCTCTATGCCGGGATCAAGGACCTGCCCCTTGTCAGCCCGCATGGTCACACCGATCCGCGCTGGTATGCGCTGAACGAGCCATTCCCGGATCCGGCGCAACTGCTCATCGTCCCGGATCACTACATCTTCCGCATGCTGTTCAGCCAAGGCGTCCGCCTCGAGGATCTCGGCGTGGCGACGCTCAATGGCGCGCCGGTCGAGACCGACGGCAGGGCGATCTGGCGGCTTTTTGCCGAGCATTATCATCTGTTTCGCGGCACGCCGACCCGGCTGTGGTTCGATCATGTGCTCGCCGATCTGTTCGGCATCGACGAACCGCTGACCGCGGCGACCGCCGACCGCCACTACGACACCATCGCGACGCTGCTGCAGTGGGAGAATTTTCGCCCGCGCGCGCTGTTCGAGCGGTTCAACATCGAGGTTATCGCGACCACGGAAGGCGCGCTCGACGATCTCAAATGGCACCAGATGATCCGCGACAGCGGCTGGCAGGGCCGCGTTATCACCGCCTATCGGCCGGACGCGGTCGTCGACCCCGATTTCGAAGGGTTTTCAACCAATCTCGACCGGCTCGGTGAGATCACCGGCTGCGACACCGGCAATTGGGCCGGCTATCTCGATGCGCATCGCCAGCGGCGTGCCTTCTTCAAAAGCTTCGGCGCGACTTCGTCGGATCATGGCCATCCGACGGCCGAGACCGCCAATCTTTCGGATGCGGCGGCGCAAGAGCTGTTCAATCGGATTCGCCGTGGTTCCGACGATGAGCGCGAGCGAAAACTGTTCCGCGCCCAGATGCTGACCGAGATGGCCAAGATGAGCCTCGACGATGGACTGGTCCTGCAGATCCATCCCGGCTCCTGGCGCAACCATTCGCCCGCGATCTTCCAGAATTTCGGCCGCGACAAGGGTTTCGATATCCCGACCCGGACCGACTATGTGACGGCGCTGAAGCCGCTGCTCGACTGCGTCGGGCTGGAGCGCGACCTCACCGTCATCCTGTTTACGCTCGACGAGACCAGTTATGCGCGCGAGCTGGCGCCGCTGGCCGGTGTCTACCCGGCGCTGAAGCTCGGGCCGGCATGGTGGTTCCACGACAGCCCGGAAGGCATGCGGCGCTTCCGCGAGATGACCACCGAGACGGCCGGCTTCTACAACACCGTCGGTTTCAACGACGACACCCGTGCCTTTCCGTCGATCCCGGCGCGTCACGATGTGGCGCGGCGAGTCGACTCCGCGTTCCTGGCGCGTCTCGTCGCCGAGCATCGGCTGCGCGAGGACGAGGCGCATGAGTTGGCACGGGAACTGACCTATACGCTGGCGAAAAAGGCGTATCGGCTCTGAAGGGGCAACTCGCCCGCAATGCAAAGGGAGGAAACCATGTTGCATTTTTCAAGACTGACGGGAGCTGCGCTGCTCGCCGCCGCACTTATGGCCGGAACGGCAAGCGCCCAGACGGTTCTGCGCTCGTCCGACACCCACCCGGACGGCTATCCGACGGTCGAGGCAGTCAAATATTTCGGCGAGCTTGTAAAGGAGCGTACGGCCGGCCGCTATGCGGTCGAGCTCTATCATTCCGCGCAGCTCGGCGAAGAAAAGGACACGATCGAGCAGGTGCGCACCGGCGTGATCGACCTCAACCGCATCTCGATGGCGCCGTTCAACGGGCTCATTCCCGAAACCACGGTGCCCTCGCTGCCCTACATCTTCCGCTCGGAAGACCATATGCACAAGGTCATGGACGGGGCGGTCGGCGACCAGATCGCGGCGGCGTTCGAACAGGTCGGGCTGGTGCTGCTCGCCTTTTACGACAGCGGCGCGCGCTCCTTCTACAATTCGAAGAAACCGATCAACTCATTAGCCGATCTGTCCGGCATGAAGTTCCGCGTCATCCAGTCCGACATCTTCGTCGACATGGTGGCGGCACTCGGCGCCAACGCGACGCCGATGCCGTATGGCGAGGTGTATTCGGCGATCGAGACCGGGGTCATTGACGGCGCGGAAAACAATTTTCCGAGCTACGACACCGCCAAGCATGCGGAAGTCGCCAAGTTCTATTCGCTCGACGAGCACACTATGGTGCCGGAAGCCTTCGTCATGGCGAAGTCGAGCTGGGACAAGCTGACGCCGGAGGATCAGGCGATCTTCAAGGCGGCCGCCAAGGAGAGCGTCGCCAGGCAGCGCGAGCTGTGGACCGCCAAGGTCAAGGAATCGCGCGCCAAGGTCGAGGCGGCCGGTTCGCAGATCACGACGCCGGACAAGCAGCCCTTCATCGACGCCATGGGTCCGGTCTACGAGAAGCACGTCAAGGACGACAAGCTGAAGGCCATGGTCGAAGCCATCAAGGCCGTGCAGTGATCAAGCGACGGCGCGGGCATTCCGCGCCGCCATCCTCTTGCGGAGAGAACCGGTGAACTCCAGCCCAGAACACAGGCCGCCCCTGTCCGGCGTCGCGCGCATGATGTCGCGCGTCAGCACAGCGGCGCTATGGGTCGCAGGCATCGGGCTGGTGCTGATGACCGCCTTCGTCGCCTGGCAGGTGTTCGGTCGTTATGTCCTGAACCGCTCGCCAAGCTGGACCGAGCAGGGCTCGGTGATGCTGATGAGCTGGTTCATCTTCCTCGGCGCTGCCGTCGGCGTGCGCGAGAACTATCACCTCGGCTTCGACGTCCTGCTCTACGTGCTGCCCAAAGGCGGCAAGCGTTGGCTGCGGATGATCTCGGACCTCGTCGCGCTCGCCTTCGGCATCGGTATGATCTGGTATGGTAGCCAACTGGTCGCATTGACCTGGGGCGCTACCTTGCCGTCGCTCGGCATATCGGGGGGCTGGGACTACGTCCCGCTGGTCGCGGGAGGCGTGCTCGTCGTGCTCTTCACGCTGGAGCGCATCGTGCTTCGCCTCTCCGGTGCGCCGATCGACGATGTGCTCGATGAACTGCCACCGGCGGAAGTCGCAGCCGAACTCGACACGGCGAACGTGAAGGTCTGACGGCATGGAACTCTGGATCCTCTTCGGCGTCTTCACCCTTCTGATGCTTATCGGCACGCCGATTGCTTTCTGCCTCGGCGTCGCAAGCTTTGCCACCGTCCTCTATATGGGCCTGCCGCCGCTCATCGTGTTCCAGCGCCTGAATTCCGGCATGAGCGTCTTTTCGCTGCTGGCCATTCCCTTCTTCATCTATGCCGGCGACTTGATGGTGCGCGGCGGCATCGCCAGCAAGATCGTTGCCTTCGCCGGCTCGCTCGTTGGCCATTTGCGCGGTGGCCTCGGGCAGGTCAACATTGCGACCGCTACACTGTTCGGCGGCATTTCGGGCTCCGCGGTGGCCGAGGCGGCGGCGGTCGGCGGCTTGATGATCCCGCAGATGAAAGCGCGTGGATATGGAGCGGATTACGCCGTCAACGTCACGTCGATGGCAGCGCTGATCGCGCTGCTCCTGCCGCCGTCGCACAACATGATCATCTACTCGATCTCGGCAGGTGGAAAGATCTCCATCGCCGACCTGTTCACGGCCGGCATCATTCCGGGCCTGCTGTTGGCCCTGTCGCTGATGATCACCGCCTATTTCGTGGCGCGCTCCCGCGGCTATCCGACCGAGCCGTTTCCGGGCTTCACCGCCGTCGCGCATCTCTTCGCTGTCGCGGTGCCCGGCCTGCTGCTGATCGCGATCATCTTCGGTGGCGTACGATCGGGTGTTTTCACGGCGACCGAGAGTTCCTGCGTCGCGGTCATCTATGCGTTGCTCGTTACTGTCTTCGTTTACCGGCAGATGACTTGGGAAGGTTTCGTTCATGCCACCCATGGTGCCGTGCGCACCACGGCCATGGTGCTGCTCATCATCGGCATGGCGGCGGCGTTCTCGTGGTTGATGGCCTTCCTGAAAGTGCCGGCAGCGCTCATAGCCTCCATGAACGCAATCTCGGACGATCCGCTGGTCGTGCTTCTCCTGCTCAACGTCTTGATGCTGTTCCTCGGCACCTTCATGGACATGGGGCCGACGATCATCATCTGCACGCCGATCTTCCTGCCCGTGGCGCAAGCCTACGGCGTCGACCCGGTACATTTTGGCGTTATCATGATCCTCAACTTCGGCATCGGGCTGAATACGCCGCCGGTGGGCGCTGTGCAGTTCGTGGCGTGCGCAGTGGGCAAGATATCCGTCTGGGAAGCGATGCGCTCGATCTGGCCGTTCTATGGGGCCGGGCTCGTGGTACTGGGGCTCGTCACTTACATTCCGGCCATTTCGCTCTGGCTACCGAGCATCTTCAAATAGGGGCGACATGGCATCGGACACCGCGACCGACCTCAGGGTCGAGAGAAAACCCAAATTGTCGGAGACAGTGGTCACGACGATCCGTAAGCAGTTGCAGGCGGGTGAGATCCTGCCCGGCCATAAATTACCGACCGAAGGCCAACTGACCGAAACCTTCGGCGTCAGCCGCACCGTCATCCGCGAGGCGCTGGCCAAGCTTGCCGCCGACGGGCTGGTCGAACCGCGCCAGGGCGCCGGCGTCTTCGTCACAGAGCACATCTCGACAATGTTCGGCGCGCTTGCCGCCGACATGGGCAGCAAGGATTCGATCGCGCTCAACGTGCTCGAAGTGCGGCTGGCGATCGAGATTGAATCGGCCGGGATCGCCGCCGTCCGCCGCAATGCCGCGCAGGAGGCGGCGATCCAGGAAGCCTTCTTCGAATTCGAGCGGCTGCTGCTTGCCAGCGAGCCGACCGGTCCGGCCGACCTCGCCTTCCATCGCGCGATCGCCAGCGCCACCAGCAACCCATTCTATGTCGAGATGCTCGACGTGCTCGGCCGGCGCGCCATCCCGTGCGACGTGACTTCGCCCTGGTCGACCGAATTGGCGCAATCCGATAGCTACCAGCGCGGACTGCAGCGCGAGCACCTGGTGATCCTCAACGCCATTACCTCTGGCGATGCCGAGGCCGCGCGAGAGGCGATGCGCGCGCACCTCACCGCCAGCCAGCAGCGTTACCGCGAACGCCTGCATGCGCGTCAGGCTTTTTATTCCAGTTCGGTCAAGGCCGCCGCCGGCGAATGACCCATCTCAAGTCAGGATTGAAATGAACCAGAGCCACACCGACTATACATCCCGCTTTGCCATCGACCCGGTCGCCGCCGCGGCGATGGGAACCGATGAGCTGCGCCACAACTTTCACATTGACGGCCTGTTCCAGCCCGGCCGCATCAGCCTGACCTACACACATTACGACCGCATGATCGTCGGCGGCGCCGTGCCGACGGACGCCGCGCTTCAACTGGAAACGATCAAGCCGACCGGCACCAAGAACTTTCTCGACCGTCGCGAGCTGATCGCCGTCAACATCGGCGGTGCAGGCGTCATCAAGGCCGGCGGCCAGTCCTTCGAATTGCAGGCGCGCGACATGCTCTATCTCGGCATGGGCATCGCTGATGTGTCGTTCGCGTCGGCCGATGCAGATGCGCCGGCCAAATTCTATCTGCTCAGCGCGCCGGCGCATCAGGCCTGGCCCAGCCGGCTGATCCGCATCGGCGACGCCAAGCGCCTCGATCTCGGCAGCAAGGACACCTGCAACGAGCGTTCGATCTTCCAGTTCATCCATGCCGACGGCGTGAAGACCTGCCAGCTGGTGGTCGGCATGACTCAGCTGGCGCCGGGCTCGGTGTGGAACACCATGCCGTGCCATGTGCATGACCGGCGCATGGAGGCCTATCTCTATTTCGACCTGGCGGAGACGGCACGCGTCTTCCACTTCATGGGCGAGCCGGACGAGACGCGCCATATCGTCATGGGCAACGAGGAAGCGGTGCTGTCGCCGGGCTGGTCGATCCATTCGGGCGCCGGCACTTCCAATTATGCTTTCATCTGGGCGATGGCCGGCGACAATGTCGACTATACCGATGTCGACCCGGTGGCGTTGAGCGATCTGCGGTGAGCGACCCCTTCAGCCTTGCCGGAAAACGTATCCTGGTCACCGGCGCCAACACCGGCATCGGCCAGGGCATCGCCGTATCGATCGCACGCGCCGGGGGCGCGGTGGTCGGCGTCGGCCGCTCGTCGATGGACGATACGGCAGACAAGGTCGCCGCGCTGGGAGGGCAATTCGAGGCGGTCAGCGCCGACCTTGCCGACATTTCGGCGGCCGGCCCGTTGCACGACCGGATCTGGGACGAAAGCGGTCCGCTCGACGGGCTGGTCAACAATGCCGGCATCATCCGCCGCGCCGATGCCGTCGATCTCAGCGAGGCCGATTGGGACGACGTCATGGACGTCAATCTGAAAACGGTTTTTTTGCTCTGCCAAAGCTTTGCAAGGCGTGCCTTGGCCGCTGAGCGGAAAGGCAAGATCGTCAACATTGCCTCCGTGCTGAGTTTCCAGGGTGGCATCCGCGTTGCGTCCTACACTGCCTCGAAGCACGGTGTGCTCGGCATCACGCGTCTGCTCGCCTGCGAATGGGCGCAAAAAGGCATCAACGTCAACGCCATCGCGCCGGGCTATATCGAGACCAACAACACGCAGGCGCTGCGCGCCGATCCCGACCGCAGCGCCGCCATCCTGGCGCGTATCCCGGCCGGCCGCTGGGGCGAGGCGGGCGACATTGGCGACGCTGCCGTCTTCCTGCTGGCGCCAGCGTCGAACTACATGCATGGAGCGGTGGTGCCGGTGGATGGCGGCTGGCTGGCGCGCTAGCGAGGTTCATCGTTTCGCGGAAACGCTGAACCGCGCTATCTCATTGTTTTAACGCAATTCCGGACGGAAAACCGTTTCACACTTTTCCTGGAATTGCTCTGAGGAGACAACAATGACCGCAAAGATTTTCGCGCAAGCCGGCGAGGGCGCCTGGACGACAACGTTGGACGGCAACAGGCGGCGCGTCCTCCTGCACACCGATGAGTTGATGCTGGTCGAATTCGGCTTCGACAAGGGTGGCGTCGGCGCCCTGCATTCGCACCCGCATGTCCAGGCAAGCTACGTCGCCGAAGGCCGCTTCGAGGTGACCATCGACGGTAGGACCGAAACCATCGAGACCGGCGGCAGCTTCATCGTGCCGTCCGGTCTGGTGCACGGCGTCAAGGCGCTGGAAGCAGGGCGGCTGGTCGACAGCTTCACGCCGCACCGGGCCGATTTCCTCGGCTAGCCAAGGGTAAGAGATCGAGCGGGAATGACCCGCACCCCAGAAAGAGGCGCGGGTCTGTTGCCTGGGCGCTTGTGGCGCCGCGGTACTCAAGACATCACCGCAGGATGAGGACCCTGCCGCACCGTGGTGAAGATAGTCTTAATGCGCCGGCGCTGCATGGCACGACGAACCGGAGGCTGCGCTCGCTCGATCAGGTGATGTGACGCAGGAGGCTGAAGAGCCGCTCGAACGTCTTGCCGTAGGGCGGGCGCAACAAGGCTCCGGCGCTCAGCCGCGACTGTGTGAAAACCGGCTTCTCCTTGCTGAACGTCCGAAATCCCCACTCGCCGTGATAGGCGCCCATGCCGCTGGCGCCGACCCCGCCGAAAGGCTGGTTTTCCTGTACCAGATGCAGCATGCAGTCGTTGATGGTGACACCGCCGGCAATAGTCTCGTGCAGGATGCGTTGACGATTGCCGCTGTCGCGGCCGAACCAGTAGAGCGCCAGCGGGCGCTCCGCTCCGTTCACATGGGCAATCGCCTCGTCGATCCCGGTGTATTCTACGATGGGCAGCACCGGCCCAAAAATCTCCTCGCGCATCAGCCGCAGGTTTGCGCCGGCGTTGCGGACCAGGGTCGGCAGCAGCTTCCGGCTTTTGGCACCCAGCTCTTCGCCGGCCGGGTTGATTTCGGTGACATCGGCGCCTGCGTCACGCGCTTCAGTGATCATGTCGCGCAGGCGCTGGTGGTGCCGGTCGCTGATGATGGCGGTATAATCGGGGTTGTCGCGCAAGGTCGGGTAGAGCTTCGCGATCGCCGTTGCGAGCTTGACAGCGACCGTGCCTGCCTGCCCCTTCGGCACCAGCAGATAATCCGGCGCGATGCAGGTCTGCCCGGCATTCAAGAGCTTGCCAAGGCAATGCTGGATACCGCCGCATCGAGATCGCAGGACGGATCGAAGATTGCCGGCGACTTGCCGCCGAGTTCGAGCGTGACCGGGGTCAGGTTGGCGGCCGCGGCGATCGCGACCTGGCGTCCGACCGCGGTCGAGCCGGTGAACAGCAAATGATCGAAAGGCATCGACACGAAGGCCTTTCCCATCTCGGCATCGCCGGTGATGACGCTGAGCTCATCGGGTGCGAAATGCTCGGCAACGAGTTTGGCCAGCAGCACTGAGAATGCCGGCGTCAATTCGGAAGGTTTTATAAGCACGCGATTGCCGGCCGCGAGTGCCGCCGTGACCGGCGCGACAGCGAGCTGGAAAGGATAATTCCAGGGCGACACGATGCCGACCACGCCGAGCGGCTGTGGAATGAGGCGATTTCTGCCCGGCAGGAACGGCATGGTGGTGGCAATGCGGCGTTCGCGCATCCAGCCCCTGAGATGCGACAGCGCGTGGCGGATGCCGGCACGCACGACGAACAGTTCCGCAAGACGCGTCTCATGCGCGGAACGGCCACCGAAGTCGGTGTCGATGGCGGTGCAGATGTCGGCTTCATGCCGCTCGGTCAGCGCCAGCAGGCGTTTCAGGCGGTCCTTGCGGATGCCAAAGTTGCGGAAAGGCTGCGCCTCGAAGGCGGCGCGCTGCAGGTGGAACCGCTCGCCGAGAACATCCTGTCTGGTCTGCAGCATCGCATCCTCCCTGGCTAGCGGAGCCGAGCTTACATTGCTGGGTAAAGGAATCCAGCGCGAGTGCAGGTGTCGCCAGGGAAGGCGCAGGCTGCGGGCGACCTGTTCCTGTTGTGGCACGATGACAGCTGCGCTAAGGCATGGTGCCCATGCAGAGAGTCGTTTTGACCGATTTCCCATCCTCTCCCATCCAGGAATTCCAGTCCGGTGTCTGCCTGATGCTGATATCGGCGACGAGTATCTTGGCCATGGACCCCAGGCGGCGCGTTTCGTGCCGGGCGGCCCAGCGGAATTGCGGATGAAGGGCGCTCACAGGCTTGAGGCTGCGTTTGGAGCGGCTGCGCGAAGGGTTGTGCGGGAGTTTCTGCGGTTGGTGCCGCTGTCTCTGAAACAGCGCATGCAAAAACGCACATACGCACGCGCGGCGCCCGCCAACAGAATTTTCATTTCGGGTTGCGCTCGCAGCGGGACGACGCTGACACAGCGGCTGATGAGGTGTTTCGAGGACATTTTCGTCCATCCACCCGAAGCGCGATACACAATGCTGGACATGTTGGACCGGCCGGAATCGAACCTCGTCGTCAAGCGCGATGCGCGCGGTTTTGCGCATCTGGCGAAGCTCCCTCCCTCCATCGGCTTGATCTATTGCGTGCGCCATCCGTTCGACACGCTGACAAGTTCGCATCCGCAAACACGCAACGAGCGTCGGTTCCACGTCACGCCGCATCGCTGGCTGGCCGAATACGACGCGCTGACCCGGCTGAAGAAGGCACAACCGCACCGGCAGATACTCATTGTCCGCTACGAAGACATGATCGGCGCGCCCGATGCGCAGCAGGACAAAATCGCGCAGTCGTTCGGACTGACACCGCGCATTCGCTTCAGCGAGGATCCGGATAATCCGATCCGGTTGGTTTCGTTGAGAAAATGGGAAAGGAATGAAGAATTCAGGACTTATCTCGGCGGCCTGCCCTCGGCATTTCTCGTCCGCGTCCAGCGTTTCTGCGCCGAGTTCGGCTATGACATGCCAATGAGCACGCCGACCGTGGACGCGCGGTGATGCAGGCACCGGCGGCCCTCGCGACAGACGAGCGAGATCCCAAGCGGCGCGTGCTGAAGGACGTGTTCGGCTTCGATGATTTCCGCCCCGGCCAGGCCGATGTCATGGATGCGCTGCTGGCCGGGCGTCATGTGCTGGCCGTCATGCCGACAGGTGCGGGCAAATCGCTCTGCTACCAGGTCCCGGCACTTGTCCTGGGCGGGCTCACCATTGTCGTTTCGCCGTTGGTGGCGCTGATGCAGGATCAGGTCGCCGCCTTGCGGCTTGCCGGCGTGGCTGCCGATACGATCAATTCCTCGATCGACCGCGATGCCAATATCGCCGCATGGCGTCGCGTCGCCTCAGGCCAGACGCGCCTGCTCTATCTCGCGCCGGAGCGGCTGATGACCGAGCGGATGCTCGAGGCGCTGGCCAGGCTCGATGTCAGCCTGATCGCCGTCGACGAGGCGCATTGCATCTCGCAATGGGGGCCGGCGTTCCGGCGCGAATACGAGGACCTGTCGCGGCTGCGCGGCATCTTTCCCAACGTGCCGATCATCGCGCTGACGGCAACGGCGGACGAAGGCACGCGCACCGATATCGAAGCCCGGCTGTTTGCCGAGCGCGTCGAGACCCTGGTGCTGGGCTTCGACCGGCCGAACATCAAGCTTGCCATCGAGGCCAAGCAGGACAGCAAGCGGCAATTGCTGCGCTTCGTCGAGCGCCATCCCGGCCGCAGCGGCATCGTCTACTGCCTGTCGCGCAAGAAGACGGAGGAGATGGCGGCGTTCCTCGAGAAGAACGGCGTCACCGCGCTCGCCTATCATGCCGGCATGAGCAAGGAGGCGCGTGACGCCAACCAGAACAGCTTCATGACCCTTTCAGGCGTCGTCATGGTGGCGACCATCGCTTTCGGCATGGGCATCGACAAGCCTGACGTCGCTTATGTCTTCCACACCGACATGCCGGGCAGCCTGGAGGCCTACTACCAGGAGATCGGCCGCGCCGGCCGCGATGGGCGGGACGCCGAGGCACATATGCTGTTCGGCCTTGGCGATATCCGCATGCGCCGGATGTTCATCGACGATGAAGATGCGCCGGCCGAGCACAAGAGGCGCTCACATGGCCGGCTCGACATGCTGATCGGCTATTGCGAGACGGCGCAGTGCCGCCGCCAGGTGCTGCTCGGCTATTTCGGCGAGGACGCGCAGCCTTGCGGCAATTGCGACACCTGCCTCGATCAGGCGCCGCGCGCCGATGGCGGAGCGGAGGCGCGGATCATCCTGGCAGCCATCGCGCAGAGCGGCGAACGCTTCGGTGCCGGCCATGTCATCGACATCCTGCTCGGCCATGAAACCGAGAAGGTGCTTGCCAGGAACCAGCAGAGGCTCACGAGTTTCGGCAGCGGTCTGGCGCACAAGAAGGATTTCTGGCTGTCGCTGATCCGGCAGCTCGTCGCCGGCGGGTTCCTGATGCCGGATCCGGCCGGTCATGGCGGCCTCGCCATCGCCGAAAAAGGCCATGCGCTTGGCCGTGGCGAGATGCCGTTCCATTATCGCGTCGAGGTGCGCAGCCGCGCCTTGCGCGGCAAGACGCGCTCCGGGCAGGATTTCGGGCAATCGGATGTGGACACCGGGCTGCTGGCCGCGCTGAAGACCTTGCGACTGCGGCTCGCCAAGGAGCGCCAGGTGCCGGCCTATGTGGTGTTTTCCGATCGCACCCTGATCGACATGGCCGAGCGCCGCCCGCACGACCTCGACGCCTTCGCTGAAGTGAATGGAGTTGGGGCGGCAAAGCTGAAGGAGTTCGGCCAAGTTTTTCTGAGTGCGATTGCCGCGCACCAATCCGATGGCTCGGCCTGAGGTCAGATCAGCGACTGGTCACGCGCTCTGAAGCATAGGGATCTTCGGAGAAGGCATCCGTTCCGAGAGCTTCTGTTCCGTCGCCGCCCATTCCTACATCGCCATGCTCCGCCGAGACCGAGCAGTTCAATGTTCTCTGGCCGGCCAGTCGACAGATCAGGTTGAGACCGAGGCGTTCATCGACTTCATGGCTGAGCATCTGCAACCGCAATAGGTGCTGCTGTCCGCTCATTCACCGCAGCGTCGACCGCTGGGCGTCAGTCGCGCGATATGGATAGTCCCGTGAGAAGCGGAGCGTAGGCGGCGAGCCTGCGGGATATGAACTCCGTGAAGAGCCGCACGCGCTTGGTCTTGCGTGTCTCACCCTGGGTGAGAAGCCAGAGCGTTCCGTACATGTGCAGGTCGGTGCCCGGCACCCTCGCCAGCAGAGGGTCGGCATCTCCGACGAAGCACGGCAGTGTCGTGATCCCGAGACCTTGCCGTACGGCAACGATCTGCGCCTCGGCGTCCGTGGTCCTGAATGGAACCCCCGTGGTGCGAACTTCACCCGCGCCGGCCCACTCTGGAATTCCATGAACGCTTATGACGATCCACCGGATGGGATCAGGCGCGCCCGCCCGCCACGCGGCCAGGCGATCGCGGGACATGTAGACGCCGCCGAACACCTCCGGTCCCTTCAGGCCGTGAAGATTGAGCGGCAGGGTTTTGCGGTCGTAGACGACGCGGATCGCCACGTCGGCCTCTCGGTTGGTCAGATTTGCCAGTTCGCCGGACGACAAGATTTCCATCTCGATGTCCGGGTGCAGACGCGCGAAGTCGGCGAAGTCCGGCATGAGCAGGTGTGTCGCGAGGGGCGGTGCCAGCGTCACCCGCAGAAGCCCGCGCACGCTCTGGTCGCGCCCGAAGACGCGCGTCTCCAGCTGGTGAGACGACGCTTCCATCTGGTTCGCGAGCTCGAGGACCTCCTCGCCCGCAGCCGTCAGGCGGTAGCCCGAAGGCAGCTTTTCGAACATTTGCGCCCCGAGGCGTTCCTCAAGCTGTGCGATGCGTCGCAGCACGGTCGAGTGATTCACCCCGAGCTGCGCGCCGGCAGCCCGCACAGAGCCTCCGCGTGCGACGGCTAGAAAGTGGCGAACGTCATCCCAGTCGATCATGGTGCAATCCGGCACCGCGCGGTGCGCCTTCCAAAGCCCGTATCTAGCACATCCTACAGCAGTAGGGGCGGGACATCATGGCTTATGTCGACGGGGCGGCGCAATTCCGAACGGCGGACACGGATCGTCGCGGCTGGTGTCAGTCCTGAAGCGGATCGATTTTGCACCACCGATGTGCGCGCTTCCGCACTCACCACCTGACCCCGACGGGCCCATCTAGAGGTCCTCGGGGCGTACCCGAACGAGCAAAGACAGAAGCTGGAAGGATTGAGTCATGGGAAAACTGGACGGTAAGGTTGCGGTTATTACGGGTGGCGCCACCGGCATCGGCCGCGCCGCAGCGAAGCGCTTCATCGAGGAGGGCGCCTTCGTCTTCATCTTCGGCCGCCGGCAGGAAGCGCTCGACGCCGCCGTGGCGGACCTCGGGCCCAACGCCCGCGCGGTGAAGGGCTCGGTCTCGGATGAGAACGACCTCGACCGACTCTACGCGGCGGTGAAGGCCGAGCGCGGAAGCCTCGACATCATCTTCGCCAACGCCGGGGTGGGAAGCCTGCTTCCGCTCGGCAAGCTCACCGCCGAGCATATTGACGAAACCTTCAAGACCAATGTGAAGGGTACGATCTTCACGGTCCAGAAGGCGCTGCCGCTGATGGGCGAGGGCGGTTCGATTATCCTGACCGGATCGAGCGCCGGCACCACGGGCGCGCCCGCATTCAGCGTCTATAGCGCGAGCAAGGCGGCCGTGCGCAACCTCGCGCGGACCTGGGCGGAAGACTTGAAAGGCACCGGCATCCGGGTAAACGTGCTGTCGCCCGGGCCGACGGCGACCGAACTCGCGAAGGCAGCGATAGGCGAGGAGGGCTTGAAGGTCTTCGCCTCGATGAATCCGCTTCAGCGGATGGCCGATCCAGCGGAGATCGGGGCGGCGGCTGCGTTTCTCGCGTCGCCCGACAGCAGCTTCATGACCGCCAGCGAGGTCGCCGTCGACGGGGGCTTGGCGCAAATCTGACCCGCTACGCCCCGCCGTTCATTCCCGAGCCCGCAGGGCCTGGTAAACTGAAGGAGAATATACATGAGCTATGCAATTATCGGCTTCGGCAAGATCGGCCAGGCTCTTGCCAAGGCGTTTGCACGCAACGGCATCGAAGTGTCCGTGGCAACCACGCGCGACCCGGAAAGCTTTGCATCAGCCGCGGCCGCGATCGGACCCACGATCATCCCGAAAACGCTGGCGGACGCGGTCAAGGCGGACATCATCTTTTTGGCTGTCCGCTTTGAATCGCACCCAGATGTCGCGAAGGCGCTGTCAAGCTGGGAAGGCAAGACGATCATCGACGCGACGAACGTGTTTCCAGTCCCCGAAGAACTGGACGGTCTGCCGTCCTCCGCCTTCGTCGCAAAGGCGTTCACCGGCGCCAAGCTCGTCAAAGGCTTCAATCACCTGATTGCGGCCACCCTGGCTGCCGATCCGATCGTCGAGGGCGGCCACCGGGTCGTCTTTCTGTCTGGTGACGACGAGGACGCGATTGCTCCCGTGGCGGCCTTAGCCAAACAACTCGGGTTCGCACCGGTCAAGCTGGGGAAGCTCAACGAGGGCGGCGCACTGGTGCACGCACGCGGCCGCACTTGGGGCCAGCTGATCTTCCAGGATCTGTTCAAGAAGGAGCAATAACGGATTTACCGTGCGCTGTCAGAGTGGCCGGTGTTCGACGCCGGCCACATCGTCAGCCGAGCGCGCAAAGTGACGCGCTTGAAAGCGGCTAACATCTGCCTGGGATCCTTCGGCCGACAGGTGCCTGCCACCCATGAATCGTAGTTGCAATAGCTGATGTCCCAGCCGGCATCGCGTCTTTTGGAAGTTACCTCACGACCGCCCGCGCGGATGGGTCCGAAGCCACCCCAACTGCCATCCGAGCCCTTGTAATTTCCCATGACGCGATAATTGCAGTTGTTTACGACGAAGTTGCCGTCCATCGACACGCATGCCGATGCGACAGTGGAAAGACCGAAGAAGGCCGTGCCGGCGACTGTGATGGCGAGAGAGGCTTTGCGCATAGTGGTCTCCTAACTGGCTGGGCGAACCAACCATTACGAGATCTTGGGCCGGGCCTCTTCCCCCATTTGGGCTAAACCGGCTGGCAAATTCACAGCGGCTGGCTGCGCTTGCGGACAGCCATGTGCGGAGATGCCGAATGGACCCGCCCCTCGCCCAAGCTTTACGGCCTCCGCGAAGGCCAGAGTGTCCTGGGTCGGGCGGCTCTTCCGCCGCCTCTCTACCAGATCCGCAAGGTTTACCGGAGGTTAACGGTAAACAATGAGCGGCCGCAACTGTGTCTCTTTCCGGCCATTTCTTCAGTCCTGGTTCGGCCCAAAAGCCATACGTCAGGGAGGGTCACTTTTCAGGGGCAGGCCAGTTCCCCTCGACGGGCAGTGAGAGGCGGAATGTCGACCCGTTGATGTCGCTGGCGGCCAGTATGAGACCGCCGCCGTGCTGCCGGGCGATCTCGCGTGAAATGTAGAGCCCTAAACCGGAGCCGTTTACCAATTGGCCCGCGGCGCGATAGTACCTCATGAATATGAACTCGTGGTCGTCGGGCGCTACGCCAGAGCCCTGATCCACCACGTGTACAAACGCCACGCCCTGCTCAGTCGACAGCCGGATCGTCACAGAGCTGGTCACCGATGAGTATTTCAGGGCGTTCTGGATCAGATTTTGTATTACAATCTCCAGCAGGTTGCGGTCACCTTTCACAATCACTTCGTCGCCGTGAGTGAAGCTAACACGTCCGGCCGCAGCATCATCCAACCCCGCTTCGGCGGCGTGCAAAACCTCATTCAGGTCGAACATCTTGATCGTGGGAAGAGTTTTCTGCCCACCATTGAGCCGGTCGAAGGCTAGGACGTTTTCAATCAGCGATGACATCCTTTTGACGGTCTGGCGGATCCTTGTGGTGCGCAATTTGATATTGTCGGCGCTTTCACCCGCAGAAGATGACAGATTGTCGGCGGCGGCAGAGATGACGGCCAAGGGGCCGCGAAACTCATGCGATACCAAGGCCACAAAGTCCCGCTGCTGAGCCAAAGCATCGTTGGCGGTGTCCAGAGCCTGCCTGAGCTTGAGTTCAAGCAGGTGACGTCGATCCACTTCCACCTTGAGCGAGGCGTTTCTTTCCCCAAGCTCAGCGGTCCTTTCGCGCACCTTGATAGTCAGCTCCTGCTCGGCCAACCGCGACACTGCGATGACGCGGTCCTTCTCCTCGCTCAAGCTGCGCTCGGCAAGCCGCGTTCTCTTCGCGACGGCTGCGCTGAGCAACGCCAGGTGAATCACGGTCCCGCCGGCCAAGAATCTGGACAAAGAGCCGTCCAGCTGGAACGGGTTGGCCCCAGTATACATCATCTGCATCACCAGCAGGACAGAGATTACGCCCAAAAATGCAATCGCCGACAGCAGATATTGATACCGTCGCCGCACAATGAGCAGATAGAGCACCAGCAGCGAAATGAAGATGAGAGACAGCTGCTGCAGTCGCGATACGAAAAACCCGACGTCGCCGTAGCGTCCCGCAATCGCAAAAGCCAAGGCGATACCATTGAGCAGTACAACGCCCTGGGAGACGCGCCACGCCCAGATCAGATGGCGGTGAAATTCAAATAGTCTAGCCAAAAATAACATCATGACTATACTGTATAAACAAACGATAATGCCCCACACTAGATGTACGGTTTTCGGCTCCATAGACCTCAGAACTTCAGATGCATATCCCATGTGGAAGAGACTTATTAGCCCAGATTCTATAATAACCGCTATGTATAGAAGATATAGAGAATCCCTGAGCCATACGGCATATAGAAAATTGGTGAATATCATGACGAAAATCGCGCCAACCACCATGCCCATGATCCAATCGTCGGATCGGCGATACTCTTCATAGCCTTGACTCTGCCAAAGGTTCAGCGAAGTGGTGATCGAGGTCGACGATTGGAGTCGGATGTAATAATCGGTTCGGGTGGACGGCACGGAGATTGGGAAGACGGCCGGATATGCGTCGGCGTCTGCTCCATCCCCTAGGTTGAGTCGGCCGGGGGGCAAGACCGAATAGCCTCCCGCCCCGTCAGAGACATACAGCGTGATGTGTTCGATCAAGGGCCGTTCTACCTGCAGCAGCCATTGCCTTGGAGCCGTTGAGGCAGACAGGGAGAACCGGGCCCAGATTGCGCCCTTTTGATAGCCCTGCGTGAGCATCGAAGGGATGGGTTCGAACTGGATGTTGGAGCGCTTGGAAACGATATCATTGAACGTGAGCGCGCCGGTGGGATCATGAAAGATTGCGAGGTGACCGCTGAGTGAAACCGGAGCCTTGAGGCCGTCCGTCGGTTTCAGCGGAAGCGCCCATAACGTTTGCGGCACAATACACACAAACAATATAGACAATGCGGCAAATAAATGAAATCGAATGGTATCAGATTGCTGCATGGGGTCCGTAGATGATCGGAGAAGGCTACAAGCAGGGCGATGTCGTGATCTCCCCCCTTGTTTATCTTGTCGATGACGACAGGGATTTCCGCGAGGAGATGGTCTTCGGACTATCCAGATTGGGCCTGAACGTACATGGATTCCACAACGCTGCCGCCCTCTACCGAGCCTGTGCCGCCAAGCCGGCTGAAATCGTCATTCTCGACATTGGCCTGGAGGGCGAAGACGGCCTTTCCATAGCTACCCATTTGCGGGCCTTGCAATCGGTCGGGATCGTCATGGCGACGGCCCGGAGTTCCATCGACGACCGGCTCAATGGTCTTGAAGCGGGCGCTGACGCTTACCTCGTCAAACCCATTGATGTTCGGGAGCTTGCTGCCACGGTGATGGCGCTCAATGAACGTCTCAACAGGCGCCGCGCCCCTTCGTCGTCTCCGGCCCCACGATGGGCCTTGGAGGAAGGCGGCTGGGTGCTTACCGACGGCATGGGCCATCGCCTTCGCTTGACCACCTCGGAACGGCACTTTTTGGAACGCTTGTTCAGTGAGCGTGGCAAGACCGTCGATCGCCGTTCGGTCGTCGAAGCCATGGGCGCAGACATCTATGACTTCAACTATGCCCACCTGGACACCATCGTGAGCCGGCTGCGTCGAAGAGCCAAGAAATCCGACATGCTTCTCCCCTTGCACGCAATTCGAGGGTCAGGCTTCGCCTTCACCGATTAGAATGATCGTGCGGACCCTGTCCAGAGAGAAGATTGCCGATCTCATCAATTTGGGAGAGGACAGGGAGGAATTCGAGGAGCATCCTCAAACGACTGACAGTAAGTGTAATGATATGACAGTTACTGCGATTGTGAGGAATCACGAGATTAATTACTTCAAGGAAAGGATTGGATAAATCCGCATTCGTTAGATAGTTCGCATTCTATGCGCAATCGAACAGGAATGTGTCGTGCGCGTGGCGAGGTAGATAACGAGGGCGGCGGTGCGCAGAAGGGGTGCGGGATGCGGCAGCATAAGAGAGTTTTATTTGCCAGTTGTTCTATTCTAACGTTCGCATCCATCTATGTCGGGATTACCCCCGCGCTAGCGGGGGCGCCAAGCAACGAACAACTCTATCAGATGATTTTGGACCTGCAGCGAAATCAGAAGCAGATGGCGCGCAAACTTGAGGCCGCCTACGCCGAGACTGCCCAGGTTAAAGGAGAACTGGCCACCCTGAGGGGTTCGGTGGCCCAGAGTCGCGAGATGGCTGCGCTATCCTCGGTTGAGAGGCGCATGTACCTGTCAAGTCCGCAATCCGACACTCGTGCCGTTGCTGCGCCCAACGTGCGTGTCGGATTCGGCGCGGGAACCAATGGTCACGACCCGTATGCCTTTACCGACGGTTCCGTGGCGCTCCCGCTCGGTGAAAAATACGGCTTCCAGGTCGATGCGATTGGTGGCGTGACGCCAAACAGTAACTTCACAGGTGCCGCCGCGCATCTGTTCCGTCGTGATCCGAAAGTTGGGGCGCTGGGTCTGTATGGAAGCTACCTTCACGGCGGAGGTGGTTACGATGATGGTGGAGTTCTTGAAAACGGCTATGTCGAAGGCAAGCTCGGCGTTGAAGGCCAGTACTATCTGGGCCGGGTCACGCTTGAGGGACTTGCCGGTATAGAATGGAACTCACTTGAAGAGGACGTCAGCCCGTTCGCCGAAGGCAGGGTCGGGTACTATCCTACGGATAACTTCAAGGTTAATGGCGGCCTGCGTCATCGCGACGCCTTTGGTGGTAGAACGCAACTTGTTGGCGGCGCCGAGTACCTGACCGAGTTCGGAAGCGGGATAGCGACTTCTATCTACAGTGATTTCAGCTTCGATCTGACGAACAGCGACGTCTCCTCAAGCGGCGATTTTTCTGCGATGGCCGGTTTGAGATTCCACTTCGGCACCAATGGCGATCGAAGCGCCCCGAAGACAGTTTTCTGCAAGGATCCGGACCAGAATTTCGAGTGCGCGGTCACGGATGGTCAGAACGATTATTATGCCGACAAGCCAGGTCGTTCCTTGATTCAGCGTGATCGTGGCGACTTCCTTCCATCGCACATCGTAAAAGACGTTGGCAACTTGCCGACGCCTTCCACCAATGTTTGGGGACAGCCGGGGGCGCCTGGCGCACCCGGCGAGGCAGGTACGCCTGGAGTGCCCGGCGCGGGGGGGCCTGCTGGACCCGCTGGGCCTGTCGGACTGCCCGGATCGGACGGGACACCTGGAGCGCCCGGCGATACCGGCGCGTCTGGACCTCCCGGCGCGCCCGGCGCGGAGGGACCTGGCGGACCTGCTGGGCCTGTCGGACTGCCCGGAAAGGATGGGCTACCTGGAGCGCCCGGCGATGCCGGCGCGTCTGGACCTCCCGGCGCGCCCGGCGCGGAGGGACCCACTGGGCCTGCCGGACCTGCTGGACCTGCCGGACCGGAGGGGCCTGTGGGACCGGAGGGACCTACCGGACCGGCAGGTCCATAGTACCCCCTTCTGTCCTGGTCATGCCGCTACGGTTTGGCGGCATGATCAGCAACTTAGAATCGAATCGTTTGAGGATAGCGGAGAGTATGACCGGCCCGCGTCTTGACTGTATGATCCAGGCTCCGAACCCGCCTGAGCTTGTCGCCGCGGAGGGGACGCGAGATTGGATGGATGCGACCGACCAGCATTTCGCCTACCGCTGCACGCCGCTTTCAATCGCCAATGCCAGCGGATGGGAATTGTTGAACCCCATAAATGTGACTGTTACTTGGAACGGATACAACACCACAAAAGACATCGCCTTCCATGTAAACGAACCGAACGTCACGCACCGATTCATCAGCTCGACCTTCGGGCACGGCATAGTAACCTTTCATCCGGGTTACGTGTTTCGCACCGAGCCGGGCTGGATGGTGTGGGCTCGCGGCTCCCCCAACCGGATGAAGGACGGAATCGCGCCCCTGGACGGCTTGGTGGAAACCAACTGGCTGCCGTTCAGTTTCACCATGAATTGGCGCTTCACCCGCCCTGGGTCTGTCACTTTTGCCAAGGGCGAGCCTTTCTGTTTCATCACCATGATGCCAAGTGTCGCTATCGAGCAGGTGCAGCCGGTCATTCGTCCGATGGAGGACGATCCTGAGTTCCATAAAGAACATAAGGTTTGGAATAGCGAACGTCGACGGTTTTCGGCCGGGCTGCAGATGAACGACGAGCTTACCAAGGAGATGAAGTGGCAGAAGCACTATCTGCAGGGTGTTTCGCCGACGGGGAAATCGGTCGCGGATGACACTCACCGAGTAAAGCGAACTCTGAAGCGGCCGATCCACATCGACCAGTTGCGGGCCCAGGAAAAAAATTCGCCAGTAGATGAAGCTAGCCAAGAGTAAGCGGCCTGTGCGCATTCCTCCAGTTGGATCGCTAGCATTTGGCCGTTCGATTAACGGGTCGGTTTCGAGCAGAGACGAAAGACCGGAATGCATCCGCCAGTTCGTGCGGTCGGGCTTTGTATTGGCGCTGGCGGCGCTCCTTGTCGGTTGCCTGGCGGATGGAAAAGGTAGCCCGAATACGGCTACAGAGTTAGTTCGCGTGAAAGCCGCTTACGCGAGGGAGCCGCATGAGGTCTTCATCGTCGATCGCAGCAAGTTTGACCAACGCTTTCTGCCTGTCGATGTGACGCCCCCGGAACGCTTGCCTGCCGGTACGGTGTTGATCGATACACGGCAGAGGTTCCTCTATCTATACCGCCTCAATGGGACGGCGCGGCGCTATGGTATCGCCGTCGGGGCTAGCGGTTACAGTTGGTCGGGCATTGCCAGCGTAGGGCGCAAAGCGGAGTGGCCCGCATGGCATCCGACTGACGACATGCGTAACCAGTCGCCCGACCTGCCGCGCATGATCAGGCCCGGCACGCACAATCCGCTCGGCGCGCGAGCTCTCTATCTGTACAAGAACGGCGTGGATACGCTTTATCGTATCCACGGCACCTCAGAGCCCTGGACCATAGGAACTGAAGCGTCCTCAGGGTGCATTCGCATGCTCAACGAGGATGTGATCGAACTCTACAGTCTGGTGCCGAAGGGAGCAAAGGTCATCGTGAAGTGAAGCGAACAGGCACAGGCCAACGCTTGCTGTCGGATGCCGTTGGACCATACCCACGCCGGTGGCACAGGTGACGGCAGATTTCTACTTCTATCCATATTGCGTCATAGAGGGAGAATTTAAGACATAGGCGTCGCTGCTCGTATCGATAGCACTCGCGAATAAGGTTTTGGATACCTTAACCGTCATCTCTGTCCGTCATAATCGACGTTTAGGTATTCTTTTTTACACCTTTTGCGTGTACTTAAATAAAAAAATTCAATGGACGCGTCTATATGTCAGTTCACGTCAGTGACGGCATGCCGTTCGTCTTCCCGTTCGCCGTCGGCATCAGTCAGGGCGCGAACGTCCGAAGGACAAATCCAGGCTGATGGGTTGGCAATTGAACGCACCGAGTGAAAGGACCTATGATGAGGCACTCTCTATTCATGCTGGTTTCCGCCGCGCTATTGAGTACCGCCGTTGCGGGTCCAGCGGCAGCGCAGACCGCCGCTGAAACAAACCAGGCCCTTGACGCGCTGTTCGGCAGTCACACAACCTATCAGCAGTTCTTCGACAAGCTGCAGAAGGCTGTCAGTGCCGGTGACAAGCAGACCGTCGCGTCGATGATCGATTATCCCTTCCGCGCCCGGATCGGCGGCAAGGCGATCAAGATAAACGACGCCGCGCATTTCGTGATGGATTACGACAAGATCGTTACCGCCAAGGTCAAACAGACCGTCCTCAAGCAGACCTATCCGACGCTGTTCGCCAATTGGCAAGGCGTCTCAATCGGTGATGGCGAGGTCTGGTTCTCCGGCGTCGGAGACGGCAACACCATCAAGATCACCGCGATCAACGACTGACACCTGGCGGAAGAAATTCCATTTTCGATGATACCGACGCAACCGATCGTTGACCACTCCGGAGGGTTCACATGCTACGTTACCTGTTCATTGCTTTGCTCGCGCTCGGCTCATCGTGGATGATCTCTGATGCCCGCGCGCAATCGACCGTCGAATGCCAATCGAGGCACTATCAGTATGGCGAATGCTGGGCGGGCCCGCTGAGCAAGCCGCAACTCATTCATCAGACTTCCGGAAGTCCTTGTATTTTGAACCGGACCTGGGGCTACAATCCACGCAGCAAATATATTTGGGTCGCGCAAGGCTGCTCCGGAATTTTCGCCGATGTCGGCGGCTACCACCATGGACGTGGCGACAGCTTTGATCCCAATGCCCGCATGTATGACCATCGCGGTCATGACGTCGGCGCGGTGGTTGGCGGAGCTATTCTCGGCGCTCTGATCGAGGGGATGGCGGACGATCATCACAATCGACGGCACACGACGAGTAACTACCGCTCCGATAGCAGCTACAATGGTTGTCATGGCATCGGATGCAAAGTCGACAATCCGGACCAGGCAATCGATACCCGACCGCAATTTGACAGGCAGGGAGAGCCAAACTTTGATGTGCATGGCAACTACCAAGGATGCCATGGTGCAGGCTGCCTTGTCGACAATCCTGACGCGGAGTGAATTGAAGGACGAAGGAAGCCGGTCACGATTGTCAAAGCGGAGCTCTTAAATCTTTCCCGCAGCATCAATCTTGATCTTCATCCTGGCATCACCACGGCAGACTTCGTTCACCTGCTCCTTGGTTTCTCCTCGAAGCGGTGGAGGCAGCCGAACATGTTCTCTATCTCCTCCTCCATCGTGGCGGCGGCTGAGACGATAAAATCGAGGTTCTTATGCCGTCGATACATGGGGGCTTGTGCGGAAGCCTCTTTGTACCAAGAATGTACCAAAAGAGAGCCGCTATCCAGAAAATTCGTTTCGAATCAGTCTGTTACGGGAAATTGATGGCGGAGAGGGAGGGATTCGGTTTCACGCCTATCCTGCTGAAAATGCTAATCTTTTCGCGCTTTTTGTTACGCAGTTTGTTACACTGCTACAACTGCGATTTACAATCGCTCTTTTGAGCTCGCCTGCCCAATCCATCTTATCTGTCGAAACCGACGCAATGGCGCGGCGGTGGATTGGGTCACTCTGTCATAGTATCCGCGCTTCATTAAGTTGACGATGCCGTTTAGACTCGGAGCTGATCCTTTCCGGTCGATCACCAGGATTTGGCGCGCGACCCGGCACCGGCGGTTCGTCTTTGTACGTTTGTGTCATCCAGGCCGGATCAACTCGGCCATCAGGCTTCTCACGACTTATGCATGCGTTTCCCACTTTTATTAGCATTCGGTGCGAACCCGCACCCTGCACCAAACCTGCGACGCCTAAGCTATCGTCCTCGACTTGAGCGTTCCCTGCTTCTCGTGGAAGACGCTAAATTCGCTCGTGCGTTATTGCCGGCCAGCAAAGGCTGCGGGTCGGCGGTGAGGGTGTCGAGGAGCGGCGGCCGTTCCCTTTCACTCAATAGTGCCGCCGGCGCCTGGATGGTTTCCACGACGCCGCCCCCGCAATCGTAGCCGTTGTGATGATCATCGTGCATGCGCTGAGCTGTTGGGGACATGCTGGTGGCGGTGCCGGAAGCACCGGAGACATGTGATATCTCGGCAGCGGGCAGAGCGGCTTCTCTGTCGCTGCACAGGAAAGCGTAGAGTTCCTTCACGCAAATGCGGGCGTCCTTCTTGTCTTTTTGAAAGGGCGGGACGAGGGGCAACCTGATATCGGCCTTTTGGTAGAACGGACTGCGCTCTTCGTACAGCTGGTCAACCTTCTGCTCGATGTCGGCGCCTTGCAGCAGCGGCCGGCTGGTGTCCCTCTCGAGGCGCCTGCGGAGCTCTTTCAGCTCGGGTGTCGAGCCAGATCGACCTCGCCTTATTAAGAATCAGGGCTTGATTGGACTCCTTGCCAAAGCAGCCGCCGCCGGTTGCGATGACGATGGGGCCTCTCTCCAGCTGCTTGGCGAGCTCTTTGGTCTCCAGGTCCCTGAAGTGCGCCTCGCCACGGCCAGGGTCGGCGAACATCTCCATCAGATTGCCGTGATCGGCGACGATATGCTTATCGATGTCGACAAACTCCACCCCCAACTCCTTGGCAAGCTGGGCGCCGATGGTCGACTTGCCGCTCGCCGGCATGCCGACGAGCACGACCGGCCGCGTACCGAGGGCCGCGAGGATCTCGCCGGCTTGCGGCGAGCGAGCGACCGCAATCTGTTGTCTTGCGACGATGGGCGACCTGGAGGTCCCTGCCGCCCTCGACCTGCTTTCTCCTGACGAGTCCCAGTGTAATATCTCCCAGCACCACGGGGAATGGGGACTAGCTCGCATTCGCTCTGCGCGCGGTGCGCGAGCTCGGCCCGATAACTGGCCGGCGTAGGGAACTCGACCTCGAAGCGATAGTTCTGCGCGGTTCTGAACGCCGTGTGAACGCCGCGTAACCGCGGCCTGTCCATCCTGATGACCCAGTTGGTGGTCTCGACCTCGCTGCAGTCCCGCTCCTCGAAGGCCAGTGCCGCCTTCCTGAAGGCGCGCGTAAAAGCCTCGTCCGGGAATCGAAGACATGGCGCACGGCATTGGTGACCAGTTGGGCCTCCGGCGCCGTGCTCACGCTCTGGCCGGTCAACTCGTCGGCTATCCAGACCTGCCCGCCCGACCGTTGGTCAAGATGCGGCACCTTCACCTCGATGCCGTCCTGCCGCAAAAGCTCGGCAACCGCATGCACAATTTTTGGTAATCGCGCTTTCTTGCGCTTCGGCGGGGGCGGCTTCGAGCCTGGCCCGCTCAAGGGCCTGTTCGCTGCTCAGCGTTATCGTGCTGGCGCGGTCGTCTTCGGCCGAGATTGCTAAGGCGCTGAGCAGAATGCGCTTTTCGACGGCGAGTCTGATCGAGGCCTCCATGACCGATGCCGCCAGCGTGGGGTTGTCCTTCAGATCCGCCAGGCTGCCATCGACGTCGAACCGGCCCTGGTGGAGCTTTGCCGCCTGCGCCTTGACATATGGCGCCGACTTGAAGCCCGGCCTCTGCTCCAAGAGCCGCTGCAATTCGGTGGTTTTTTGCATGAACACCCGCGCACCGGTATCGGACTTGTAGGCGTCAGTGCCGACCTTGATGCCGACGCTCAACAGATTGATGGCGCTTTCATGCAGCTTGACTTCCGACTGCTCATGAGCCGGCTCGCTATTGAGCTGCAGGTTCCAGTCCTGGAGCTCGGCCACTAACAACGCGGCCAGTTCGCAGGCCACCGGATGCCTGGCGGCCTTGCTGTCTTCCCTCGCCCTGGCGATGAGCTCATGGAGGGCCTGGCCATCCGGCCGATCTTCCTGCAACAGTGCGCGGATGTCGGCCTTGAGCTCATTATGAATGCCCTCGTAGGTGCCGAAGATGGCACGCTCGGCAAACCAGCGTTGCGCCTCCAGCGGCTGCGCCAGCACGTTGCGCTGCAGGCAGCTGTAGGTCTCCAGCACCAGCCCGGTGGCCGACAGGATCTGCTTGGACCGGGTGAACTGGTAGCCGCTTTTCTCAATGGCCGGCGTGTGCGACTTCGGCGGCTTCATCGAGGCGATGCCGCGCGCCTGCAGCTGCGCGTCGAACTGGCGCACATGCTCGTAAAGGCGAGGCTGGTCGCCAATGATGACGACGGTGTCGCCATCAAAATCGCCGTCGAGCATTTTTTGTTCGACGCTCGGAACCGCAACCAAAGAGCCGGGCGCGAACACCTCCGTCGCCTGCAGGATGCCGACGCACTCGAGCGCGGTGTCGGCCTTGACCCGGTCCTTTTCCTCCAGCCAGTACGAATGGCACTTTACGTCCTCGGCAGACATCACGACCCCGCGCTCGGCGAAGTCCGCCGGCCACATTTCGTCGGGCACAACGATCAAGATGCCTTTGGCAAAGAAGGTCGGATCGTCGGCGGCAAGCCCAGCCCCCGACCTGTGCGCGACGTTGAAGCTATATTGGAAGGCCACGCACCGATCCAGGAACGCCGCGGTCCGGTCGCCATCGCGCGCCGACCTGACCCGGTCGGCGGCGAACGGGCGCAGGTTGGGCTTGTCATAGGGGGAGCGTCCGACAAGCACGCCAGCGTCACGGGTCAAGGTCTTGCTCTTGCCCGTCGGCACATGCAGGCATTCGTCGCTGGACGGCACGGCGATAGCGCTCGAACCCTCGATATGCCCGCCCGTGACCGTCCGGAACAGCTCCTCGGCGGTGAGGCTTTGATGGGTTTCGAGCCAAGCCTGAGCCTTCTCGCGGGTCTCCTGTGCTACCTCGACGCTACGCGGATAATGTTGCAGCGCCGAGGGCGGTACCGCCGATTGCCTTTTATCGGCATAGGCAGGCATCCGCTCGGGAGCGTCGTGGCGAGCCCGGGCAATGGACGGCATGCGCTCGGCCAGTGAGGCCCTAATGAAGCCGCAGCCGTCATGCGGCCGCAAGGCGATCTCGCCGTCTCGCCCCTCGAACCGGAAGGGATGCACTGCGCCTGCGGGATGGTCGGGCAGAAGGGACAGCTTGAAGCACCCTTCCAGCGCATAATCATGGGGGCCAATGTCGGGGATGCCCGGCGGCGCGGCAAATCCGCGGCGCTGGGTATAGTAATAGGCTTCCTTGAACGGCGCCCAGGCCCGCGACAGCTGCTCAAAGGCCGTACCCGGAGCCGTCTCGGCATAGGGGATCGCCAAAAGCTTGCCGCTTGGGGCCTCTGCGGCCGTGAAAGGCAGGTGAGAGGCAAGCTGGTTCAGGCTCTTTTGCGGCGGCTTCAGTTTGCTGCCGCCGAACAGGTCCATGCGGTAGGGCACGCCCTCCACGGTGAACGTGCGTGTCAGCATGGCTCCAGTCGGAGTTCCCTTTAGCTGCACCGCCACCACCTTCACCGCGCCCGAGGTCAAGCGGTGGAAAATGGAATAGCGCAACTCGGCTTCGCTGGCCAGCGGCCGGCCTTGCATGTCGACCACCGGCAGCCGCATCAGTCCGGCATCGCCTTGCGGCGGTCTCGGCTCGTGGTCCATGGCCTGAAGGACCCGATGGACATCGAAGCTGGAGGCTGCATGCTGGGCCTGGATCATCGATGCGTTCTGCGCCATGAAGGTGTCGAGCGCTTCGAGCGGCTCCTTCGCCTCGATCTCGGCGATCACGCTCGAGTTCGCGCACCGCCTCGGCGCGCGCCGCGGCGCTCCTTCCTCGGCTGATGAACACTGCCGATCATAGATTCGACTGCCAGCCTCAAAGCCCCATCGTCGTGCATAATATGGGCTGGCCTCGCTACATTCGAAGGGGATCGAAGGCCGATCCCACGGTGCGGTGAGAGAAGCTGCAAGCGGCTTCCAAGACTAGGTGCGAGCACCTCGATCTTTTTGTAGGCCCGTCATCGGATCATATGGAAATCGGTGAGCTTCATCCGCCGGCCTTTTACAACGTGGTTTGGTCGATCCTCTAGGGGATTACGCAGTCTTAAGCCAGCATTAATACCTTAGACGCGACACTAGGAATACTTTTACTATTCGCTAAAGCTCGATGCTATTTGACGAGGACTGGTCTTGCGTTTGCAGTTTTCTAGATGAGAGGGCTAAAGGACATTAGCGTCGGGACCAAGCTCTCGTTGGGCTTTGGGCTGGCGCTGCTGTGCGTCGTGGCCGTGGGAGTATTTGGGGTCGCGCAACTGCGATCACTCAACAAGGTCACGAGCGAGATCACCAGCGTTTGGTTGCCCCAGGTCCAGATCGTCGGCGAGATGAAGCGCAACCTCGCGGAACACCAGCTCTATGCGACGTTGCGCGTGCGCACTGCCGAGGCTGCGCAGATAGCCGGCATTGAGAAGGAGATGGCGAGGGAAAGCGACGAAATACTGCAAGGTCGGCGCGCCTATCGCCGGAGTGCCGGATCGCTGGCCGAGCAGCAGCTGTTCGACCAGTTCGTCAACCTATGGACGGCCTACGAAGATTCCCTGACATCGATTTTCCCGCTCCTCGAAACAGGAGGGCGAACAATGGCTGTCAAGGAGTTCGAGACGGTATCGCTCCCGACCGTTGCCGCCGCCTCGCAGCGATTGGACGATCTGCTGGCCCTCACCAATGAGCGCAGCACGGCCGCCGCGACGATGGCGGATAGCACCTATACCGTCGCGCAAAGATTGACTTGGCTGGCAGTTCTCTTTGCCGCCGGGTGTCTTGGTGGGCTTGTCGCCTGGATACGCCACAATGTCAGCAAGCCGATCCTCGCCGTGACCGAGGCGATGCGTTGCTTGGCGCAGGGCGAGCGCCGCTCGAGCCTCATTGCGCTGAAAAGAGATCGTCGGGACGAGGTAGGAGTGCTGTTCTCGGCCTTTGCCGGCTACCGAGCCAGTCTGGAGCGCAGCGATGCCCTGGCCCGCGAAGCCGAGCTGGAGCGTCAGCAACTGGCTGCGGCTGCCGCCAATATGCCCGTGGGGCTTTGCATGTTCGATGCGGAGAGGCGGCTGGTTCTGTGCAACCAAAGCTACGCCGATCTCTACCATGTGCCAGAGGTTCTGACTCGTCCCGGCACGCCATGGGTCGATTTGATGCGGTTCCGGATCGCGGCGGGCCTCTATGTCGGCCAAGACCCGGAAAAGTATCTGCAGCAGCTGACGGCGACTATCGATCGTGCCGAGCGCGTGGTGAGCCTAGTGGAACTCAGGGACGGGCGCACTATCGACCTCATTCATCAGCCGCTGCCGGGCGGCGGGTGGCTTGCCACGCACCATGACGTGACCGACTTGCGGCGCAGCGAGGCCAAAATTTCCCACATGGCGCGCCACGACGGACTTACCGAGCTTCCAAACCGCATATTGTTTCGCGAACGCGCCGAGGAGGCTTTGGTCGAGATGCGGCGTGATGGTAGCAAGATTGCTTTCCTCTGCCTCGATCTCGATCACTTCAAAGCGGTCAACGACACGCTGGGGCACCCGGCTGGCGACGCCTTGCTGAGGGAGGTTGCCGCTAGACTGAAACAGGTCGTCCGTGAAGGCGACACCGTGGCCAGGCTCGGTGGCGATGAATTCGTGATCATTCAAACCGCGGTTGATCAGCCGGTCGAATCTACAGCCCTTGCCTAACGAGTCATTGATGGGCTGAGCGCACTTTATGTTGTCGATGGCCATGGCGTGATGATCAGCGCCAGCGTCGGCATCTCGATTGCGCCGAACGATGGCTGGGACGCCGACCAACTTCTCAAGACCGGCGACATGGCGCTCTACCGGGCAAAGGCGGAAGGACGCAGAACCTATAGGTTCTTCGAACCGGAAATGGATGCGCGCATGCAAGCGCGGCGGTTTCTCGAACTCGACCTGCGCGAAGCGGTGGTGCGGCAGCAGTTCGAAATCTACTACCAACCGCTCCTCAATCTCGACCGCGGCGAGGTCAGCTGCTTCGAGGCGCTGCTGCGCTGGCATCACCCGACGCGCGGCATCGTATCCCCGGGAGAATTCATCCCGCTGGCCGAGGACATCGGCCTCATCGTCCCGATCGGTGAATGGGTTATCAAGCAAGCCTGTCTCGACGCGGCAAGCTGGCCCGGTAGCATCAAGGTCGCCGTCAATCTGTCGCCGGCGCAATTTCGCAACGCGCGCTTGCTCTCCACCATCGTCGAGGCATTGGATATCTCGGGACTGCCCCCCAGCCGGCTTGAGCTTGAGATCACCGAGACAGTGCTGCTGGCCAACAGCCAGGCGACTCTCTCGATGCTGCAACATATCCACATGCTCGGCGTTCATATCGCGATGGACGACTTCGGAACCGGATATTCGAGCTTGAGCTATCTGCGCTCGTTCCCATTCGACAAGATCAAGATCGATCAATCCTTCATCACGGACGCCGGAGATATCGACAGTTCCGTCGCCATCATTCGAGCGGTCACGAGCCTCGGCAACAGCCTCGGGATGCAGACCACCGCCGAGGGCGTCGAGACCGTGGAGCAGCTGGAACGGGTCCGAAGAGAAGGCTGCACCGAGGCGCAGGGCTTCCTGCTCAGCCGCCCGCTGCCCGCGCGGGACATCCCCGCGATGCTGGAGCGGACCCGCGCCGTGGTGGCGGGCGAGATCATTGAGACCGAACCCGAAACGTCAGGCGAGCGAGACACGGACAAGCCGGGCAGGCGTCGCAGTAGGGCGTCTGTCCCCGCCTAACCGGGATGCAAGCGAAAAACAGTGCCAACGAACATGAGTTTGCCGGCCTAGTTCAGGCCGCCACTCGGATCATGTCGATAGCGGGTGTGTAGGTCGGCGCGGCTCGAAATTAGGTGTGCTGAGCGCCGGTCAAAGTGGGATTAGCTTGTCATATCGATTATGGGATCCAGGTTGAACCCGACTTGCAGGACTCTGCTCGTAACCGAGCAGATCAACCTCACATTCGGTCGCTGCTCTTCACGGCTGCACCAACATCCCGCCTACGGCCGCTGGGCTCGGGCGACGAGACCATTCTGAGTGAGCGGCGTTTTATATACCCGTTCGGTCGTCAGTACCTTGCGTTCACGACAGATACGCCGGCGATCCTCCTGCTCCGGTGTTGGCTCTTTGACCATTGCACATATGCGCGGTTCGCCTCGCTTGAAGGCAAGGAGAGACGAGCGTTTCACCATCGATCTTATCGGTTTTGGCTCGGCGACTGCGACGAGACACTGCGATAGAAGCGGGATCAACGACGTAGCTCTCGATCCCCGCCTTGCTCAGAACCCGATGGATCCAGGAGCCATCGAGCCCGGCTTCCTGGATAGCGACGACGGGGAAGTCTGGCCCCATGCGTGCTCTTGCCTTCTCTCGCACGCTATCGAAGCGACGGAACAAGGCGGATAAATCACCACTGGGGACACTGTGTTTCGACAACTTCTCGCCGCCACCTGGCGACAACGACGAGATCAGCCAGGTTGAACGGCTGAGCTCCAGCGATACGAAGATTGCGCCCAGACCAGTCCGGATAGCAGTCAGAGTTTCGGATCGGTCGGCCACTACATGCATGGTGTTCCTCCGCGGGGTGTTTGTTAGCAGCGTCACTCTGCCAGAGCACGCGCCGCTATCCATCCGTCGCCATGGGATCTGGTGATTGTTCATGTCGCCGATTCCCGCGAAGGAACGCCACCATGACCAAGATTGAAAGTAAGACCGCCAGCGCTGCCGTCAAAGACATTCTGCTTTCAGACCCGGACGGACTTCACGAAATGATCCGTGCGGTGATGCAGGAGGTGCTCGAGGCCGAGATGGACGACGGTGGAGGAGACCATCGAGCGCACGCTGACCTTCTTTTGCCTGCCGCGCCAGCATCACAAGCATCTCAAGAGCACCAACATGCTTGAACGGCTCAATGAGGAAATCCGCCGGCGCACCTATGTCGTGCGCATCTTCCCCAACGCCGAAAGCTGCCTGCGCCTCGTCAGGGCGCCGGCTGTCGAAACCAACGAAAACTGGATGGAGGCCCTACATCAACATTGACGACCTGCGCGAGCACAAGAAGCTCGCTCTACGCCAAGCCGCATGACCAGCATCGTGGCCGCCCCATTTTGCAGAACTTGACGCACACAACCGCCACTTCGAGTTTACCGACCGCACCGAGTCATCCACGCAAAGACCTGCGCAGCGTCAGCTTCAGAGCTTGGTCCCACCGGCTGAACGCCAAAAAAGCGGATCTTGGCCATCGGAAGCGCCCTCAACCGACTGAGAGGTTTCGGCTTATGCGATGCGACTGGCAGTCCTGCGCTCCGGGGACAAGGCCGTGGCGGCAGAAGATCCCCTGGACATCAGGCGATGTCCGGAAGGCAGCATCGTAGTAACGGTTTTTACGCCGCTCGCGGCACGCGCGAGGTGAACGTCGCCCGGGTGACCGACACGCTGGTGCCGTCAATATCGCTGATAATCTCCACCCTGGCCTCCAGTTGTTTCACCAGTGCTTCGACGATGGCTGTTCCAAGTCCGGTAGCCGGTACGTCGTTGGCGATCTTGCCGACGCCATTGTCCGAAACCGTCAGTTTCCAGTCACTGCCCGCGGTCTCGTAGCTCACCTGGATGCGAGCGCCGGTTCTCTTCTTGGGGAAAGCATATTTGATGGCGTTGAGCACGAGTTCGGTGACAATTAGTCCCAGACTGACTGCCCTTTGCGAATCTATCCTGCCGCCTTCGGCCATCACGGTGACCGTGATCGGCTGGGCTTCGCCGACCATCGACGAGGCGAGGCTGCTGCACAATTTCGGTAGGTAAGAGCCGACATCGATCTCGTCGACGCCGGCGGAGGTGTGGAGATGGCGTTGCACCTCGGCCACGGACAGAACGCGCTGATGGGCGTCCTTGAGATGCTGGCGCGTCTCTTCCGACGTCACCGAGCGTGCCTTCAGCAACAGGATCGAGGCAATGATCTGCAGGCTGTTGGCAACCCGATGCTCCATCTCGCGCAGCAGGACGTCTTTCTGCCGAAGCAGGTCTTCGGTGCGACCGAGCAGTTCTTCCTTCTCCCGCTCGATGATACGACGGGCCGTTATGTCATTGAAGGCGAGAAGGATGGTGATGGCCGAACTATGGTCGTAAAGCACCTTGCGGGCATTGAGCAGCATGGTGCGACGGCCGATCCGCGGGAAATCATGTTCGACCTCGAAATCGTCCATGGCGGTCTTCTCGGGAATGATCGTCTCCAGCAGCAGGCGAAGTGCCGGAATATCCCACTGACCGTCGCCGAGCGCGTAAAGCAGCGAGCCTTGGGTCTGCCCTGGGTCGACTTCGAATGTGTAGTAGAAGGAGCGGCTGGCCGCCAGCACGCGAAACTGCTCGTCGAGCACGAGAAACGGCTCGGTGATCGTATTGACGATCGCCTGCGCCAGCGTCTGCGCGTCTTCGATATTCACGACGGGTTGAAACATGGGCAAAAAGCCGGACGAGCGGCGTTTTGCCTCTCCAAGCATGGACCTTATACCCTTGCCCGACCATTGTCGCGAATTGAATTCGCCGGCCACGGTAGCTTCGTGCCCTCTCGTCGCTGTTTTTGACCGCAAAGTTTGCTGTTTTTCTGTGTCATGGCGACCTAGCTTTTATTGGTGGCATCTCGCGGTAAGCTCTTTGGGTGCGTCCAGACCATCGTCCATCAAGCTGCGTGCCGCACTCCCGTCCGAACGGGGGGAACTCCGGACGACTTTTACAAGCAAGCCTGAATCGAGCGCTTTCCGGTGGCAGGGAGGCGCCGCATTTCAGCATCACCAAGCCGTTTATCTCCTCCACTGCGACCACCACCAGGCAACGCACGTCGTCTTTGATCTGGCGGCAACGATGGTGACGGATCCCGAGGCACAGTTTGCGGTGCTGGAGCCGTGTCTGGCGCGACTGCACCGCGTCGGCCACGAGGCCGGATCGCTGTCGCCCTGGCTGCAATCCAGAACTCGAGAAACTTGGATTGCCACGGACGCGGGGTTTTCAAGCAGGGGCTGTGGCGGACAATCTGCTGTCAACCGAACTGATGGATGCAACGCTGTCGGCGCGCGCGGCACTGTGGAGACAGTATTGCCGGCTGCACGATTGCGTCGTCAAAACGGTGGCGCGCAGCGAACCATGCCGGCGCTTCATGGCCATCCCGGCGTCGGCTCGGTAACGGCGGTTTTCGTTCATGACGCGATCGACGATCCCACGCGCTTCCGCCGCTCGCGAGACGTCGCGGCCTACTTCGGGCTACCCTCGCGGCGCTGGCAGTCCGGCACTTAGATCGATGTTCAGGGCGCATCTCGGACATTCGCACTCGGCGACGCGGAGCGGCTCTAGCGGCTCTTCGCCGAGATCGGCTTTCGGGACATTCAGACTGGCACTGAAGAGCACAGCTTCGTGCTGCCGTCCTTCGACGCCTACTATGGCCCCTTTGAACGTGGCGGCGGTTCGACCGGTCAGGCGTTAGCCTCGTTACCGGGGGCTGCTCGGCGCGCTTTTCGGCAGGAGATACGCCGACGCGCATTTTTACGAAAGCAGATGGAGAGGCAATAGAGCCGCTCAAGGTTTTGATCGTCGAGGATGAGATAGTTCTCGCGATGGATCTGGAGTCACACCTGACCACGCTCGGTGACGAAGTGGTCGGGACAGCTTCTGACGCCAAGCAGACTCTTGCTCTGGGCAGGCCGCCATTCCCGATCTCGCGCTCGTCGATCTCAACCTGCATAACGGCCTCACCGGACCGCAAATTGCATCGGCATTGGCCCATGAATTTGCCGCTCTGGTTGTTTTCGTGACCGGCACTCCTGAGCAGATCCCAGGCGCGCTGGGTGCGATCACCAAACCGTGGGATCCAACGACCCTTGAGCAACTCATCACCTTTGTGCGCGCCTGTATGAGCACTCCGCGAACTCCGGCAGGTGCACCTCCAAAGATGATGATTGCGCCGTCGCTGCGCGATAACGTGATGTGGTGTTGGCAGCCTCGTTTTTGATGATATTCAGCGGGCAAAGTGACGGCGTTTCGCTTGAAGTTTAATGGCTGGCAAAGCCCTGGCTGAGGAGGAGATCGCACTTTACGACGCCATCGAACGCGCGATCGCCAATGTTCGCGCGGCTCTGGCCGAAATCGACCGCGCATGGGCTCGCGTCAACATCGAGTGCCCCAGTCCGACCGCGAGAGCCTTGGCCGCGCTGGATACGGCGGACGAGATGCTGCTCGTTGCGCGAGAAGATTTGGCGCGCGCCCGAACCGCGCTCACTGTATATACGCGGCATAAATTGGCGCAGTAACATGAGACGCGGCGGTAAATTGTCCGCCGCGTCTGATGATATTCGTGTGGCGTTTTTAGTTCGCTTTCACTTCGATCTTCTTCACCCGTGACAGTGCTTCCTGGGTCTTTGGCAGCGTCACGGTAAGGATGCCGTGCCTGAATTCGGCGTTGACCTTTTCCGTGTCGACGCCGAACGGCAGAGGGATCGACCGATAGAACGAACCACGCGCACGCTCCGACAGGTGATAGCCCTTCGACTTCTCTTCTCGTTCGCTCTTCTTCTCACCCTTGATGGTGATCGCATTGTCCGTCACAGAGACGTCAACATCCTTCCGATCGATGCCGGGAAGCTCGACCGATACCTCGAGCGCGCTGTCGGTTTCAGCGATATCAACTGGAGGTCCGCTGACATCCAGGCGTCCGAATGCGCCGAACGGTTGATCGAACCGTTTCCAGAAATCCTCGAAGATCGGTTCACGTCACGCTGCAGCGAAAGGACGGGGTTATCCTCCTCGCGTTTCGCGACTTCGTTTCCCCTGTTATTGCCCCAGGGGATCAGGTCTCTGATCTGCATCGTCAACCTCCTCATATCTCCAAGGCTAAGCCATCTTGAGTGGAATCTTGCGGGCCTTAGCCGGCGCCGCCTTTGGCAACACAAGACGCAGGACGCCGTCCTTCTGCGACGCCTCGATGCCGTCGCGATCTATGTCCTCGGACAAGGTGAAGACACGCTCGTAGTCGCCCGCGTCATATTCCGCGTAGACTTGGCGATAGTTCTGGTGCTGCTGATTGGCCGCGTAGCCACGGATCGCCAGCGTTCGCTTCTCGAGCGTGATATCGACCCCGTCGGAAGCGACGCCGGGCATATCAACGAGAAGGACGACATTGTCCTGAGTCTCGTAGATATCGGCGCGCGGCACGAACACCGGACGCGAACGGGTACGCTCGCTACCGTCGAGCGTACTTGGCACCTGGCGCTCGGTTGTCTTCAGTTCCTGAGCCATGCTTGCCTCCCTCTATCCCTTGATCTGGATCTTCTTCGGCCGATCCGCCTCCGGCCGGTGCAACTCGACTTCGAGCAGCCCGTTGGCGAAACGCGCCTCGACCCGTTCCGGGTCGACGCGGAATGGCAATTGCACTGTCCGGGAGAAGGTCCCATAGGCGCGCTCACGGCGGTGCCAGACGGATTTCTCGTCCTCCGTTCGAGGCTCGCGCGTTCCCTTCAATGTCAGAATGTTCTCGCGCACCGTGAGGCCGATTTCGTCAGGTGATATCCCCGGCAGTTCCGCGGCCACCGCCACGCTGTCCTCGCCAGTCCAAAGATTGATCGGCGGAAACTCCTGAGCGGCGCTGGCGGTCAGCCCGGCCAAACGCTGGTTTACTTCCTGTTGCATGCGCCGCATTTCCACAAACGGATCGAACCCGATGCGGCCGAAATCCGACAAAAGCATGTACATCCTCCTATGATTCACGACCTTGCATGATTGCCACGCGCGACACGTGCGTGCGCACCGGAAGCGGAATCGATCGATGGCAACAGGAGGGGCGATCAGCACAGAGACCGAGCGGCCCGATCGCGCAACCTCGCAGAATGCGAGAAAGAGGGGTTCGGGCAGACGCCGGAACACATCCTCCTTGCGAAGCGACATGAACCGAACTCGATCCACCGTAGGGCCGGACCGTCATTCCCGTGCCAGGACCCGATAGCGGCATCCGGCTTTATCGAATTAGGTGGCCCCAAATGGCCTTTCAAGAGGTGATCTTTGACATTCCACCAGTCACCTCTTCGGCAACAGCGGGGTCCCTTCGAATCCGTAGCCACGTTGCCTCTAGTCGCTGATTTGGCTTCCCTTTGCGCAACTGTCGGGATCGACGAAGCGTCCCGAATTGCACCGCGGTTCGATCAACTGATCGCAGGCGACGCGCCGCATCGTCATGGTAGCTGACGAATGAATCGGCATGACACGTCGCAGTGACCGAGACATCAAGCCAGCACCTATGTCGGCTTGCCGCAAGTCAAAAGAATCCAGCCCTGCGTGCCGCGTTCGCTGACCTTCGCCAGTGACGCCATTTGCATTTCGGCCGGACAGATGGGCACAGACATGTGCAATTCCCGCATCGCCCATTATTGGAACTCACAAGGCGGCGTTCTTTCCGTCTTGGCGAGCAGCGGGCCAACGCGTTACCGGCGGTGATCTTCCTGCAGCTTTAAATCAGTCGCCACCAACGACGAAATCAGATTTGGCCAGCACGCCCGGCAATCCTGGCAAATCCCACAATGCTTGCCGCGCCTGCTCGGGTGTCATCTGTCCGGCGATCGCTGCGTTGCTGCTTCTCACCGCGCAACTGAATACCGGTCCCCGACGCGCTTTTGGCCACTGATTCAGGAATACGAGCGCTTCGCGCACTGTGTTGATGTCGTGACGACGTCGTTGGTCTTAACCTGGACCGGCGATAGGAAAGCCAGACCGGTTATTCTTACCTCCCTGCGATCGCACGCTGGATCTTTCATTCGGTGGTTGGTTGCGTGACAGGTTTCGAACGTTAGGTCTTGTTTTCTCTGGAAGATCGGGCTGTACGACATAATCCAAATGTTGCGACGCAGCGAAGGCTTCTGCTGGTTCCCGAGTTGAAAAAGCCAGTTGCACCTGGATGAGTGTGTCGCCGCCACCCAATAGCCCATCAGATGTTCAATGGCAGGCGGCGTCCGACGCTCGAACAGCAAGCGCCACGGCCGGCGGGTAGCCGATGCCACAGCTTTGGAGCTGCCCCGGATACTATTATAAGACCGATTGACGCGGGGCTCGACGCGTTTGCGGCAAATAAGCTCGAGTGTGGACAGAGATGTGACGTTCTATTGAGTCGCTGACCCAATCGGTAGCGACCTGGTGATCCACGCAACCAATTCCGGTCGTTTCTGTCACTAAGAACTCGATATTCGCTATTTGCACCTCGAAAGTCGCATAATTGGCAGTGAGAAACTCAACGCGTTGTGAGGATGGCATAGAGAAGCAGTAGCCCCTTCTCTAGTCTCGCTACGGGAAAAATTCTGGAAAATGGGTCTGCTTGGCTGGACGCAGAACGCTGTGGTTATTCAGCCGGCATTTCTGAAGCCTCTCCAAGACAAACAGCTTGCCTTCGCGCACGCTGTCTTCGAGCGGCTTCGGCTTCGCCAGATGCGCCGCAATCGCGCTGGCCAGCATGCAACCTGTCCCGCGCATCGATGTGGCAAGGCGCGGTGCATCGAAGCGGATGGGTTCGTGCCCGGAGCGTAACAGAATATCGGTCGACCGGGTTCCCGACGCATGCCCACCCTTGATCAGCAGGGCTTGAGGGCCGGCGGCCAGCAGTCTTTTTCCTTGTTGGAGCGCTCCGTCCTCATCCACTGCCAGTTCGGAGCCACTAAGGAGCGCCAGTTCAGGGAGGTTGGGCGTGACAATGCAGCAAAGCGGCATAAGATCGCGCTTCATGGCAGCGATAGCGCCTGCTTGCAGAAGTGCGCGGCCTGAGGTGGAGGCCAGCACAGGGTCGAGTACTGCGGGGACATGCGGAAATTTGCGCAGCACTGCGGCAACGGCAACAATGATCTTGGCAGTCGCCAGCATGCCGATCTTGATTGTGGCCACGTCGTTGGCCTGCAGCGCGGCGCACATCTGATTGGCCACCAGGCTAGGTGGCGAATAATAGATTTCGATCACGGCGTCATGCGTTTGCACCGTTAGCGCTGTGACGGCGAGACAGGTGCGCACGCCAATGGCAGAGATCGTCTCGATATCGCGTGCAATTCCAGCACCGCCACTGGAGTCCGATCCACCGACGACAAGCACATGTGGTTCTCGCCTCAGCGCCATTGGTCCGTCTTCTCGATCCATTCTCGCGTGCGCGCCTCGGGGTCGTCGTTGAGCGTGATGTCGGTCACCACCGCCGCGCTGTCCGCGCCAGCCGCAAAGACACCGTCGAGCCGCTCAGGGTTGAGGCCACCAATGGCGACCAATTGAAACGGCGCGACCTGGCGCTTCCATTCGCTGATCCGTTCGACCCCTTGCGGCGCCCATTTCATCTTCTTCAGGATGGTCGGATAGATGGGTCCAAGCGCTATGTAGTCAGGCTCGGCGGCCATCGCCGTTTCCAGCTCCTGATGATCATGTGTGCTCAGTCCGAGCCTTACGCCGGCTGCCCGTATCGCCAAGAGGTCAGCGGTCTGCAAATCCTCCTGGCCGAGATGTATGAAGTCGCAGCCTTCCTCGATTGCCAGGCGCCAGTGGTCGTTGACGATGAGTTGGCACTGGTATCGAGCACACAAGGCCTTCGCGGTGCGGATCTCCGCGCGCAACCCAGCCTCATCCACGGTCTTGATGCGCAGTTGCAGAAGCCGGACTCCGAGTGGGACCAGCCGTTCGATCCAGGCAGCGCTGTCGACGATCAGGTAGAAGGGATCGAGCTTCATGAAAAAACTGCCCTGCCGATCATCGGTGTCGATGGCACGGCGACTTCGCGCGGTTCGAGCATTCCCGAGCTGAACGCCTCACGACCGGCGTCGACCGCCTTACCGAAAGCACGCGCCATGCCGACCGGATATGCCGCCTTGGCGACCGCTGTGTTCAGGAGCACGGCGTCAAAGCCGAGTTCCATGACGGTGGCCGCGTGCGACGGCCGTCCGAGCCCCGCATCCACAATCAGCGGGACGCCAGGGAAATATCCGCGCATCGAGCGCAGCGCCGTCATGTTGACCGGTCCCAAGGCGGAACCGATCGGTGCGCACCACGGCATCAGGACCTTGCAGCCCGTTTCCAGCAGCCGCTCGGCGACAACGAGATCGTCGGTGGTATAGGGGAATACCGCAAAGCCGTCCTCGCACAGGATGCGGGCGGCTTCAACCAGACCGAACACATCCGGCTGTAGCGTGTCGTGATTGCCGATCACTTCGAGCTTGATCCAGTTGGTGCCGAAGACCTCGCGCGCCATTTTCGCGGTGGTGACGGCTTCCTTGACGGAGAGGCAGCCGGCGGTATTGGGCAGGATTCTGGCGCCCAGCGAGCGGATCAACGACCAGAATTGTTCGCCGGCCCTACCGCCCGCCATCTCACGCCGCAACGAGACGGTCACCACCGACGTGCCCGACGCCTTGACCGCGTCGGCAAGGATGGCCGGCGAAGGATACTGAGCCGTGCCGAGAAGCAGGCGCGACGAAAGCTCGGTTCCATAAAGCTCCAACATGCTAGCCGCCCTGCATGGGCGAGAGGATTTCGATCCGGTCGCCGTCGCTCAACTGGAACTCCGCGCGGTTGGCTTTGTGCACGAGGTCGCCGTTGACGGCGGTGGCGAGCCAATCGCCCTCATAGTCGAGCGCGGCAAGCAACTCGGCCAGCATGGTGGCGGCAATCTCACGCGCCTCGCCGTTGACCATCAGTTTCATGAGCATGCTCCTTGGTTCTGTCTTGACTGAAAACCAGGTCGGCAGCCTGGCGCGCCATGGCGGGGGCGAGGAGAAAACCGTGACGATAAAGACCGTTGATCGCGATGATCTCACCGTCTGTTTCGACGCGTGGCAAATTGTCGGGAAATGCCGGACGGACACCCACACCGGTTTCAACGATCTCGGCCTCACCAAAGGCCGGATGGAGGGCATGGGCGGCGCCCAGCAGCTCCATCATGGAACGCGCCGTCACCGGTCCGGCGCTCTGGCTTTCAATCATCGTCGCTCCGATCATGAAACGGTGATCGGTGCGCGGCACGGCATAAAGCGGAAAGCGTGGATGAAGCAAACGGACCGGCCGCGACAGCGAGACATCAGGCGTGCGAAGGATCAGCATTTCGCCGCGAACACCGCGCAGCCTGTCATCGGCCGCTGCCATTCCCATGCAGTCTATCTGACGGGCGAAACCCGAAACAGGCCGGGCGTCGCAGCCGAAGTGGAATTTGACACCCATGGTCGCAAGCTTGTCATGAAGTGCCGCCATCGCCTGGCGTGGGTCGAGGTGAGCCTCGTCGGGGAAGAGCAATCCACGCCGGAAGCGGCCGGCGAGGTCGGGTTCCAGGAGCGCAATTTCGTTTTCATCGACGCGCCGATGCCCTGACGTGCGACTGGCGAACCGGTCAAGCTCACCGGCATCACGCGGCGCGGCCACGACCAATGTCCCGGCCCGTGTCACCTGACCCGACAGCACCGCATCCCACCAGTCGGCAGCGTCGCGTCCGAGATCCAGCACCGGCTGCTCCGCGCTTTCGCGCTCGCTCCATGGCGCCAGCATGCCGCCGGCGAACCACGACGCGTTGCCGCCAAGGCCATGCCGCATCTCGGCGACTGTAACCGTCGCGCCGCGGGCGGCGAGTTCGAAAGCGACGGTGAGGCCGGCAACGCCGGCCCCTTTGACGAGCACCCTCATGATGGTTTGGGAGCCTCTGGCACGACCGGTACGCCAGTCTCGTCAGCTGGCATGTAGAGATCGCCGCCCTCGCGGTATTTCGCCGCCATTGCCGCCATGCCCTCTTTCTGTGCCTCGGCACGAATGTCGTGGGAGATGCGCATCGAGCAGAATTTCGGCCCGCACATCGAGCAGAAATGTGCCAGCTTGTGCGCCTCCTTGGGCAAGGTCTGGTCGTGGAAGGAGCGCGCGGTTTCGGGGTCGAGCGACAGGTTGAACTGGTCTTCCCAGCGGAACTCGAAGCGAGCGCGGGAAAGGGCATCATCCCTGAGTTTAGCAGCCGGATGACCCTTCGCCAGGTCGGCGGCATGGGCGGCTATCTTGTAGGTGATCACGCCAATCTTGACATCGTTGCGATCGGGAAGGCCGAGATGTTCCTTCGGCGTGACGTAGCAGAGCATGGCGGTGCCGAACCAGCCGATCATCGCCGCCCCAATGCCTGAGGTGATATGGTCGTAACCCGGCGCGATGTCGGTCGTCAGCGGTCCAAGCGTATAGAACGGTGCCTCGCCGCAGACAGCGAGCTGCTTGTCCATGTTCTCCTTGATCTTATGCATAGGCACGTGACCGGGGCCTTCGATCATCACCTGGCAATCCTTGGCCCAGGCGATTTTCGTCAGCTCGCCCAGCGTTTCCAGCTCGGCGAATTGCGCCGCGTCATTGGCGTCGGCGATCGAGCCGGGACGAAGGCCGTCGCCGAGCGAGAAGGAGACATCATAGGCGCGGCAGATGTCGCATATCTCCGCGAAATGCTCGTAGAGGAAGCTCTCCCGGTGATGGTGCAGGCACCATTTGGCCATGATCGAGCCGCCGCGCGAGACGATGCCCGTGACCCGGTCGACGGTCAGCGGTATGTAGTGCAGCCGCACGCCGGCGTGGATGGTGAAATAGTCGACGCCTTGCTCGGCCTGCTCGATCAGCGTGTCGCGGTAGACCTCCCAGTTCAGATCCTCGGCGATGCCGTTGACCTTTTCCAGCGCCTGATAGAGCGGCACCGTACCGATCGGCACCGGCGCATTGCGCACGATCCAGTCGCGGATGTTGTGGATGTTGCGGCCGGTCGACAGGTCCATCACCGTGTCCGCGCCCCAGCGGATCGCCCAGACCATTTTTTCGACCTCTTCGGCCATCGATGATGTGACAGCCGAGTTGCCGATGTTGGCGTTGATCTTGACCAGAAAATTGCGACCGATGATCATCGGCTCGCTCTCGGGATGATTGATGTTGGCGGGAATGATTGCGCGTCCGCGCGCCACCTCGTCGCGCACGAATTCGGGTGTGACGAAATCTGGGATCGCCGCGCCGAAGGCTTCGCCGTCGCGTTGCAGCTTGCCGCGCATCACCTCGCGGCCGAGATTCTCGCGGATGGCTACGAACTCCATTTCTGGCGTGATGATGCCGGCGCGCGCATAGGCAAGTTGGGTCACCGCCTTGCCCTGCTTGGCCTTGAGCGGCCGATTGCGTATCGGAAATTCCGGTGTCAGGCGCTCGCCGGTGGCGAATCCATTGTCTTCCGGCCGGACGTGGCGGCCGTCATAGGCTTCGACATCGCAACGCGCCGTGACCCATTCGTGGCGAAGCCGGGCAAGGCCTTTTTCGATGCTGGTTTGGACTGATGGATCGGTGTAGGGGCCGGACGGATCGTAGACGGTGACGGGCGGTTCGCCGGCCGTCGGATGGACGGAAATCTCGCGCATCGGCACCCTGATCTGCGGGTAGAGGACGCCGGGCTTGTGGATTTTCCGCGAGGCGGGCAGTGGTCCCGTCGACACGGCGGGGGTGAGGGCATTCATCGTGAGGCTCCTTTGCTCATGCATTGGAGACCCAGTTCTGTGCCGGAAGGATGAAAAGACGCTTCTGTAGACCTGCTGCAGCAGGACCTCGGGCGTAAACTCCCGCAAAGCGCTTGCACCGTCCCTACGCCAGTATGAACTGGATCAGGTTCAACGGGTCACTGCGCCGCGAAAGCCAGCAGTATCTCAGCCCCTTACCGGGACTCCCCTGGTGAATGCCTCAAGTTGAATGGGCCGGTGCTGCTTTGTCAAGCGCCTTCGGGCGCCTTCGGGCGCCTTCGGCCGGTGGCGACGTCCGGCGGCCGGCCGAGCGGAGAGCTCGCGCATGCATCGGGGACAAGTCACGCCCCGTAGACCAGGGCTGGAATGGCCAAAGTCTCATTCGCTTCGTGAAGGATGGAAAAACTGTATCGGCCATGTGCGTCGAGATCGACCGAGTAGCTCAGGCGGTCACGGATGTGGTTATCCTGGTCGAAGGCGACGATTTGCGGCTTCAGCGAGGTGATTTGCACCACGTCCAGGTAGATGGAGTTGCAGATATGATCTGGTCGTCGGGCTGGCAGGTGCAAGCGGCCGCTCTATTCAGGATGCGGCATCGGCGGCGTTCCCGATACCAATGATATCTTGCGGGCAACTTATGCAATCACCGGCTTCGTAAAACCCGACGGCGGCGGCCGTGTCCTGGCGCTGAGGATGTGCCGCTGTTCCAGCAGAGAAATCGCGTGGGCGCGGAGTTTTCGCTCTGCGAGGAAGAGTTGACGCAATCGTTTAGCTTGCTTGCAGTTCGTAGAGACCCGCCTTTGAAAGCAACTAAGCTATTGCATTGATATGTTGGTGCGCGATCGATCGCTACATAGCCGGCCGCCATTATCCGAGTATTGATCCGCCGGTGTTCGTGTTGCCGTATATGGCAATCCCTGCGAGATCGTCGCGGCCGGATCGGCCGCACCCTCTAGTCATAAAAGGGGAAGCGACCGAGAATTCCGCTGCCGAAAACTTCTCTGGCTTGGCTATGCATGCGGTAGATGAGATCGCCGCCTACCGCGACCTGGTCGAGGAAGGCATCGACGCCCAGTTCGGACAGCCTGGTTATCGCAATGCGTTAGCGGCTCAGACTTGCGGTCTCGAGAGCGGCCTTTGGGGGTCACCTCTTTTTTGTTTCAGAGGTTGGAAGACGGCTGCTCGTTACCCAATAGAAATGGCGACTACGGAACGCGATCGATCGCGGCCATCAGGAAACACCTGTCTTCGGCTCAACCTCGACATGGCGTCCGATCGACCGCAGATATACAGCTATCTCGTCCATGAGATGATCGCGTTCGCCGTAGATCTCAGCAATCCTGCGCAGCTGTGGCTCGACGGACCTCCGTTGCGCCGGCGTCAAATCAGCATCGCCAAAGACATATCCCAAGTTGCCAATCGCGCAAATGTTGCAGCCGGCCTCCACAACTGCTTGCACGAATGCCGGAATGTCTTTTTCTTGCATAGTCTTCATGTCGAACTCTCGTGAATGGCGTGCTTGCGCGCCCATGCTGCCTTTTCAGCGTGTCCTCTGGGCGGCGCAAGCCTTGAGCGTAATTGTGCCGGGCAACCTCGACTATCCCGTCTGCCACGCTCTTTAGAGTCGGTGGGGTCTGGTGATTGCAGGCTGGGCCACTCAAAAGCCTGCAAGAAGAAAGTCATGGCGACCATTGCTCAAGATCGCGAGGGTGCGTGCAAGACCTTCCGTTGGCAGTCATGCACGCTCACCCAGCAACTGGGTATTGAGCAACTGGGTCTCACGTCGCGGGTCTCGTGTGCTTCACAGCCGAAAATAAGGTACCACCGTGGCTATTCTCAAGTGCAGGCTACCTCTTCAGGACACGGCGGAGTGCCTTCCGACGCACCCCTGGTGCAACGTGCGACCTAACGAGACACATCTCGTTCGCGTTCCCTCGACCTTTCTTCGTATTGCTGCTTGCCCTGCGATTTCAGGCCCTCTGCTAGCTTCTCGGCCGCTCTTTGGCCTGCAATGTCACTATTCAAGATCATATCCGACATCCCTGGATGGTCATAACCGTAATGCGCATGCAGTTTCCCTCACGAGCAGCGCCTATCCGTCGATTAGTTCGTCTTCCGGAACCCGAAGCCCTTTTTATCCGGCGTACCTATCCACCATTCAACCGGTATACCTTTCCCAACTTTGGCGGACCATTTACCTCAGGCATGATCATCTCGCGTGACATTTTTTTTTGGCGCCATCATCGCACGTGGCATTTTCTAAAAACCAAGACGTGTCAATTTGTAAAATCAAGGATGCGGCCGCGCCCGTTGCGAGGATTTGCAGGTAGCTCTTCAGCCCCAACACGATGTGTGAGGCGGCGGTGGAAAAGGCAACCGACGGCGTCGACGCGTCCTTTGATGATCGCAAGCGATATGCTTCGTCGCGAGCCCAGATTGCGGTCTCGGGCACAAGGCGAGATCACAGTTCTGCGATCTGTGGTAACGCGAGCCCGCAAAGCGCCGCTGCGGCCACCGCTTTTGGAATCTGGACGAGATTCGTCGTCGTCTGAGATCAGTTGATCGAGCAGTTCGCGCGCGCGGGACGCGCTTGCGGTGCAGTCTCTCCCGCGAGCTCGCCCGTGACCTTCTCATCGACGACATCCGAGAGCTGCGCGGACGGCCCTATGACCTCGTCGCTGTCGCCGGCGGCTGGAAGCACCTGACACGGCCGGCCTATGCCGATGCCATCCGCGCCTGCGGAAGCAGCGGGCGTGCCGTGGACCTGACGTGGTCGGACGTGCTGATGCTGATGTGCATCGGCACTTCCAGCCGATTACCCGCGCCGAATTGTCGTCGGTTTTCGGGAAGTAATCAGTCGCGACCTGATCGGCCATCTGCGGCACCGGCCTGATCGCGTCGAACCCGCGCAGTCCGACGCCCGGCGCTCCCTACACCTATGTGACGACAAAAGCGTCCTGCTCGAGTTCGGCCTCGACACGCTTCGCGATCTCCCGGACTGCGAGGCGCTCGAGGATGCCGGGCTGCTGAGCAGAGATGAGCTGCTTGCTGGTGAAATTATGCCAGAGTTGGCTAGTGGCCATGAGGATGCGGGTTTGGATACGGAGGAATAGCTTGGCGCTGCAGACGCTGTGGCCACCGGGCTTGCGAGTGCTTCCAGCTTTCCATAGCGAATCTAGCGCGCCCAAGGGCGTCCGAAATTTGTAGGCAAATTTCGGACATGGACACGGTCAGCGACGTCAAGCAGGCAGCGGTATGCGGCCTCTGCACCGCTGTCGCCCAAAAATTCGTGGCCATGGGCAAGCCCCACTTGAGACCCCCAGAGAGAACGCTCGTGAGCGATGGAAACGGTTTTGGTCCAAAGCTTGATACAGATGGCCTGCAGATGGGTGTAGGGTTTCAAAGCGCTCGAAGACGCGCCTTCGCAGAGTTAAAAGTCCGCGACGAACTCGTGTGTCGTTTGTCGCCAACTGCAAATTCGATAGTTAGCGCAATTATACTGCGCCGAGTCTGCCATCTCGAGCCCCAAGGGTTTGTGAGGCCTCTCGGCTCACCACCGCCTTTGCTAACCGCCGTGATTCCAAAGACGCGTGCCTTTACGGAGGGGGTCAAACGGCCTATATTATTCTTTATAAGGAGAAGAATAATGGGCACACTTGCTCGCATCTACACCCCCGCAGAGGCAGCCGCCGTCAGCGGGATAGGAATCAAGGCCGTGCACAATGCGATCGACAAACGCATTGTCGATACTGTGCCAAGCACTGCTCGGCGCATCGGTGGGGTCGTCCGACGGGCATTGACCGGCGAGGATTTGCTGCGGCTCAAGCTTTGGTATGGCGTGGGTGCGACATTGCCCGCTGATCGTCGCTACCGCCTGTTCGAGGAAATCAAAGCTGCCCCAAGGGCCAAGACCGTAAGGGCCGACGACCTGCTGATCGTCGACGTCGCCGAGGCACGTAAACAGCTCAAAGCGCGCATCGTGGATCTTGATGAAGCGGAGGCCGCCATCGGCCGCGTTAAAGGGGTGATGGGCGGAGAGCCTGTCTTCAAAGGAACCCGCATCCCTGTTCGTATGATCACGACGATGCTAGCGCAGGGCGCAGATGAAGCGGAGGTTCTGGAGGGATATCCGAAGCTAACGCCGCGCGTGATTGAGCTCGCCAGAATGTGGGTCGCCGCGCACCCGGTTCGTGGGCGGCCTAAGAAGCTGGTCGAGCAGGGCGTGAAAATAAAGTCGTCGAAGCGCGTGGTTTTGAAGGGCGACCCAGGTCCGTCGGCCAGGTCGAGACGCGTGTGACCTCGTGAGGTTTCTGATCGATGAGTGCCTGCACACGTCTCTGGTTGCGGTAGCCCAAGAACGCGGACATGAAGCAAACCACGTCAACTGGCTTGGGCTAAGCGGCGAAACCGACTGGGACCTCATGCCGCTCATTATCGATGAGGATTTCACCTTCGTCACCAACAATGCTAAGGACTTCAGGAAGCTCTATGCCAAAGAACCGGTTCACGCCGGCCTGATTATCGTCGTCCCTCAGGTCGGGCCTGAAAAACAGAGAGAGCTCTTCGATGCTCTCCTCGAGGATCTTGGCCCAGAGGAATTCCTGATTAATGAAGTTATCGAAATCGAGATCGAAAACGGCATTGCAATCGTAACACGATACGATCTGCCGTCGCCCTAGCTGAGGCTGCGCGATCTCCGCTTATGACCGACCCGGTTGCCAGTCGCTCATCTGCAAAATGTTACCGCCGAGTTTTGCAAACGCGCGTTGGCGGCAGGAGAAAACGAGAATCTGCTGATCGTGTGATTGACGATGCAAAGCGTCGAACATGCGCTCGATGCGGTCGTCATCGGAATAAACCAAAGCGTCATCCAGGATAACCGGTGTGGGTCGGCCGTCGCGGGCAAGCAAACGGGCGAAGGCCAGACGTGTCAGAACCGAAAGCTGTTCTCGCATGCCGCCACTCAACCTATCGACATCCTCATCCTGACCATTGCGGCGAACGGTCTGTGGCAACAGTGTGTTCTCGTCGAACACTATGGAGATGTCATCGAATAGCAATCCAAGCAGCGGTCGCAGCTCGGACATGACCGGCTTCAGATAAAGATCGCGTGCCGTCGAGCGCGCAGCGACCAGCGTCGTGCGCAGCCGGTCGAGGACGGCTTTTTCGAATTCGAAGCGTCTCGCTCGCTCTCCAGCGATTTCCAATTTTTCTGTGGCCTCGCGCAAAGCTTCTTCCACCGCGTCGTCGGACCGAGTGCGAATATGGCCATTGAGATCGGCCAGGGTTACACGCAACTGACTTGCTTCCTGTGTGGCGGCATCCTGAACCGAACGGGCGCGGCGCAGAACGGCTTCAGCGCTGGTGAGATCGCGAGCGCCGTCGCGCAGGGGAGCAGCGCGCATTTCGGCCGCTTCGCGCAGCTTTTGTCGTGCGGTGGCCTCGGTGAGCAGCAAGCGCCCCTTTTCCTCGCGCGCTGCATCGGGTCCCAATATGACCTCGAGGCTGGTCAGTTCCGCCTGGATGGTGACATAAGCCGTCTCCGCAGCCATGACAGCCTCGTCGGCATGGCTGCGCAAAGGCAAGGCCTCGCGCACGCTGTTGCGTGTTGTCGCCACACGCTGCTCGGCTGCGGCATGATGTTGCCGGATCTGTTCTGGATCGACTTTGAGTTCGAGGTCCCCGGCCCCGAGGGCACTCAGACGAGCAAGCTCCTCGTGTAATTGCTGTATCCCCTTGGGCGCGAGATCGGCAAGTCGCTGACGCGCCAAGCCCAGTTCGGTAGCTTTGTCGCGCGCTTCCACTAGGCGCTGGCGTGCCGTCCTGAGGCTATCGACACCGAGGGACGCAAGCAGGCTGCGGTGCTTCGCTTCGGCGTCTTCGATGGTCCGGTCGGCCTGCTGCGGCCGATTCGATCGCAGGGTCAAGGCTCCGATGCCGGCAATATCCAGGCGTACGGTGCCAGCAAAGCTTTGGTCTTCTGCATGGGGCAAGGGCTTGGCATCGATGGTCACCAAATCGGCGGCGCCGTCCCGGTATTCCATGCATAGCGTCGGCAAGGTTGCCAGGTGAGCTGCACGAAGGCTGGCGATCTCGATTTCGAGCGCCTGGAGTTGCTCGACAGCTTGTTCCGGCACCGCCAGCATCGCCAGTGCTGCCTCTCCATCTTCGATCTGGGTTCTGGCGACTTCGGCTTGTTTCAACCGGTTGTCCGAGCCGGCCAGTTGTTCGGCAGCGTCACGCGCCAAAAGAGTCGCATCCAGCCGCGCGAGCAATTCGCGTGCTTCGCGCTCTTCCAGTTCGGCTGCTTGAACTTCGCCCATCGCTTGTTCGTTTTCGGCAATGGCAGAAGCGCGCCGATCGAGAACCTCACTGCGGCGAAGCTGCGCAATCGTCGACTGCTGGCGCAAATCCGTGGCTCGTTTGAGCGCGGTCCGAAAACTATCGAGGGCCTGCTGCGCCGCGTCGTGGTGAATTGCGGCAAGGGCAGCTTCCGCCTCGGCGGCTTTCAAGGCTTCGCTGTGCGATTTGGCGGCCTCGACTGCGGCTTCCGCGGCCGAGATGGCTTCCCGCCGAGTGGCGCCTTCTTCGGGGTTTTCAAGCTCAGACAGACGCGCCAACGCCATGCGCCGCTTGTCGAGCGAATCGCGCAGACCGGTGACTTCGGCGCTGAGACGCTGCTCGTCTTTCACCAGCTTGTCACGCTCGTCGAGCGCTGCCGCATAGAGACCGCCGCTCTTGGGACGCAGCGTTGACGTAACCAGGCTATAGAGTTCTTCTTCACATGCCGCGGCGATTTCGGCCATGCGTCGCCCGCCGGTCAGGGCTTCAACTTCCCCCTGAACCGAGGACAGTAGGCTTTCGCGCACGCGTTTTTCGCCGTCCTCCTCGCTTTTGCTGCGCCTTTCGATGCCGGTGACCCCTTGGCGAACCCAGAGCAATCCTGCCGGTCCTGCGCTTCCGCCATGGATTAGTTTGCCGATAAAGGCTTCGGCCTCATCGGCTTGAGCCAACAGTCGCCCGCCGTCGAGGTCAATAACGCTGGCCAGCCTGCCGCCATAAAACTGCTTGGCAAGTCGATAGCGTCCTTCTGAAGTGGTGATGTCGGCCTCCACCACCGGATTGCCCCCACTATAAGGCCGCAACAGTCGCACGCCTTCGGGTGTGCCCGTGTGAGGCTGGAAAAAGAGTGCGTGCAGCGCTTCGAAGAAGGTTGATTTGCCGAACTCATTGACCGCGCAAAGCACGTTGACGCCGTCGCCGATGTTTTCGATGGCGACGCCTTGCCCGGCGAACCGTTTGACGTTGTGGAGCCGAAGGGCCGTAAGTTTCATGATCCCATCGCCTCGCAATAGCTGAACAACCGAACCAGTGCTTCTCGCGATATGTCGCGTTCGACAGCCGACCGGGTTTCGTCGCTGCTTTCATCCAACAGTGCCTGCGCTGCCTCGCGAAGGGCACCAGAGCGGTCGATCCGATCCAAATCGCCACTTTCGCAGTCGGTCGCGAGCCCGTCCCCGTCCAGTTCCAGATAGGCGAAGTCGGGCGCGGCTACCGCGATCGCCGCTTGAAGGATCGTTCGCCCACTTAACCGCACCCGGCCAGACGCGGCAATTCGCAGCAAAGTCTGACGCCGCAGATGAGCCGGTGGAAGCAACGCTTCAAATGCCGCGGCGCTGTCGTCGCCAGACAGCAGATGCAGGGGAGCGGTTTTCCAGGAAAAGCTAGCTGTTTCAACGGCCACGATCTCGGGCACGGCGCCAGGCCCGGCAATGGAAACGACAAGGGCCTGACCGGGTGTATCATGCTTGAAACGGTCAGGTTCGGGCGCACCGCTATAACGGCTGCGCTCATTGATGGTGACGGGTCCGTGCCAGTCGCCAAGTGCCAGATAATCGAGGCCGGCCTTGGTCGCGCGATCTGGTGCAATGACATCGGACGCTGCTGAATCTTCGGAAAAGTTCTGAATAGCGCCATGAGCAAGGCCGAGCCGGATGGCGCCTTGCGGCGTCGCGGCGCTGTTCATCCACTCGGTAAGGTCGCGACCGGGTCTGCGGGTGGTGCAAGGTGCAGGCAGCAGCGCCACGTCCGCGCCAATGGTCAGGGTTTCGGGCCGCGTCGCCAGCAGGACATTGTCCGGCACAACGCTGTCCGCTGCACTCCACAATTGATCAGCCAACAGGGAATCATGGTTGCCAGGCAGCAATATCCAGCGCAGAGGCGCGCTCTGGCTCATCTCGGCCATGGCCTGCCGCAACATCGCTGGAGTGGGCGTTTCGGTATCGAACGTATCGCCGGCCAGAAGTATGGTGGATGCACCATGGACGCGTGCCTGCTCTGCCAGCCGGCTGATCGCGCCATGGCGCGCTTCACGGAGCCGCCCGCGCAGATCCTCTGGCATGTTGCCGAACCGCTTGCCGATATGAAGATCGGAGCTGTGGATGAATCGAAACATGGAGTCTCCGAGACTATGTCGATGCCAGGTTGCGCTGGGCGCGATCGATGGCTTCATCCAGCCGGGAGCGTGAAATCGCCGCAAGTCGCTCGACACCGAGCAGACGTGCAAGGTCGAGAGCGGGGTCGGACTGTTCCAGAATGTCCTCGTTCGCAACGACGACAGCGGCCAGCTCGGCGATTGGAATGTCGGCAATGGACCGGCGGGCATCGGCATCGAACGGCATGCGATAATCAAGCAGGTCGACCACCGTCCCTCTCGTCCATAGGAAGCTGCCGCTGGATTCTTCAGTTCTATCGAACTCGCGCAGATGCAGGTCGATCCGCTCCCGAATCTTGTTGCCCGTTCTGAGCCAGCCATGCGCCCGTGCGATGCGCTGCGCAAGGACGTCTTCTCGCAGAGGTCCTTCCTGCTCGATCACCGCGTCGACCATGGACCGCAGCGTGCCTCGGTAGACGAAGTCATAAAACTGATCCGGGCTGGTGGAAAATCCGGTTAGATCAGTCAGGCGATAACGGCCGCCCGTCGGTACGGTATCATGCGTCGAATGCGCGGCCGCAGGCAAAATTCCTGCAGATGCCGATGGGCGCTCTCCCGTCGCGAGGGGAGCGGCGACAAGTTCTGGCTCTGATTTTATCGACGGATGTTCCGGTTCGCCGGCCGATGCTAGGTCTTCGGCTGGCAATGGGTCCATGGGGTCGACCTTATGTCCCATGTCCCAATGGATCGCGGCTTCACTTTCCTGTTGTTCAGCCTGTTTGCGACGGCTTTCCTCGAGCAGCGCGGCCAGGCTGGCATGAAGCCTCTCGGTGCAACCTTCGAGATCAAACCACCAATCGGTTGACCATACCCGGACAATGTTCCACCCGAGGCCGCGCAGGACCTGCTCGCGGACCTTGTCTCGATCTCGCGCCGTGGCAGAACTGTGATAGGTCGCGCCGTCGCATTCGACCCCAGCCAGATAGGCGCCGGCGAGATCGGGATGCCGGATCCCTATATCCACTCGAAAGCCCGAAATGCCGACTTGAGGAACGATGGTCCATCCGCGCTTCTCAAGCTCGGCAGCGACGGCCTCCTCGAAAGGGGATTCCAGGGCTCCGACCGATCCGCGTTCCTGCGCTGGCAATGCCACAGCGCCGCGTTCGGCAAAATCGAGAAAGGCTTTGAGATGCTGTACGCCGATCGCTTTGGTTCGGTTGGGGTCGATCTGGTCGGCGGCAAAACCTGAAAATACGATCAGTTCCTGCCGCGCACGCGTCACCGCGACATTCAGCCGGCGTTCGCCGCCGTCCCGATTCAGCGCGCCGAAATCCATGCTGCGCTTGCCGGCATTATCTTGCGAAAAGGTGATCGAAAACAGGATTATGTCACGCTCGTCCCCTTGGACATTTTCCAGATTCTTGACGATGGCGGGCTCAATACGCTCGTCGGCAAAGAACCATTCAAGCTCCGGCTCTGTCTGGCGTGCCTTGTCGAAAAGGTCGAGGATGAGCGACTGCTGTTGCGCGTTGAAAGTGATGACTCCGAGCGTGGGTCGGTCCTTTTCCGGTAGGGCCAGCCAACGCAGCATCCTGCTGACCGCCTCGTCGGTTACCGCTTGGGCTTCGATTCGATTGGTGCGGCTTTTGCCACGGTCATAGATGCCGGTCGTGATTTTTCGCAGCTGAACTGCCCGATCTTCCACCGTTGGCGAAGGGAATGTGATGAGCCGGTTCTGATAGTAGTGATGGTTGGAAAAGGCGATCAGCGACTCATTGCGGCTACGATAATGCCAGCGCAGGTCACGTACCGGGATGCCGGCCGCTTTGGCTTCGTCGAGAATGCTCTCAAGATCCTTTTCGTGTTCGACGACTTCCTCGTCCTCCTCGTTGCGGCCAAAGAAATTGGTGGGCGGCAACTGCTTGGGATCGCCTACGATTATGGTTTGATGGGCTCGCGCGATGGCACCGACGGCGTCCCAGGTGGTGATCTGCGATGCTTCGTCGAAAATCACCACGTCGAACAGGGCTTGGTCGGGCGGTAGATATTGAGCGATTGAAAGAGGGGACATCAGCATGCACGGCGCGAGCTTGGCAAAGCTCGTCGGCATCGCGCCAATCATCTCGCGGATTGACCGGCTGGGCCGCTGCAATTCCATCTGATGGCGCAACAGGCCCAACTCGGAATTGCGCGGGACGCCTTGCACAGCCGGCAAACCATGAGCGATGGCACTGATGACGCGAAGGCTTGCTTGAGCGCGGACAAGATCGTCGATTTCCCGGAAATCTTCGATGGCGTGCTCGTGCTGGAAGCGACGGAAATTCCGCAGCACCGGATCGGCATCCAGCGTGGCCGGCAGCCACCAGCGTACATAGGCCAGGCGGAACGCGGATTGAGCTTCAGCTGGTCGCACTAGACCCGCCTCGATATCGTCGACCAACGCTCCCAGATTGTGACTGACAGCCCTGCGACGAATGCCGCACCACGAAGTCCAGTCCCGGAGAAGATGACGGGCGTCGAGCAAGTCTCCCATCGCAGTCGTCAATTCGGTCAGCGGGTTATCATGTTCTGCCCAAGAAGGCGTCTTTCCAGCAGGGATCGCAAATTGGGTCTTGGCAGCCTCGAATGCTGCAGAAGCCGCAAGGAAGCGGGCTGCCCCATAGCGCATCGTGCTATCTGCTGCACCGCTTCGCAGGCTCGGGGCGGTTGCTTGCAGGAGCGCTTTGAAATCCTCCGTGCCGAGGCCGGGCAGGCGTAGCGTCTGTCGAAGCCTTTCGGCCATCGAGAGTATCTGATCGATACGGTGGGTGTCGGTATCAAGTGCGGCAAATCCGATCGGCTTCCCAGATAGGATGTTGGCTTCGACAGTGGCCCGGCGGTCCTGCATCAGGCGCAACAGCAGCAAGTCGTGCTGAGGATCGGCTACCCCCTCTGTGACATAGCCTTGAAGCAGCTTCTGGACTTTGCGTTTGCCCAACTGACTGTTTGGCCAGAATGCAGAAGCGGCCTGCTGCCATTGCTGCTCTATGTCCTCCACCCGTATGCGCGCAACGGCAGCCTCGTCATAGCGGGCCGACAGGTCCTTGCGAGACTTGCGATAGTCTCCGATTGCCTCATTGAGAGTGGCGAGGGCTCCCCGCAACTGGGCGAAATCTCGATCAAAGACAATGCTGACGTCATAGCCGGCACTGTCCTGGAGTGCCGCTGCTAGTTTTCGCAGCGCTTCGAGCTCCGCTTTTGACGCGTCGCCTTTGGCGCGCAGGCCGATGCTCACCAGGAAGGCGTCGAGTGCGGTCGCTAGAACCTCGGACGCATTCTTGAGGGTCTTTGCCCCTTCGAGCAAATTGTCCTGCCAGCCTGACGTCCACTCGGTGACATCTATAAGACGCAAGACCGACCGCATCTCCACCGACTGAAATGCGAGACCTGTTTCGGCGGCAATATGCTCCAGCGCCAGCCGGTTTGCCTCGTCATGGGAATCGCGCGATGGCCAGGACAATCTCGGAGCGTGCTGCCGCTTGTTCTTGAGAGCGATGCCGAGCGCCAGATAAGGCGTCAGACCATTGACATGGTGCCGATGCAGCGCTTCGACATAGGCATTCAGTTCGTCGCGACGGACGCGAAGCCGCTCGTTGATCGCAATCCACTCCGCTGCGTCCACGCGCACGCCGCTTTCCCAGCTGATCCTGAGCTGGGTGAGAAAGTTGCGTCGGTCCGCCTTGCTGGAATGGAGTTCGAGACAATGCGCGCCCAGGCCATGTTCGCGCAGGCGGCGATACACCACATCGAGCGCCGCCGTCTTCTCGGCCACAAACAGCACGGTTTTGCCAACTGAAAGACAGTTGGCAATCATGTTGGCAATGGTCTGGCTCTTGCCAGTGCCGGGAGGACCGATGATGACAAAATCGCGACCCTCAGCGGCGGCAAGACTTGCGGCGGTCTGTGAGGAGTCGGCCGGCAGCAGCAAAACCATGTCGGACGGGGCATAGTGCCGGTCGAGTTCGCGCTCGTCGCGGAATGATGCGCCATTGCCCTCGAAAGCTATCTCCGGCGTGTCGATCAGATGGCGCACGACACGGTTTTCGCGCAGCGCATCGGTACGCTCGACCAGATCCTTCCACATGAGAAACTTGGCGAAGGAAAAGGTCGACAGCGCCGTCTCGTCCACCACCTCCATGCCGGGGACGTCGCGCACTGCCTGGCGCATAAGACCGAGCAGCCTCGGCACATCAACGCCGCTTTCGTCCTCGGGCAGCTCACCGGAAAACTGTGGCAGTTTGAGCTCGAAGTCGCGTTCGAGAAACTGCAACAAGGTTGCGTTGAATCGCGGTTCATCTTCATGGAAGCGCAAGGTAAAATGCGATGTTGCGCTGCGGCGCTCGATTTTGACCGGTACGAGCAGCAATGGCGCGCGATAGCTGCGCTCGTCCTCGGCCTTCTTCTTCCAGCGCAGGAAGCCGACCGCCAGGAAGAGCGTATTCGCGCCGCCCTCGGCAAAATCGTTGCGCACTTGCCGGTAAAGATCGATCAGCCGGGATTCCAATTGACGCCCATCGAGCGTCGACGGGAGCTCGTCGCGCAGAAGCGCTTCCGCGGCAAAGCCACGCTGGAGGTCACGTCCGTGCACCTCGCGATAGAGGACAGCATCCCGCTCGCCCAGTGGATTCTGTTCGGGGAGCGAAATCAGCCGGATCGAAGCGCCTGCCATCAGACGGTCCTCGAGGTAGCCGACGTCAGTACAAAGAAACGGAATTGTCTTCTTGGAGTCCGGAAAATTGAGCAGGCGGTTCCGCAGTGTCAAATCGAGGAGCTTTTTCTGCCAGCGGTCGATCCGTCCGGCCGCTGTCGTCGGCTTTACCTCGACGATCTCGACCGGCAGGGCTACCACGGCCGGTGCGGCTGGCAACGGCAACGCGATTTCGGTTGCCACCTCTGCATCCACGCTGCGGCGCGTCGGTTCGTGCGAAGCAAGCGGTGTGATGCCGCCGCTGCGCGAGCGGCGTATATCGATGGCTGCGACAAAGGTGGCTACCTGCGTTTCGTCGAGCCGCTGTTCGATTGCGTGTTGGGCAGCCTCCAACGTCATCGCCGGCCGATGCGTCACGCCTGTCGTCTCAAACACGATGAGTTCGCGCGATGCCAGCGCCTTGCGGACCTCCATGGCATCGGGTTCAATGGCGTTGGCGAGCGTCCTTTGTGTCATCCAGACGCCGACGGCCGCGTGTCCCTGAAACATCAAAACGACGGGATGCAAGCCCGTCGCCTCCAGGGCGGACGCGAATAACAGACTGGTATCGAGACAGGTTGCCAGCTTTTCTGCCGTAATAATTGAGGGACGTCGAATTTTTTGGCCGCGGCTTTCGAAGCTCGCAGGTGGCTCTGCATAATGCAGCGATAGGCCAGCAATGGCCGAATAAATTGCGGCCGCCAGCATGAATGCGCGTTGCGGATTGCCGCTTTGATAGCCATCGAGGCTGGAAGGATGACCATGCGCTGCGAGCAGCTCCGCTGCGGAACGCAGCAGTCCTGCGATCGCCGGGTCGTTCGGCATGACGAATGCGGCGAGCAATTGCGCCATATCGACGACGCCACCCCATTCGTCGCGGGCAAGCAGGCGCACCGCAACGCGCTGCTCGGCCAGCACTGCGCCTCCTGAGGTTAGGCGCAACGTTATCTCCCCGCGCTCAGCCTCGTTGAGACCGGCCAGATAGCCGGCGTCGAGATCGATTTTTCGATCGCTTAAGGGAAGCCGGTCGCCAGCAACGATCCGATCAATTGTCCAGCTTTTGGCGCGCAAAAAAGGGGGGTTCGATGTCAGCTCGAGAGTGCATTTTTCGAAACCCTGCTGGGTCGGGTTGTTGAGCGCGATAGACCGGATCACCGGAATAGCATTTTGGAAGGACGCATATGTAAAGCTGGCGGCGATGTCCGCCACGACTTCTATTACGGGCGCGGCTGATATACCGGCAGCATCGCCAGTCTCCGAACTCGTTTCCATACCCCATCCCCTATTTTCATTTACGATAGAACTTTGCCGCCAGAATTTGAAAGTAAATTCTCGGTATGGTCGCCGCTTATGTCCAGCAGCATAGATTTCTAAAAGTGTTACCGCCCAGATAACGGTCGAAATGGAGACAGGCGATAATCGGTCGTCACGATTGGAGGGGATCCAAAAGTCGCGGAAATCGGAGCGCCGGCGCACGCTGCTGAAACCCAAGACGGGCAGGACGTCATCCGCAAATGTGTGGCGGTCCGGGCGCCATGGACCAAGCGTTGCGCGCCTATCGCGAGCGCTGTCGTGGCGCCTATCGCGGACTCGGACCCAGCCCGACAGTGACGGCGAACCTCGATCGGCCTATCGGTGAGGCGGTCGAATTCCGCCCATAGACTATCGAAAGGCACGCACTTCCAGCTCTATCTCCTCGTACGCGTTGCCGGCTACCTAAATTCGTGCGCGCGGTCCAATGCCTTTGATTGCTGATGTCGTTGTGGAGACGTTTGATCGCTGAAGCATTTGTTTGCTGACCTAGCGGCGCGGGGGGAGGTCATTTATTTGGTACATCTCCAGCACTCTATGTGCGATCGCGAGGAAAATTTGTCCAGACAAGCGAATTCATCGAATCTGGACAGATCAATAAGTATAATGATGGTAAGATTCGGGGGGCAGGAATGGCCGAGGTTGGACTTTTGGAATGGGCGGATAAGCAGCCCGACTGGATTAGGGATGCCTTAAGAAGACACGCCGCGCGGCCGGGCTTCAACCTCGAGCAGGAGGATAAGGCCGGTGTAACAGCTCGGGTCCGCCACGTCGGTGGATTTACCGCTGATCTGCCCGAATGCTCTCCGCTCTCGGCGGAGCATTTGAGGGCCAACAGTTCGAACGAGCCGCGCGCGGTGCTTTGCTCACTCGGCCCCGTCAAGCATTTGAACCGCCTCGCCGAAGAGCAGCAACTGCGTTTCGCCACCGATGGCATCACCATTATCTACGGCGACAATGGAAGCGGAAAGAGCGGCTATTGCCGGATCGCGAAGAAGCTTTGCCGTAGTCTGACGGCGGATGATCTTCTTGGCAACGTGTTCGAGATCGGCACCAAACCGCCAGCCGAAGTGCTTGTCCGGTTTCTCGAAGAGGGTGCTACGGAACCGACCCCCATAACCTGGAAGGACGGAACGCTGCCCCCCGCGTCAATTGCACGGATCTCCGTTTTCGACTCCGCGAACGCTCGCCTCTACGTCGATAAGCAAAACCGTATCGGTTTTCTGCCCGCAGCCATCGCGCTTCTCGAAAGCCATGGACGTCACCGCACCGAGCTCGAAGCCGACTTCCGGGAAGAAATCAAAGCGATCGAAAAGAACCTAAAGACACCATTGCCGAGTGGGTACACAGCTGCCGGCGCGGTCGTAAAGCTGCTGGCTCGTCTCGAAATCAAGTCAAAGGACGTGATGCCTTCCGCAGCCGAAATCAAAAACCTCGCTGCCCTCTCAGAGCAGGACATGGCTGATCTCGCTGGCCTCGAACAGGCTCTGGCAAGCGACCCTTCAACGATGGCGACAAAGCGTCGGCGTGCCAAGGCGGCCTTGGAAAAACTGCTGACTGCATCTGAACAGATCGACGCGGCTCTCTCAGCGGCGGCCCTCGAGATTTATCGCAATCTATATGCAACAGCCGATTCTACAGCGCAGGCTGCACAACTTGCCGCCTCAGGAGCGTTCGCGACTATGCCGTTGAGCGGCGTTGGGCTTTCTCCCTGGCGGTATATGTTCGACCATGCACGAGCCTATTTAGCGAGCGTCACTGGCATCGATCATCAGCACTTGCCAGATCAGGAAGGCGATCGTTGCATGCTCTGCCAGGAGCCGATGACGGCGGACGCCGCGGGGCGGATCCAATCCTTCAATGACTTCGTAACGGGCGCCGCAAATAAGGCGGCGCAAGTCGCATCTATTGCCCATGAAGAGGCCCTGCGCCAAATCAAAGGACTCACCATTGCGACCGGGGAGGCGGTTGAGGCGGCTCTCGGAGAGTTTGGCGATCTGTCCGCCGCACGCAAGGCGATGGTGGCCCTGATCTCGGCATATTATGTCGAGGCAGGTAAAAGGCGTGATGCAATTGTCGTTGCGGCTGCGCTGTCCGAGTACGCTGCGTTCCCGCAACTTGCGGCGCCAGTTGCATCGAAACTCCGAACGGAGGCGGAGGCGCTAGAGGCCGAAGCGCTGACGGACGACAAGGCAGCGGCCGACGACGGGAACCGCGCTACCGATCGAGCTCGTCGCGATACACTCAAGGATCGGAAAAAACTGGGCGACGATCTCACCATCGTTCTCGCGCGCTTGGCGAATCTCGAAGAGCGGCGCAAGCTTCTCTCATGCTGCGATGCTGTCGAAACAGGCTCGGTGTCACGGCAGATGACGTCGCTTCGACGAAGCCTCGTCATGCAGGATCTCGAAAAGCGCGTCGTCGCCGAGATTGAGACTCTGGCGTTAACGCACATCCCGTTCGCAGTTAATGATCGTAGTCAAGATGGGCAGAGCTATTTCGAGGTCGGGCTCAACGCGGCAAAAGCGATCTCAAACAGCAAGGTCTTAAGCGAAGGAGAGCAGCGCGCGCTTGCCCTGGCCTGTTTCTTAGCCGAGGTCGGAGGAGACACATCGCGTCAAGGCATGATCATCGACGACCCCGTGTCATCTCTCGACCATGTTCGGATCAGGCGGGTCGCGGCAAGGCTCGTAAAAGAAGCGGCCACAGGACGTCAGATTATTATTTTCACCCATAATCTTCTGTTCTTCAACGAGGTGGTTGACGCAGCTGCGCAGGCCAATCCGCCGATTCCCCTTGTTCGAAACTACATCAACAAGTCCGAATCTGCCGGTTTTGGCTTGATTAGCGAAACTGACGAGCCGTGGATCGCACAGTCTGTCACGAAGCGCATCGAGACTCTCAAGACGCGCCTGAAGAGCTTCGACGGCGCCACTGATTTCACCACCGATGCTTGGCGAAGGTCAGCGAAGGATTTCTACAGCGATCTTCGGGAAACCTGGGAGAGGCTCGTTGAAGAAATCCTGCTCGGTAAAGTCGTCGAGCGATTTAACAGCGATGTCAAGACACAGAGCCTGAAGGGTGTGGTGGTCGAGGACGAAGACCACAAGCGAATCTATTGGGCCATGAAGCGAGTTTCGGAGCGTTCTGGACATGACATGGCGTCCGCCAAGGCCATTCCAGTTCCAACACCAAACGATATGAAGAGCGATCTTGATGGAATTGACCAATATCGTATCGACACCACCAAACGAAAAAAGGATGCCGAAAAGCGCCGGATTGAATTCGAACAGCCTCCCAAGGCGACTGTACTCTAGCCTAATGACTATTGTCGTGTATTACTGGCCCTCACTGGCTTCATCCTGCTGCGCATGCCGGTGTCCGCCTGCCGCGGGCGAAGCCGACGTGACGAGGAAGTATCGCGAGGGCGCCAAGCCATCAATGGCTGTGCGCTCGCTCTTCATCTTGGATTTCAGCGCCGAGAAGCCTGACCGCTGGTAGTGCTTCGCCTGCACAATGTCGCCGCCGGCAAGGGCATGTCGACCATCCATCGCGTCGTCCGGTCCCTCGGGAAAGGCCTCGAAACGCTTGTCGATCTCGCGACCTACGAGGTCGCGGGCCAAATCCTCAAACTCGTTATGGGACAAACTCGAGAAATCATAAGCCATGCGCCCAGATTGAGTGCCCATTTGGTGGGCAGACAAGCAACCGGGGGCACAATTGCGTCGTGCCTCTCCATTACCAACAAAAAGATAAACGCGCTTTCCAGGCGATGCGGTCGGATGATCGTTTCGCGCTTGGCAAAAGCGAACGGATTAGTCTATGGCTCTCGGCGGGGGGGCGAGTTATGCGACGGGTGCGAATCCTTCAAGTAGGCGATATTCACTATCCGGATTGGCATCCTTCCTCTAGCAACATCGATGCCAAGGATAGCAAGTTCGCTCCGAAAATAACGCAGAAGCTACGCGCGTCTTCGCTGCGTGCCGTCTTGACGAAGCTTCGGCGGCTGACGACTTCGAAGCCCTTGGATTCGATCGCCTTCATGGGGGATTTCACGAGCCGTGGCGACAAGACTTTCATTGCTTCGGCATTCCAGCATTTCACGTTGCTCTGCCGCGCACAGGGGCGCAGTTCAAAGGCGCTTCCGTTGATATTCGTACCGGGAAATCACGATGTGAACCGTGATGACGCGCGCGAACTTGGACCGACTGAGAAATTCAGCGAAATGGCGAGTTTAGCCGCCCGCTTGGGTTGGCAGACCGTTCCCGTGGACCAACCCGTGCACTTCAGACTTCCGACAGGATCCGCAGGCGCAAACTTCATCCTCGTCAACACAGCGATAGGCAGTTGGGAGCTTCAGAACCTTCCCGCGTTCCTTCGTGATCGTCTCGAGGCACTCGGTCCTTCTACAGAACCTGTAGATCTCGGCTCGCCGGACACCTCGGGACATTCGCCCGCGACACCTCCCAGCGATCCAGACAAGGAGGCGTCCGACGACGAGTATTACGGTCAGATGGACACGCCATACATCTCGCGTGAGATGCTTGCAGGCCTACAGGAATTGCTCCAGCAGCCCGACATGCGTTACGGCATCATGATCGGCCATCACAATCTGCTGCCACAAAAGACTCCGCGCATTACGCCATACGCGGAGATGCTCAACAGCGGATTTGTCAGAACTCAGCTGCTGCAGGGCAACAAGCCTATCGTCTACCTGCATGGACACATACATGCCGATCCGGTCGAGATCGTCAACGATCCAAGGTTTCCGGACGGCAAATTGATCTGCATCTCAGCACCAGGGAGAGCTCGTCGGCATCCGACTTATACCCTACCGCACCAATGTCGCCGACGGGACGGTCATGGAAGGCGAACATTGCTTCATCTCGACTATGTCCAACGGCAAGGCCTTTCTGAACAACGACACGTTTGACCTGATGCGCCGACTGCGCGACCATGCCACCAGGCGCGGGAATGGGTTACTCTTCTGGGACGAGATCACTGAGATTGCCGCCTCCGCCGAGCTCGGGCTAGATTTGGAAGACTCTCTTCTGATGCTCCAAGCGGCGCGCTTCGTCGAGATAGACGGCCTCACGAAGGCAAACTCGGCTTGGCGCATTAAGGTAAGGGACGAATAGAGATGGAGAATCCGTTCGGCCCCAACAGGATCGAGTACGAAAGTCGCCCGATACTGTGGTTCAGTCAGAAGTCGGCCTTGATTTCTGCCGCCGCCAAGCCGGTCTTCGTCGCAGGGACGAGAGGCAGCGGCAAGACCAGTATTCTTCGCTCGCTTTCCACAGTTCATATCCTCGAAGACAAAAGTCTCGCGGACCAAGTCGGCAAGCTCGGCTGGTATGGCGTCTTCTTCCAGCTCAATGAGACATTTTCGCCCCTAATCGACAACGCGGTTCTGAACCTCATTCCGGAGCGGATACGCTTCGACACGGCCGCCGTGATCCCGCGGCAATTCGTAATCTTCTCTCACTATCTGGAGCTGAAGATAGTCGAACGCCTGCTCGAGAGCATCAGCCAGCTCAGACGCGACAGCCACTTGAAATACCGGGCCTCTGAAGATAGGGACGTCGCCTTGGCACTGCATCGCGAAGTGCTGCACTTCATACCCCAACCTGCCCGTCTCGACTTCTTCAGCATAGATGAGCTGCGGGGTGGGATAACCCGGTACGTCGACGAATGCTTCAACGCGTTCTTCTTTGCCGCCGATGAGGGAGCGACCGGCTTCAGAGCGACAGACCCTGGCGCGATCATTAACAAGGTCGCGACCGCGATCACCCCACTTTTAAATGGCCCATCTTTCGCCGGTGACAGGGCGCCCTTCTTCAAGATCCTGATTGACGACTGTGAGGCACTGACACCGCTCCAACAGCAGTTCCTGAACACCTTGGTGAGGAAGACGCGCGGCAATGTGAAATGGGTCCTCGCCTACATCGGCGGCCTTTACGACACGATCCGGACGATCATACCCGGCCAGTCGCTCTCGAATGCTGACCGGGACGTCGAGAATCTTGATTCAGTCGATCCGAGGGAGTTCGCCACGCTGTGCGAGAACGTGTCGTCGCTTCGGCTCTACTATGCGCTTCCTGACCATCTGCGGAGTGATCTCAAGCGCAACGATGCGCTCAGCGCGTTTTCGCTCAAAAACCGGCTGGGGCGGCTTTCCGTCAATGACATCATCGAGCGGGTTATCATATCGGGTCATTCCGAGGGCAGAGAAGAGCTTGTGGCACTCGCTGATGCAGCACGTGAATTCCTCTCCGTGAATTTGAGGACGGCGGATCAGCAGCAATTCCTTCTTGATCGAAAAGCGCGCCCTTATGCCGAAGGGCTGGCGCTCGCGCTCATGAACCCGGAAATCAAGCGCCGGCCCATGAGCAAGGCGGATGCTTCAAATCTGAAGAGGTCGATCGCCCGGAAACAGGGATGGGCTTTTCTGAAAGCGTGCCAGATGCTGCGTCTGCATGACTACCCGTACGTAGGGCACCAGATCATCACATCATTGAGCGACGTCTGTATACGCGATTTCCTTGATATAATGGGAGAGATCTTCCGCCGCAGTGTTCCGAGTTCCAGTGATCCACGAAAACTGGTGGAATTCATCAACTCGGATTTACAGATTCATCTCGAACAGCAGAGACAGGCTGTGAACGCCGCCTCTCAACGGAAGCTTGATGGACTTCAGGCGCTTTCACATCCGTACGAAGAAGAGAGCGTGCGCATGGTGCGGGCGTTGGGTTACCTGACCGCTCGCCTCCAGACAGAGTTTGCCGAAGAAAATGCTCTAGGAACGACAGAGAGAGGCATTTTCAGGGTTGATCTAAAGGAAATGCGCTCGCTGGTGAACCGACTGGAGCAACCCAGCGGAAAACTGGACGAGGTCCTGCGTCGGGCGGAAAGGGATGGGTTTATCCGGGAGGTCTCCGCCGCCGGCAACTTTGAGGTGGACCGCGCCGACCCCGCATCGAAGGAGATGCTGATCAGATTGCATCGGCGATTTGCACCTTACTTCGGGTTCTCCTATCGCGGCCCGTACGAAATCAACACAATCCCTGCGGCGCAGATGGTCGACCTGCTTTTTACCAGGCATCGGCTCCCAGAAGACTGGGCCGACTCGGTGTTTAAGGAGCTCGTCGCGCGGCCCGCACTCAAGACCGAATTCCAGCACTCGCTTTTCGAGAGCGATCTCGAATGACCGCTTCAACTGTCGAGTATCGAGTCTTCGGCCATCTGGCCGTCACTGAGAAGGCGAGAGATGCAGGTACCTGCGAAACGATGGAGGCAGATATCGCGATCGTCGCGCTTGGATGGGAAACGCGTTTCGCCGCGTTCGAAAACCATCTTGACCTGAAGGTCGGCAAAATCGTGGTTCTGGACTTTGCTCTGAAGGAAGCGAACGTCCCAGCCGTCGAAGAAAACCGGCGAAAGCTCATCGCTATGGGTACCCGATGGGGCGTCGAAGTGACTGCGATCACCCTCGAGCCTTCCATCGAGTATCAGAAGAACATCAATCTCCTCGATCACCTGCTCACTCAGATGGCCGCTTCATGTGGCTCATACGAAGGAAGCCTGCGGAAGGTTTTCGTCGAGTGCTCGACGATGCCGCGAATCTACATCCAATGGCTGATTGCGGTGGCATTCAAGAAAATGTCGATTCAGTCTCTCGAATTCGGGTACGCCGAAGGTATCTACGGGAACGCGATCGGCAAAGAGGATTTTTCCAGCGGCTTGGACCGATACGTCACCGTCCCTCATCTTCAAGGCAGCGGAGGAATGGGCGAAGAGAAAGTCCTGCTCGTGGGGATCGGAGGAGATGCCGACGTATTCTACGGATTGATCGATATCGTCAGTCCGGAACGGATCTCGCTCCTCGTCCCAAGAAGCGAGAAGAATGCGCATATCGATGCTTTGCTCGATCAACAGGTGGCCAAGGTACGTGAAACCCACCGGCTCGAAGATGGCGAAGTTCGCGACATCCAGGCTTTCGGGCTGATGGCCCACCTCGATGCTTTCGAGACGTATCTCGACGGGTTCGGCTCGCGTGCGGTGGTGAACGTTTTTGTCAGCGGCCCGAAGGTTCAGGCCATCGCTGCTGCCGTGCTCGCCTGCTCCGACAGCCGCGTCCATCTCAAGGCACGAATTCCCACCTCCTATGCCCATCGTGAAGTCTCAGCGAATGGGCGGTATCATATCTATAGGCTGATTGACCTGACATCCCCTGCCTGCAGCCTTCCCGGGACGTTCTGACACGATCTTGCATTCGAGTAGCATCATGGTCCCAGTAGCCGTTCCGCCAAGCCTTCAGCGCATGTTCGTGTCGCCCGATCCGGTCGATGGGGGACTAATTCCCACTTAGAAGCTGCTCTACATCAGATCAGGGGAAATGCAGACTGGCAGAATTCCATAATTAGCGACTCAAAACATATACTCAGGCGAGACTGTTTAGCATAGAAATAGTGAGCGCTCTCCAATATGTTAGGCTCTGTCGCAGTAGCGCAACAAGCTCAGTCTTTGGATGGGTGGTATGAGGATGAGACGACTGAATGTGTACAGGCTCAGTCATTTTATCGAGGCTCTCGTTTTTGTCGTAAGCGCGTTCGGTGCGACGTGGCTTACCAGCTTTGTGAACGCGCCATGGTGGGCATATGTGATTATAGCGGCCATCACTATGGGCATGTTCGTAGCCGTGCGTCGGGTCCTTTCTGAGCCGCAACGTATGGGACTCTTGGCACACAACTCGGCAGCGACCTCTGCGTGAACCCAGGCGCCTTGAAAATGTCCCCGATGCGTCCGGATTTTTGGCGGTGATCTTCAATCAAATGCGATGAGCTGCAATTTCTGGCGACGGCCACGCTAAGGGCGGGCCTCCAGCACCATGTTGAACGGTGTCTCCGCGGCGCGACGCAATCGCTTGAAGCCGCCGCCGGTCACAACCTTGCGCAGCCTCGCCTCACCGGCCTGGGCTCCAAGCGCGAGCCCGACTTCCTGCGACACGGATGCGGGCGTGCACACGAAAGTGGAAGCGGCATAGTAAACGCGGCCGACGGGATTGAGGTTCGCCGCCAGATGATCATGCGCGAACGGCTCGACGATCATCCACGTGCCGTCCGGCTTGAGCGATCCGTGGACATGGGTGGCGGCGCCCGTCGGGTCGCCCATGTCGTGAAGGCAATCGAAGAATGTGACGAGGTCATACGTTCCGGGATAGCTCTTGGCGGCCGCCACGTCGAACCGCGTGTTAACGCCGACGCCGGCTACCTCGGCCGCCTTGCGGGCGCGCTCAATCGAGGGGGCATGATAGTCGAAGCCGACGAAGCGCGAATTGGGGAAGGCCTGTGCCATGAGCACGGTCGATGCACCATGACCGCATCCAACATCCGCGACGTCCACGCCGCGTTCGAGCTTCTCGACGACGCCCTCCAAGGCCGGCAGCCAGGAGTCGATCAGATTGGCATTGTAGCCTGGACGGAAGAACCGTTCCGTACCGCGAAACAGACACGCGCTATGATCGTGCCACCCGACGCCCTTGCCGGACTGGAATGCCTGCCTCACCTTTTCTTCATCGAGCCACAGCGCGGACAGGAACTCGAATGCGCCTGCCATGAAGGCCGGGCTGTCTTCATCAGCGAACACCAGCTCTTGCTCGGCGTTGAGATAGAATTTGTCGCTCGCTTCATCGTAGTCGACGTAACCCGCCGCCGCCTGCCCGGAAAGCCATTCCCTTACGAGGCGTTCCTGGGTGCCGGTGCGTGTCGAAAGTTCGGCGGCCGTCATCTTGCCGCCTTCGCGCAATGCCTTGAACAGGCCGAGTCTGTCCCCCAGCAGGACTCCCGCGCCCGTTGCGATCGCACCGAGATCGCCGACCATTTTCCCCAAGAATGCGTCCAACTTTTCCTGATTCGCTTCAGACATCTGAATCTCCCTTTGGGTTCAATCTCTCCAGGCGACGGAGCCGTGCTCGTCATGAGGCGCCTTGAGCATCAGATGCTCGAAGACATGCAGATATCCCCGGCGGCTCATCCGCGCTGCCGATCCTGCACCAGACCATATCGGTGACGAGCGGCGCGGTGGTCGGGAATGACAGCCACCTCCATGCCGTTGAAAAGCAGGAAATCCGTCACTTTGCCCTCGTCGGTAACCGGCGGAGCCGGAGTGGTCGTCACCAGGGCAAGCCCTGTTGCAGCAGGTATCCTTGGGCAGCCTGTCAGAACATCGATGACTCCGGTTGTGGTGCCGGGGCGGGCGATCAGGGGCCAAGTGATTGTTCCGCGGCGGCTGTATGTTGTGGTAAGGTGATCATGCGAACTCTTGTTGGTCGGTCACGTGTTTTGCGGATGACCCGCATGTACTGTGCCAAATGAGAAAACCATTCAAACGCAATCCAGTAGATCTGACTGTATCCGACATTGTCGGAATTTGGACATCGCCGAACGCGAAGCGCTCGGGGCTTGTGACGATACTTGAGCGTGCTGCTTCGGAGGAGGGATGCGCCTCGAACCGGCCGCGAGGCCTTTTTCTGGCAACGGATATTCCGGCCGGGTTAGGCCGCGAGGAAAGCGACGGTGAATAAGAGGTAGAGGACCAACCGTTTTGAGCGGGTAGTTGCCGTGTTGCGCCCCCAGGCAAAGGCCAGCACCACGGAGCAGTATTTCTGGTGGCGATACTACATCGCCTTTAAGTGCCGGTTACCCGTTTTTACCCAGTTGGCCTGGTGCATTCAGAGCGAGGTCGTTGGAAACCGCTTATTGTGGCTATGAGCAAACTCGGGATGGAGGAGTGGACCCAAAAATTGGCAAAATGCCCCAGGGAGGATTACATGGGTCGCTCATTCCCCGTACTCGTTACAGGTGCGCGTCGCTACGCAAACAGCTTGCTTTTGACTTGGCGTTTCTTGCCGTTTCGGCATCGCTCACTAATTCGGCCGCTGCCGACACCGTGAACTGGCGTCAATTCGAAGGGACCAGCATAACTTGGGCCTACGACATCCACCCCTATGCGGATGCTCTCGCTGCGCAACTTTCCGGAGTTCGAGAAGCTGACCCGGCATCAAGGTCACGCCGGAACTCTACCCAGACGATTCTTACTGGAACAAGATGACGATCCAACTGACGACGAAGTCGCCAGCATGGGATGTGTTCGGCACTGGCATTCAGCCCGCGTAGGACCTCGCTCCGAGTGGCGCCTGCTGGACAAATACCTGAGTGATCCGAAGCTTACCGATGCTGGATACGACTACATTCGGACATGATCAAGAAGTGCGCGGCTCCTTCCTTCGCCAATGATAACTGGAACCAGGTCGTGGACGGCATCTCGTCCGGCCGCACCGCGATGACGATCGACTCAAAAATGTTCGGCTTCTGGAACGATGTTGCGGGGAAGCCGGCATCCGGCAAGATCGCCTTCGCTCCGCCGCTGCACGCACCGAGCGCCACGAGCTTGGATTCTGACATCTGGATCTGGGCTCTCGCCATGAACGCGGCTTCCGAAAAGAAGGGCACGGCCTGGCTGTTCATCCCGTGGGCCACCTCCAAGCAGGTGGCGCTCAAGGGTGCCCTTGCTGGCCAGCTCGTCAATCCGCCGCGCACGTCGACCTGGCAGGACGATACCTAGACTAAGTACGCTTCGCAGCCCGAGTTCAACAACTTCGTTGACAGCTTCAAAAAGATACAGGATCAAGCCGCGCTGGCTTTCACACCGCGTGTCGGCTTCGGCGAAGCCATGAACGCATGGGCCGTGGCGATGCAGAAGATGGCAAACGGCGATGACGTCGAGACGACGTTGAGGGCGCTTGCCGAAGAAATCCGCACTGGCCTCTGATCAAAAGGAACAGGGCAGTACTATTGCACTGCCCTGTTCCCGCCAACGGCGGAGATCACGCCGTGTCACCCCAAGCACTTAAACCCAGCGTGCCGATGGCAGGCGAAGGCCCTGGCGCGCGCGCCTCGTCCGGTTCGGCTTCGCTGGAGGGGCGTTCCATCGACTGTTTCAGCCTTGCAATCATCCAGGCGCTGGCCAAAAGCCAGATGGAGCGCCGGCTCAGGAACCGGCGCAAAAAACTCGAGCCTGCCGGCGCTGATCGAGCTGGTGCTGGCGCGGCCGCTGGTGTCGGCAGGCCTGGTCGCGGCCGAGCTGAAAATTAGCCAGCGCGCTGCGCTCGGGCTGGTGCCGAACTCGGCATCCGTGAGGTGACCGGCAGGGGGCGCTACCGGGCGTGGGACCCCGTTTAGCTGCGGCGGGCTTTGGCGAAAGCGACAGCACTGATGATTTTTGCTGTACGCTCATTCTCCCTCATCTGCGCGTTGACAGAAAACCAGCAGGCGAGGGTCACAGCACGCTGTGCTACCCGCGATTTCCGGAAAACCAATGAAAAACGACTTTGATCGATCGCGCGGGACGTATCATTCAACCATGTCGAGAACGGGCGTGACGGCACGTACACTATGGACCGAGAGAACTTTGTCTGGCGACTTTGCGCACGCCTGCAGAACTCTTCGGAAAACTTCCTTCTGTTGATCCAACGATCGTAATGAGCTGGAGTGGCATCGCCGCTCTCCTCGGTTCTTGCTCTCTCAGTTGAACTTGATGCTAGCCTGCACGAAAACGCCGTAGCGCTTTGCCTTCCAATCGTCGGCCTGCGGGGAACCACGACCGCCCATTGCCTCTTCGAAATGAGCGGTGCCGTTATTCGCCACGGCCGCAACATCGCCTCGAGCTGGACGCCATGCCCATCGCCGTCTTCGGGAATTAGCTTGATCTTGGGGCGCATGTGGTGCTGATCTTTGCCGTCGAGCCGCGTGAAGAGGAACGCCACGTCACCAGAAAGGCTGAGTCGCTCGGTGAGTTGCGTCTGCCCGGCCAAGCCGAGTCGCAGCGAATGCCAATCGTTGTCCTGGCTGATGAGGTTGAAGTAGGTGGGACGGTTGGCACACAGGTTCCCCAGTTGGTCGCCTGCTGCGTGCAACCGAAAGCGTCGTAGCTCTCGTGCCAGAAATTGTTGCCAACAAAAGCACCGATGCGGTAGCGCGGTGAATTCAAGAAATTATATCCAAGATCGGCGGTGAAATAGCTGACGCCGCCCCCGCGCTGATCACTGAATGTGTTTGAGTAGCCCCCCATTTCCGTAAGAAGTCCTCGTCATGAGAAAACCCTCCCTGATGCCGCCCGCACCGAGGAGGCCTTTACGAAAATGCCAGTCGGATTGTGGATCGCGTTGAAGAAGACTTCACTCGAATGCGCGTCTAGATCGTCATAGGTGAGCCGCGAGACCAGTGACGTACCTTTATGATTGTAAAGTTCCTTCGATGCTTTGCCGGTACTGGGCCAGTAGCGTAGTCCACCCTCGAAGGAAAAGACTGAGGCCGCCGACCCGGCTACCGACGCCGACTCGCAATCACCGGCATTCGACGGCGGTTCGGAACTTCTCGGTGCCGCAGCGCCGGCCAAGCCGGACGGGTCCGGTGAAAAATTCGTCGTCGAGGGCAAGGCGCCCGCTGCTTCGCCCGGCCGCGCCGACGATTTTTCTTGGCCGCCAAGGCGGCAGCCTGCGGCCGGGGCCACAACCGAAACGACCACGGCGATCAGTCCGTAAGCTGCCCGGGGCAGCGGAAGGGCGGAAAGCGCCTTCAGGTGGCCGCACAAGTAGGGTCTCGAGACGGACTCAGCGCGGCAGCACGCTCGATCCCATCAGCGCCTCATCGATGGCGCGCGCCGCCTGGCGGCCCTCGCGGATCGCCCAGACGACCAGCGACTGGCCGCGCCGCACGTCGCCCGCCGCATAGAGCTTTTCGACGCTGGTCCTGTAGTCCCGGTCATTGGCCTCGACATTCTTCGAGCGGCGGCTGTCAATGGCGATCTTCATCTGGCCGGCCAGTTCCGACACCGGCCCGCGAGCGGCTGGCCCGGCAAAGCCGATGGCGATGAACGCGAGATCGGCACGAATGACGAATTCGCTGCCGGCGATCGGCTTGCGCTTTTCGTCGACCTCGCAGCATTTGACCCCGGTCAGCTGGCCGTCT
>NZ_RZTE01000013.1:135352-144881 GCF_003997415.1 Mesorhizobium sp. M7A.F.Ca.MR.245.00.0.0 | reverse complement strand
GTTGGCAATCCGGGTGAGGGGTCTTACCCCGCGATCATATCCGCCTTGGCTGCGCGCCCCGCCACATAAACCTCGCGGACAGTGCGGTCGTCGCCAAGCGTCTGCAGGAGAAACAGTTCCTGCGCCAGCGTCTCGACCGTTTCCATCCTAAGCCCCATCGCCGGCGTCGCCCTGGCGTCCAGCACGACGATGTCGGCATCGCTGCCTTCATCCAGCGTGCCTATCTTTTCCGCCACCGACAGCGCCTCGGCATTGCCGCGCGTCATCTGCCAGAAGGACTGGAACGGGTTGAGCTTCTCGCCGTTCAGCGCGATCACCTTGTAGCCTTCGTCCATGGTGCGCAGCATGGAGTAGTTGGTGCCACCGCCGACATCGGTGGCGGCGGCGATGCGGAGCGGCTTGTCGCGGCGACGAAAGCGCTGATAGTCGAACAGGCCGGACCCAAGGAACAGGTTGGAGGTCGGGCAGAACACCGCCACCGAGCCACTGTCGGAAAGCGCACTCGCTTCGCGCTCCGAGAGATGGATGCAGTGCCCGAACAGGCTCTTTTTCCCCAACAGCCCGTAGTGCTCGTAAACGTCGGTATAGTCACGCGACCACGGATAGAGTTGCTGCGTGAAGGCGATTTCGGCGAGGTTTTCCGACAGATGCGTCTGCATGTGCAAGTCGGGATATTCCCGACACAGCGCGCCCGCCATCTCCATCTGCTCCGGCGACGAGGTGATGGCGAAGCGCGGCGTGATGGCGTAGTGCTGCCGTCCCTTGCCGTGCCATTCCTTGATCAGCGCCTTCGTGTCGTCGTAACCCGATTGCGGCGTGTCGAGCACGCCGTCGGGCGCATTGCGATCCATCATCACCTTGCCGGCGATGTTGAGCATATTGCGGTCATGCGATTCGGCAAAGAAGGCCTCCGCCGAAGCCTTGTGCACCGAACAGTAGGCGGCAACCGTCGTCGTGCCATGGCGCACCATTTCGTCGAGGAACAGCCGCGCGATGCGGCGGCCGTGCTGGGCGTTGGCGAACTTCGTTTCCTCCGGAAAAGTGTAGGTTTTCAACCAGTCGAGCAGTTCTGCCCCATAGGAGGCGATGACCTGCATCTGCGGAAAATGCACATGCGCATCGATGAAGCCGGGCAGCAGCAGATGCGGCCGGTGGTCGATTTTCTTCGCCGTCTTGCCGGCCTGCTTTTCAACATCGGCATAGGTGCCCGCAGCGACGATCCGGCCGTCGCGGATCAGCAGGCCGCCATCCTCCTCGTAGCGCCAGGCGGAATGATCGTCGATGGTCTGCGGCCAGCGCACGAAGGACAGCGTGCGGCCGCGCAGAAGTGTCGAGTTCATGCTATCTCCCTGCGCCTTCGAACCAGGCCACCAGCAGTGCCCTTTCCTTGTCGGTGATCTGGCTGACGTTGGCGGGCGGCATGGCGTGGCTGCGGCCGGCCTGCAGATAGATCTCTCGGGCGTGATTGGCGATGTCGGCATCGGTGTCGAGCATCACGCCCTTCGGTGCATGATAGATGCCCTCATAGACCGGCTCCGCCGCATGGCACATCGAGCAGCGGCCGAGCACGGTGTCGCGTACGGCCGGGAAATGCGCCGAAGCGACATAGATCTGCGCCGCCGCCGATTCCTTCGGTTCGCCGGTCAGCACCTTCGGCGCGGTCGACAGCCAGATGATGACAATGAACAGGACGAGTGCCGCCATCCAGGTCCAGGTCGGATTGCCCTTGCGGGCATGGATCGAGTTGAAATAGTGCCGGATCAGCACGCCGATGATGAACACCAGCGAGGCGATGACCCAGTTGAACTCAGTGCCGAACGCCAGCGGATAGTGGTTCGACAGCATCAGGAACAGCACCGGCAGCGTCAGATAATTGTTGTGAAGCGAACGCTGCTTGGCGATCTTGCCATATTTCGGATCGGGCTTGCGGCCGGCGATGAGGTCGGCGACAACGATCTTCTGGTTTGGGATGATAACCATGAAGACATTGGCCGACATGATCGTGGCGGTGATGGCGCCCAGATGCAGGAAGGCGGCGCGGCCGGTGAACAGGTGCGTCAGCCCCCAGGCGATGAACACCAGCACGCAATAGAGCACCAGCATCAGGCCGGTATCGCTTTTTCCCAGCGGCGAGCGGCACAGCAGATCATAGACCACCCAGCCGACGCCGATCGTTGCCAGCGACAGCAGGATGCCTGTAGGCACCGACATCGGCAGCACGTTGGGATCGATCAGGAACAGATCGGCTCCGGCGTAGTAGACGACGCACAGCATGGCGAAGCCGGACAGCCAGGTGGCGTAGGATTCCCATTTGAACCAGGTCAGGTGTTCCGGCATTTCGGCTGGTGCCACGAGATATTTCTGGATGTGGTAGAAGCCGCCGCCATGCACCTGCCATTCCTCGCCGAAGGCGCCGACGGGCATGCCGGGACGCTGGCGCAGGCCGAGGTCGAGCGCGACGAAGTAGAAGGACGAGCCGATCCAGGCGATGCCGGTGATGACGTGCAGCCAGCGCACGGCAAAACTCAGCCAGTCCCAGAAAATCGCGAAATCCATCATTGAAATCGTCCCTGCCGATTGGGCGACTTTACGGGTTGGAGCGCAAACGGAAAGAGGCGAGGTGCACGATGACTTTCAAAAAAATATGGAAAATACTAGGGTAGTCACACGCAGCAGGATGGGAGCCGCCCGAAGGCGGCCTCAGGAAAGCCACGAAACCGTATGGCCTATCTCGACAACATTGCCGTCTTCGTTCGCGTCGTCGAACTCGGCAATCTGTCGGCGGCCGGGCGCGACATGCGGATTTCGCCGGCGGTCGCCTCCAACCGCATCAAGGAGTTGGAGAAGCACCTGGGCGTGCGTCTGTTCAACCGCACGACGCGGCAATTGATGCCGACCGAGCATGGCACGGTTTTTTACGGGGGCGCAAAGCAGGTGCTGGAGGCGATCACCGAAGCGGAAGCCGCGGTCTCGGCGCTTTCCGGTCAGCCGCGCGGCACCATCCGCGTCACCGCCCCCTTGGGCCTCGGCCGTCGGTTGGTGGCCTCGGGCATTCCCGATTTTCACGACAGATACCCAGACATCGAGGTGAGGCTGAGGCTTTCGGATCACAATGTCGACATCATGAAGGAAGGCATCGACGTCGCCTTCCGGCTCGGCATCATCGAGGATTCCAGCCTCAGGATGCGCGGCATCATGGAATGCGAGCGCGTGCTGGTGGCGGCGCCGAAATATCTCGAGGCGCGCGGCGAACCGATCGAGCCGCAGGAACTGATCGGCAAGAAGCACGACTGCCTGATGCTGCGTTATTCCGGCGCGCGCGAATATGTGTGGACGCTGCAGACCCCCACAGGCCCGCAGAAATTCGAGGTGCACGGGCCATATGACACCGACGATGGCGACGTGCTGACCGGCTGGGCGCTTTCAGGCCGCGGCATCATCAACAAGCCGCGCTTCGAGGTCGAGCCGTTCATCCGCGACCGGCGGCTGAAGGTGATCCTGAACAGCACGCCACCGACACCGGTGCAGTTCGCCGCCGTGTATCCGCACAAGAAGCTGCAGGATCCAAAAGTGCGGCTGCTGCTCGACTTCATGGCCGAGCGCTGCCAGCGACTGATCAACGATCTGCTAGCTGGAAAATAATGCTGGCCTCCACGTGACCGGCGGTTGGCCCAGCGCCACCGGTTGCCATCCCCTGAAGTGGCGAACATAGTTCGGGTGGTATTTCGTCTCGCAGGCACTATCGATGGACAGCGGCGCCACAATGCATCTTGCCGTTTCGCTGTTTCCGGGGATCGCCGATCCATCGCCGGAACCGGGATTCAGCCGCCTGACTGGTTTCGTGCAAAAGGCCGAAGCAGCGGGCCTGGACATGGTGCTGCTTGCCGATTCCGCACCGGCGTCCGGCGGCGGTGCCGCGAACAGCCCGATGCCCTTCGAAGCGACCACTTTGCTGGCCGCATTGGCGACTGTCACAAGCAGGATCGGGCTCGTCGCCGCGGCATCGACCGTCGCCCACCAGCCATACAATCTGGCGCGCCGTTTCGCCTCGCTCGACATTATCGGCCATGGCCGCAGTGGCTGGAACGCAACCATGACGCAAGCGCCACGGGAAGCAGCCAATTTCAGCCGGCCCGAGGGATTTTCGCCTGACGATTTCCGCCGTCGCAGTGAGGAATATATCGGCATCGTGCAAGGTCTGTGGCGGGGCTGGGATGCGGACGCGCTGCTGTTCGACCAGAGCGGCGGCCGCTTCCATGACCCCGAAAAGATGCATCTGCTCGACCACAAGGGCGGGTTCTTTTCCGTGCGCGGACCGCTGAACGTCGCCCGTTCGCCGCAGGATACGCCAGTGCTCGTCTTGTCGGACCTGAGCGAAGCCGACCTGGATATTGCCGCCCGCACCGCCGATGTCATCCTGCTGGATGACGGACCGTTGGACGGCACGACAGAACGCTACGACGATATCCGGCGCCGTGTCACGGGGTGCGGACGCGATCCGGACGCTGTCAAAGTGCTGACAAACGTCGCGCCTACCGCCGATAGTAAGCTGGCTGCCCTCGCCGACAGGCTGGAAAAGGAATTCCGGGCGAGAGGCTGCGACGGGTTCAACATCCTGATGCCGGCACAGCTTTCAGCGCTCGACGATTTCGTCGATCTGGTTTTGCCGGAACTGAGGCAGCGTGGCCTGTTTCGAGAGAACTATCGCGGCACGACGTTGCGCTCGCATCTCGGGCTTGCCGGCGGAGGTGACCGATGACCGCTCGCCAGATCAAGCTCGGCGCCTTCCTGTGGGCGACAGGCCACCACATCGCGGCCTGGCGCCATCCCAAGGTGCACGTCACCGCCGGCATAGACATCGATCATTACATCCAGCTGGCGCGCACGGCGGAGGCGGCGAAGTTCGACATGATCTTCTGCGAGGACGCCGCCGGCCTGCGCGAAGCCAATATCGGCATTGCCAGCCAGACGTCGCGCTCGATCGGCTTCGAGCCGATCAGCCTGCTTTCGGCGCTTGCCGTCCAGACCAGCCGCATCGGCCTCGTCTCGACGGCCTCGACAAGCTACAACGAGCCCTATGGCCTGGCGCGAACCTTCCTGTCGCTCGACCATCTGAGCGGCGGCCGGGCCGGCTGGAACCTGGTCACCTCGGCCAGCCCCGTCGAGGCCGCCAATTTCGGCTCGACCGGCCTCAAGCCCCATGCCGATCGCTATGAGCGCGCGCGTGAATTCGCCGAGGTGGTAACCGGCCTGTGGCACGGCAAGGCCTCCGGCCATGACGGCCAGAGCTTTTCGGTTCGCGACCCGCTCGATCTGCCGCGTTCGCCGCAGGGCGCGCCTGTCATGGTCCAGGCCGGCGCCTCGGATGTCGGCCGCGACCTTGCCGCCCGCACCGCCGACGTGGTGTTCACCGCGGCGCAGACCTTCGAGGAAGCGAAGGCCTTTTACGACGACCTCAAGGGACGTCTGGCGGCCTACGGGCGCGAGCCTGACGACATCAAGATCATGCCGGGCGTCGCGCCAGTGGTGGCGGAGACCGAAGCGGAGGCCCGTGAAAAATATGAGGAATTACAGGCGCTGATCCCCGACGACGTCGGTGTGGCGCTGCTGTCCAGCTATCTCAGCATCTCCGATCTGTGGCGCTATCCGATCGACGGGCCGCTGCCGGACCTGCCGGAGAGCGAGGGGATGAAAAGTCGGCAGGCGCTGGTCATCGAGCAATCGCGCCGCGACAACCTTTCCATTCGCCAGCTTGCCCGCCATTTCGCCGGCGCGCGTGGACATTGGCGCATCGTCGGTACGGCGGCCCAAATCGCCGACGAGTTGCAGGCGCGGTTCGAGGGCGGTGCGGCTGACGGCTTCAACGTCATGCCCTCATATTTCCCTGGCGAGCTGGATGCCTTTGCCACGCTCGTCGTGCCGGAACTGCAGCGGCGCGGCCTGTTCCGCAAGGAGTACGAGGGCCGCACATTGCGCGACCAACTGGGTTTGAAACAGCCGGTTAACTGCGGCGCAGCCTAGCCTGCCATCACCCTGCCATGCGGAATTTGATGGTCGGCACTTGAGGGTGCGTTGTGACTGACCAGCGCTGTCATGATCTCGGCTGCCGCCAGCGCCGCGATGACCTGCGGGCGCTTGTCCTTGACCGTATCGCCGCCGATCGGCGAGACGAGGCGGGCAAACTCGGCTTCGCTGCCTGCCGCTGATTTCAGGAACCAGGTCCTGAACGTCGCTTTCTTGGTCTTCGAGCCGATCATGCCGACATAGGCGGTGTCGCCGCGCTTCAGCGCCTCGGCGACGATCAGGAAATCCAGCGCATGATCGTGGGTGAGGATGGCGAAGGCGGTGCCAGCCGGAGCGTCGCGCACCATCGCTTCCGGCATAGCTGTCAGCCGCGTCTCGACGGTTTCCGGCATGCCTTCCAGTGCTTCGGCCCGCGTCTCGATGACGACGCCGTGCACGGGAAGCAGTGCGATCGTCGACGCCAGCGCCTGGCCGACATGGCCGCCGCCGAAGATGTAGACATGCGGCAGGTGCGCCTCCTCGGCTTCCGCGGCCGCAACCAGATCGGCGGCAAGGGCTGCATCGGCGAGCCGGATCAGCACTTCGACGCGCCCGCCGCAGCATTGGCCGATTTCCGGGCCTAGCGGGACGTCCAGGGTAGCGCAGACTTTGTCAACCTCGATGCGGGTTCCCCTCCCCCTCGAGGGGAGGGTGGCGGCGAAGCTGCCGGGTGGGGTCGGATCGACCGGGCTCAACGCCCTGGCGGTGCCTTCTGATAGGACCCCCTCTGTCGGCTTCGCCGACATCTCCCCCTCAAGGGGGGAGAAGAGCATCTGCCTGGCCTTGTCGATTGCCATGTATTCGAGCTGACCGCCGCCGATCGTGCCAAAGATCGCCGCCCGCGAGACGAGCATAAATGCGCCCTTCTCGCGTGGCGTCGAACCTTTTGTGCCAGCCACTTCGACCAGGGCAATCCGGTCGGCGCTGGCGAGAAAGGCTTTCAGGCTTTGCACTTTCGAGTTCATGGTTCGCATTCCCGTGCGGGAAATATAGGTTTTTTCGGCCCGGATTGCACGCATTGCCGACCCTGGGCCGGATTCAGGCGCCGGCCTCTTTCTTCAGTCGCTCAATCGCCATCAGCACCTGCTCCGGCGTTGCCGGCGCATCGAGGCGCGGACAGACCTTGTTGTCGGCGACGCTGGCCACCGCATCCGACAGCGCATGCAGCACCGACATGCCGAGTGGGAACGGCGGCTCGCCGACCGCCTTGGAGCGGTGGATGGTCGGCTCGCCGGCTTCCGGCCAGTCGGCCAAGGTGACGTTGAAGATCTTCGGCCGATCGGAGGCGAGCGGGATCTTGTAGGTCGACGGCGCATGCGTGCGCAGCCGGCCCTTGGCGTCCCACCACAGTTCTTCCGTCGTCAGCCAGCCCATGCCCTGGATGAAGCCGCCCTCGATCTGGCCGATGTCTATAGCTCGGTTCAGCGAGCGCCCGCAGTCATGGAGAATATCGGTACGCTCGACCATGTATTCTCCGGTCAGCGTGTCGACCGAAACTTCCGAACACGAGGCGCCATAAGCGAAATAATAGAAGGGGCGGCCCTCGCCCTTGTCGCGGTTCCAGTGGATTTTTGGCGTCTTGTAGAACCCCGCCGCCGACAGCTGGATGCGCGCCATATAGGCCTGCTTGACGAGGTCGGCGAAGGCGATTTCCTGGTTGCCGATGCGCACCCGGTTGGGCAGGAACAGCACCTGATCGCGCGGCACCTGGTATTTTTGGGCGGCGAAATCGGTCAACCGATCCTTGATCTGGCGAGCGCCGTTCTGCGCCGCCATGCCGTTGAGGTCGGAGCCGGACGACGCTGCCGTGGCGGAAGTGTTGGGCACCTTGCCGGTCGTGGTCGCGGTGATCTTGACCTGGTCGAGGTCGATCTGGAACTCTTCCGCCACCACCTGCGCCACCTTGACGTAGAGGCCCTGCCCCATCTCGGTCCCGCCATGGTTCAGATGCACCGAACCGTCGGTGTAGACATGCACCAGCGCGCCGGCCTGGTTGTAGTGGGTGGCGGTGAACGAGATGCCGAACTTGACCGGTGTCAGCGCCAGGCCGCGCTTGATGAAACGGCTGTTGGCGTTGAAGGCCGATATCTCACGCCGCCGCCGCGCATAGCTGGCGCTTTCCTCCAACTCGGCGACGATGCGCTGGATGATGTTGTCCTCGACCGTCTGGTGGTAGGGCGTGATGTTGCGGCCCCCCTCGCTATCACCACTGGTGCCGTAGAAATTCTTTTTGCGGATTTCGAGTGGATCCTTGCCGACGGCAAAGGCCACCTCGTCGATGACGCGCTCGGCGCCGACCATGCCTTGCGGGCCACCGAAACCCCGAAACGCGGTGTTCGACACGGTGTTGGTGTAGAGCGGCGCCGACTGGGCATGCACCGCTGGCCAGAAATAGGTGTTGTCGCAGTGGAACAGCGCGCGATCGGTCACCGGGCCGGAAAGGTCCGACGAAAAACCGCAGCGCGCCGCGAACATGAAATCGACGCCGAGGATATTGCCCTCGTCATCGAAGCCGACCTCGTAGTCGACGAGGAAATCATGACGCTTGCCGGTGGCGATCATGTCGTCGTCGCGGTCGGGCCGGATTTTCACGGCGCGATGGTGTTTCTTCGCGGCGATCGCGGCCAATGCGGCAAACTGGTTGCCCTGCGTCTCCTTGCCGCCGAAGCCGCCGCCCATGCGGCGGATTTCCACCGTGATGGCGTTGCTCGGCACGCCGAGCGCGTGGCTGACCATATGCTGGACTTCGCTCGGATGCTGGGTCGAGGAATAGATGGTGACGTCCTGGTCCTCGCCGGGCACTGCCATGGCGATATGGCCTTCAAGGTAGAAGTGTTCCTGGCCACCGATGCGCATTTTTCCTTTTAGCCGGCGCGGCGCCTGACGGATCGCTGTAGCGGCATCGCCGCGCTTCAGCGTGAGAGGCGGCGTGACGAGCTTGTCCTTCTTCGGGTCAAGCGCGCCGATGTCGGTGACGAAGGGCAATTCCCTGTATTCGACCTTGGCCAGTCGCGTCGCGCGACGCGCCTGCTCGCGCGTCTCGGCAATGACGCAGAAGATTGGCTGGCCGTAGAATTGCACCTTGCCGTCGGCCAGCACCGGCTCGTCGTGACGGCCAGTCGGCGAAATATCGTTCTCGCCCGGCACGTCACTGGCCGTCAGCACGTCGACAACGCCGGGCGCTGTACGCACCGCCGAGAGATCCATGCTGGCGATCGTGGCATGCGTGGCGGTGGAAAGCCCGAGGCAGCCATGCAGCGTGCCGGCCGGTTCCGGCATGTCGTCGATATAGACGGCAGTGCCGCTGACGTGCTTGTGGGCGGAGTCGTGACGCTGATCGGTGGCAACGCCGCCGGCGATCTTTTCAGCCTTGAGGTTGGGGGCGGAGTGCTTGTTCATCATGCGCGCCCTTTCCCTTCTCCCCGTTCACGGGGAGAAGGTGGCCCGAAGGGTCGGATGAGGGGCA
>NZ_RZTE01000013.1:87656-135287 GCF_003997415.1 Mesorhizobium sp. M7A.F.Ca.MR.245.00.0.0 | reverse complement strand
GACGGCGCCGCCCCTCATCTGCCTGCCGGCATCTTCTCCCCGTGAACGGGGAGAAGGACGCTACTCGCGACCGTTCGGCTGTTTGTTCACTGGCATTGGTGCTCATCATGCCGCCTCGTTGCGTGACACTTGGAATGGTGCCCGGGTATCCGTGGTCTCGGCAAAGAAGCGCAACAGCAGGTTCTTTGCCGCTAGCGCCCGATACTCGGCCGAGGCCCGCATGTCGGTCAGAGGGGTGAAATCCCTGTCATATTCGGCCATCGCTGCCTCAACCGTCTGTTCGGTCCACGGCTTGCCGAGCAGCGCTTTTTCGACAGAAGACGCCCGCTTCGGCGTCGCCGCCATGCCGCCATAGGCAATGCGCACCTCCGCGACCGTGCCATCGCTGGCCAGCGTCAAGAAGAAGGCGCCGAGGGTTGCGGTAATGTCTTCGTCGCGGCGCTTGGTGATTTTGTGGACGGCGAATTTCGTGCCCTTGGCCGGAACCGGAACGTGCACGGCCTCGACGAATTCGCCCGGCTGCCGGTCCTGCTTGCCATAGGCGATGAAGAAATCCTCCAGCGCGATCGTGCGCTGCTTCTTGCCACGGCGCAGCGTCAGTTGCGCGCCGAGCGCTATCAAGGGCGGCGGCGTGTCGCCGATCGGCGAGCCGTTGGCGATGTTGCCGCCGATGGTGCCCATGTTGCGCACCTGTTCGCCGCCGATGCGATCGAACAACGGCCCCAGCGCCGGGATACGCTTCGCCAATGTCGCGAAGGCGTCAGTGTAGGTGACGCCCGCGCCGATCGAAATGATGCCGTTTTCTTCCGAGATGGTGCAAAGTCCGTCGAGATTGCCGATGAAAATGGCCGGCGAAATATCGCGCATGTGCTTGGTGACCCAGAGGCCGACATCGGTCGAGCCGGCAACGATGGTGGCGTTGGGGTCCTTGTCCAGCACGGCGGCGAAATCATCGACATTGGCCGGCACGACCAGCCACGCCTTGGCCGAACCGATCTCGACCCGGGCGCCGTCATGCATGGCCTCGAGCCTCTCGGTGATCGCCTTGCGCTCCGCGGCCAGCGGATCCTTCGCCGCCTTGCCGTAGCTGGAGATGGCATGCGCGGCGCGCATGATCGCCTCGTAGCCGGTGCAGCGGCAGAGATTGCCTTGCAAAGCCTTTTCGATATCCGCATTCGAAGCGTCAGGCGACTTCATCCACAGGCCATACAGCGACATGACGAAGCCCGGCGTGCAGAAGCCGCATTGCGAGCCGTGGAAATCGACCACCGCCTGCTGCACCGGGTGCAATTGGCCGGGTGAACCACGCAGATGCTCGACGGTCACGACATGGCTGCCGTCGAGCGAGCCGAGGAAGCGGATGCAGGCATTGACGCTTTCATAGACCAGCCCGCCGGCCGAGAGCTTGCCGACCAACACGGTGCAGGCGCCGCAATCACCCTCGGCGCAGCCTTCCTTGGTGCCGCGCAGCGACCGCTCTAGCCGCAGCCAGTCGAGCAGGGTCGCGTCGGGTGCCACCGACGAAAGCGCGATGTCCCTGCCGTTGAGGATGAAGCGGATTTCTTTGCGGATGCTGATTTTGGCCATGCCTCAGCTCCCCCTGTATGTCGAGTAGCCGTAAGGCGAGACCAGCAGTGGCACATGATAGTGCACGGGCTCGGCCATGCCGAAGCGGATCGGTATCACATCGAGAAAGGCCGGTTTCGGCAGGCTCGACCCCTGCTGGCGCAGATAGTCGCCGGCGGCGAAGACCAGTTCGTATTCACCGGTGCGGAACTCCGCGCCGGCGAGCAGCGGCTTGTCGCAACGGCCGTCGGCATTGGTGACAACGGTCTTCAAATGTGTCCGTGCCTTGCCGTCGAGGTGATAAAGCGCGATCGACAGTCCCGCCGCCGGCTTGCCGGTCGCCGTGTCGAGGACATGGGTCGTCAGACGCCCGCCATCGGCATTCGACGTTTCTGCCATTGGCCGCCTCCATTTCCGGTACGAGCGAATTGGCCCGGTACGATCAAGTATCAACAGTGAATTGTGCGCCAATTAAAGGCGATGCATAAGTCCCGGTCGAGCGGAGTGCGACAAAAACACTTTCAAAAATTTTCGGGGGAATGCGAGAGGCACCCTTTCGATATCCTGATCATACTTCGGGCCATGCCCGGCGAGAGGGACGATGCGTTACTGCAGAGACATGCGCGGCTATGGAGCCAATCCGCCGGACCCGAAATGGCCTGGCGGGGCACATGTCGCCGTGCAGTTCGTCGTCAACTACGAGGAAGGCGGCGAGAACTGCGTGCTGCATGGCGACAAGGCGTCTGAAGCCTTCCTGTCGGAAATCGTCGGCGCGGCACCCTGGATGGGCCAGCGTCACTGGAACATGGAATCCATCTACGAATACGGTGCCCGCGCCGGCTTTTGGCGGCTGCTGCGGCTGTTCACCGAGTCGCAAGTGCCGATCACCTGCTACGGCGTCGCCACCGCACTCGCCCGTTCGCCGGATCAGGTGGCGGCCATGCAGGAAGCCGGCTGGGAGATCGCCTCGCACGGGCTGAGATGGATCGACTACCGCGACCACAGCGCCGAGGATGAGCGCCGCGACCTCGAGGCGGCGATCAAGCTGCATTACGAAGTGACCGGCGCGCGCCCGACCGGCTGGTATACGGGTCGCACATCGATCAACACAGTGCGGATTGTGGCAGAAGAAGGCGGTTTCGACTATGTGTCGGACACCTATGACGACGAGCTGCCCTACTGGTTCGAGCATGAGGGCGGCGCGCAGCTCATCATTCCCTATACGCTCGACGCCAACGACATGCGCTTCGCCACGCCGCAGGGCTTCAACTCGGGCGACCAGTTCTTTGCCTATTTGAAGGACAGCTTCGACACGCTCTATGCCGAGGGCAAGGCCGGCCGGCCACGCATGATGAACATCGGCCTGCATTGCCGCCTCGTCGGGCGGCCGGGCCGGGTGGCGGCGCTGAAGCGCTTCGTCGACTATGTGAAGTCGCACGACAAGGTCTGGCTGGCGAGGCGCATCGACATCGCCAAACACTGGCAGGAGGTCAATCCTTATCAGCCGGCGGCACTCAGACCATCGAAGATGGAATTCGAGACCTTCGTCCACACTTTCGGCGGCGTGTTCGAGCATTCGCCCTGGATCGCCGAACGCGCCTACGAACTGGAACTGGGGCCGGCGCATGACACTTCAGGCGGCCTGCACAATGCGCTTTGCCGCATCTTCCGGTCCGCCAGCGAAACCGAGCGGCTTTCGGTGCTCAACGCCCATCCCGACCTTGCCGGCAAGCTGGCCAAGGCCAAACGGCTGACGGCGGAATCGACCAGGGAACAGGCCTCGGCCGGCCTCGACGCGCTGACCGACAAGGAGCGCGAACTGTTTTCCAAGCTCAACGCCGCCTACGTCACCACCTTCGGCTTCCCCTTCATCATCGCGGTGAAGGGCAAGACGAAGGAGGAAATCCTGGCGGAGTTCGAGGCGCGCATCGGCAACAATCGCGGCGTTGAATTCGAGACCGCCTGCAAACAGGTCGAGCGCATCGCACTGCTCCGCCTCAAGGACATGCTTCCGCAATAGGTTTGAACCCATGGATACGATCAGGATGCCCGAGCGAACCTATTACGCACCACATGGCGGCCTCCCCGGCCAGAGCGAGCTTCTGACCGGTCGCGCCGTCTTCACCCAGGCCTATGCCGTCATTCCTCGGGGTGTGATGCAGGATATCGTCACCAGTGCCTTGCCGTTCTGGGACGAGACCCGCGTCTGGATATTGTCGCGACCGCTGTCGGGTTTTGCCGAGACGTTCTCGCAATACATAGTCGAGGTTGCGCCAGGCGGCGGCAGCGACCGGCCGGAACCCGATGCCGGTGCCGAAGGCGCGCTGTTCGTGGTCGAAGGCGAACTGACGGTTCTGCTTGCCGGCAAGAAGCATGTCTTGCGGCCCGGCGGCTTTGCCTTCCTGCCGCCGGCCAGCGGCTGGATGGTTCGCAACGAAAGCAGGGCCGACGTGCGCTTCCACTGGATTCGCAAGGCTTACGAGGCGGTCGACGGTCTCGATGTGCCGGAAGCCTTTTTCGCCAACGAACAGGAGATCGCGCCGACGCCGATGCCCGGCACCGAGGGCCGCTGGGCGACGACGCGTTTCGTCGATCCAGCCGATTTGCGCCACGACATGCACATGACCATCGTCACGCTTGAACCGGGTGCGGTCATTCCCTTCGCCGAGACCCATGTCATGGAGCATGGGCTCTATGTGCTGGAGGGCAAGGCGGTCTATCGCCTCAACCAGGACTGGGTCGAGGTCGAGGCCGGCGACTATATGTGGCTGCGCGCCTTCTGCCCGCAGGCCTGCTATGCGGGCGGCCCGGGCAAATTCCGCTATCTGCTCTACAAGGACGTCAACCGGCACGCCAAGCTCGGCGGCGCCGGTTTCCCTGGGCGGACGCCGTGACGCGGATCATTGCGCGGCCACTGACCCGCGAGAGCTTTGCTCCGTTCGGCGACGTCATCGATATGGGCGGCGACAACCACTACCCGATCAATGGCGGCAGGGCCGAACGCTATCACGATCTGGCGACCGCTGAGGCGACCGGACTGAACGCCCGCGTGCTGATCTCGATGGTGCGCGGCACGCCTTACGAACTGCCGTTGAAGCTGAGCATGGTCGAGCGCCACCCGTTTGGCAGCCAGGCCTTCATTCCGCTGTCGCCGCGCCCCTTTCTGGTCGTCGTCTGCCATGATGGCGAGCAAGGGCCTGATGAGCCGCATGCCTTCATCACCGCACCCGGACAAGGCATCAATTACCGGCGCAATCTCTGGCATGGCGTCCTGACGCCGCTCGGCGAGCCTCAGGATTTCCTGATCGTCGACCGTGGCGGCGACGGCTCCAATCTCGAAGAGTTCCATTTCCCGCACACCTACGAGATCCATCTCCCTTAATTTTTTGTGCGTGTCGTTACCCCAAACCCGGGGGCACTTTGGGCGACATGCGGCAGGAGACCCCCTGATGACGGATATTTCGCTGATCGACCGCCTGCTCGACGTTATCGAGCACGACATCGTCCCGAAGACGGCCGACGGCGTTACCCATGGCAACAAGCTGTTCGGCGCCGCGATCCTGCGCAAGGACGACCGGTCGCTGGTGCTGGCCGAAACCAACAACGAGATGGAAAACCCGCTCTGGCACGGCGAGGTGCACTGCCTGAAGCGCTTCTACGAAATGCCCAGGGCTGAGCGCGTCGATACGAAGGACGCCATCTTCATCGCCACGCATGAGCCCTGCTCGCTGTGCCTGTCGGCGATCACCTGGACCGGCTTCGACAATTTCTACTATCTGTTCAGCCACGAGGATTCGCGCGACAGTTTTGCTATCCCGCACGACCTAAAGATCCTGAAAGAGGTCTTCACCCTCGATCCCGGCGGCTACAACGCCGAGAATGCCTATTGGAAGAGCTTTTCCATACGTCGGTTGGTGCGAGCTTTGCCCGAAGCCGAGCGGCAACGGCTGGAAACACGTATCGGCGCGATTTCGGCGCGCTACGATGAGTTGTCCGGCGTCTATCAGGCGAATAAGGACGATAACGACATTCCGCTGAATTGACGCGGATTGACCAGCCGAATTCGTTGGCTGGCCCACGACGCGACCCCACCGGCTCCATCATCTGGCGATCCTGGAGCATGCCATGAAAACAGTCACCGAATTTTCCCGCAAGGTCGTCGAATTCCCGGACATGGGGATCGTCATGCCGGACGGCTGCCGGCTCTCGGCGCGGGTGTGGATGCCGGAGGATGCGGGCGACGATCCGGTGCCGGCGATCCTCGAACACCTGCCCTACCGCAAGCGCGACGGCACCATCTTTCGCGATCAGCTGACGCATCCCTATTTCGCCGGCCACGGCTACGCCTCGATCCGCGTCGACATGCGCGGCAATGGCGATTCCGAAGGGCTGATGGACGACGAATATTCCGAGCAGGAATTGCAGGACGCCTGCGACGTCATCGCCTGGGCGGCAAGCCAGCCCTGGTGCAACGGCAATGTCGGCATGATGGGCATTTCCTGGGGCGGCTTCAACTGCCTGCAGGTGGCGGCCAAGCAGCCGCCGTCGCTGAAAGCCGTGATCAGCCTATGCTCGACCGTCGACCGCTATGCCGACGACATCCACTACAAGGGCGGCTGCCTGCTGATCGAGAACTTCGGCTGGGCCTCGACCATGCTGTCCTACTCGTCGCGGCCACCGGACCCGCTGCTGGCCGGCGACAACAGATGGCGCGATCTGTGGCTGACCCGGCTGGAGAACCAATCCTTCCTGGCGCCGCTGTGGCTGAAACACCAGCACCGTGATGCCTACTGGAAGCGCGGCTCGATCTGCGAGGATTTCTCCGCCGTCAAAGCCGCGGTGCTGTCGATCGGCGGCTGGCATGACGGCTACCGCAACACGGTCTCGCATCTGGCCAGCAACATCGAAGCCCCGGTCAAGGGCATTATCGGGCCATGGATCCACAAATACCCGCACTACGCAGGACCAAAACCCGCCATCGGCTTCCTGCAGGAGGCTCTGCGCTGGTGGGACCGCTGGTTGAAGGGTGTCGACACCGGTGTCGAGTCCGACCCGGCCTACCGCGCCTATGTCATGGACAGCGTGCGCCCAGCGCGCTGGCACCCCGAGCGGCCTGGCCGCTGGGTGGCGGAGCAGGAATGGCCATCGTCCAACATCAAGACGCAGACGGTCGATCTGATCCCCGCAACGGAAAAACCCGCCATCGTGGCCTCGCCGCAAAGCTGCGGCCTGGCCGGCGGCGAGTATTTTCCTTTCACCTTCGGCCCCGAACTGCCTGGCGATCAGCGCCCCGACGATGCCCTGTCGGCGTGTTTCGACCAGCCGGAACTCAGCGAGCCGATCGACATCGTCGGCGCCCCGGAGGTCGAGCTGCAGCTATCCTCTGATCGTCCGCAGGCCAACATCGCGGTCCGGCTTTGCGATGTGCATCCCGACGGCGCCTCGGAGTTGATCTCCTATGGCGTACTCAATCTGACGCACCGCAATTCGCACGAATTTCCGGAGGCGCTGGTGCCGGGTGAAACCGTGTCTGCGCGCGTAGTGCTCGATCAATGCGCCTACCGCGTGCCTGCCGGCCACCACCTGCGCGTTGCCGTTTCGAACGCCTATTGGCCTGCCATCTGGCCGTCGCCGGAGCCGGTCCGGCTGACCTTGTCGGCGGCGACGCTCCGCTTGCCGCTGCGGCCGCTGGCGACAGACGACGAAGCGGCGTTCGCCGAGCCGGAAGGTGCCACTCCCTGGGCAACGGAGACGATCCGCGCCAGCAATTCCGAGCGCCATATCGATCGTGACGAAAAGACAGGAATCGTGACGCTTTCCATCGTTGATGATTTCGGCGAGGTGCGCGATCTCGCTCATGGCCTGGCCAATGGCAGCATCGCCCGCGAGACTTGGACGATCCACCCCGATGATCCGCTGTCGGCCTCGGGGAAGACGCACTGGACGCAGACCCTGTCGCGAAACGGATGGTCGGTACGCACCGAAACGACAGCCGAAATGCGGTCGGACGCGCAAAACTTCATCGTCAGCGCCAGAATCGAGGCCTATGAGGACGAAACGCTCGTCTTCGAGCGCAATTTCGAGGAGAAGGTGCCGCGCGCGCTTCTTTGAGCACCGAGTTCATTGGTCCAATTGCGACGTACGATTTACGCCACGGCATGTCGCATTCGGTCTTGCTTACCGCTTTCCCTTGCGGTCATTATTCTCCTCACAAGAAATAAGAAAAGCGACCGCAGAGTCGAACCAACAGAGTGAGGAACTCAAAATGTCGAACGAACTGGAATTTCTTAGCCGGCGTGTCGCGTCGGGCAAACTGAGCCGTCGTGATTTTCTCGGCCGGGCGGCGGCGCTCGGTATCTCCGCGCCCTTCGCCAACTCGCTGCTTTCAAGCGCTGCACGCGCGGCAGGTCCGGTCAAGGGCGGTACACTGAAAGCCGGACTTGTCGGCGGCGAGTCCACCAACAGCCTTGATCCGGCACTGTTCATGACTCAGGTGCCGTTCGCCTTCGGCAAGATGTGGGGCGAATTGATCGTCGAGCTTTCGCCGGAAGGCAAGCTCGAGAACCGCATCGCCGAGGAGATCGGCTCGTCGGACGACGCCAAGGTGTGGACGCTGAAGATCCGCGACGGCGTCGAATTCCACAACGGCAAGACGGTGACCGCCGAGGATGTGGCCGCCACACTTGAGCGCCATTCCGACGAGAAGTCGAAATCCGGCGCGCTCGGCTACATGAAGGGCATCGAGACCATCAAGGCCAGCGGCAAGGAAGTCGTGCTGACCCTGAAGGAAGCCAATGCCGATCTGCCATATTTGCTCAGCGACTATCACCTGATCGTCCAACCGAATGGCGGCAAGGACAAGGCCGACGCAGGCATCTCGGCCGGTCCTTACAAGATCACGACCAATGAGCCCGGCGTGCGCCATGGCGGCGAGCGTTTCGCCAATTACTGGCAGGGCGACAAGATGGGCCACGCCGACCGAATCGAGATCATCGTCATCAACGATGCGACGGCGCGCACGGCCGCCCTGCAGGGCGGCCAGGTCAATATGATCAACCGCGTCGAGCCAAAGATCGTCGATCTGATCAAGCGCCTGCCGGGCGTCACCATCCGCAACCACGCGGGTCCCGGCCACTACGTGTTCATCATGCATTGCAACACGGCGCCGTTCGACAACGCCGATTTGCGCATGGCACTGAAGCTGGCCATCGACCGCGAGGAAATGCTGGACAAGATCCTGCGCGGCTACGGCTCGCTCGGCAACGACTTCCCGATCAATGCGTCCTATCCGCTGTTTACCGAGATCGAGCAGCGCAAGTACGATCCCGACAAGGCCAAGTTCCACTTCAAGAAGTCGGGCTATGATGGCGCCGTCCTGCTGCGCACCTCGGACGTCGCTTTCCCGGGCGCCGTCGATGCTTCCCAGCTCTTCCAGCAGAGCGCTGCCAAGGCCGGCATCAAAATCGAGCTCAAGCGTGAGCCCGGCGACGGCTATTGGAACGAGGTCTGGAACAAGCAGCCCTTCTGCGCTTCCTACTGGGGCGGCCGCTCGACCCAGGACCAGATGTACTCCACCGCTTATCTGTCGACCGCCGACTGGAACGACACGCGTTTCAAGCGCCCGGACTTCGACAAAATGGTGCTGGCCGCGCGCGCCGAACTCGACGAGACCAAGCGCAAGCAGATGTACCATGACATGGCTGTCCTGGTACGAGACGAGGGCGGCCTGATCCTGCCGATGTTCAACCAGTTCATCGACGCTACCGGCGCCAAGGTCGGCGGCTGGGTCGATGATCCGCATCAGGAGCTGATGAACGGCTACGCGCTGGCGAAGTGCTGGCTCGAAGCCTGAGCTTGGCCTTGCGGACATGTCCTCACCCATCTTGAAACTGGTGGCCCAGCGCGTTGCGCTGGGCATTCTCCTCTTGTTGGCCGTTTCGGTCCTGATCTTCGCTGGCACCCAGATCCTGCCCGGCGATGTCGCGCAAGCCATTCTCGGACAATCGGCGACACCGGAGTCGCTCGCCAATCTGCGCGAGCAGCTCGGCCTCAACGATCCGGCCTATATCAGGTATTTCCGCTGGCTCGGCGGTGTGCTGACCGGCGATCTCGGCACGGCCATGTCGAGCGGGCAGGATATCGCCACGTCGATCAAGGGACGGCTGTGGAACACGCTGTTTCTCGCCTTCTGGGCGGCGATCGTCGCCGTGCCGCTGGCGATCATTCTCGGCCTGATCGCGGTGCGCTACCGCAATGGCTGGGTCGACAAGCTGATCTCCGGGCTGGCGCTGGCCTCGACCTCCTTTCCCGAGTTCTTCATCGGCTATGTGCTGGTCTATTTCTTCGCCGTGAAATGGCAAATCTTCCCGGGCATCTCGACCGTCTATGACGGCATGCCTTTTGGCGAGCGCATGCAGGCGATCGCTCTGCCGGCGGCCGCGCTGACGCTGGTCGTGCTCGCCCACATGATGCGCATGACACGCGCGGCGATCCTCAATGTCATGCAGTCGGCCTATGTCGAGACGGCGGAACTGAAGGGCCTGTCGGCCTTCAACGTCATCCGCAAGCACGCCTTCCCCAATGCCATCGCGCCGATCATCAACGTCGTCATGCTCAACCTCGCCTACCTGATCGTTGGCGTCGTCGTGGTCGAGGTGATCTTCGTCTATCCGGGCATGGGGCAGTATCTGGTCGACCACGTCACCAAACGCGACGTGCCGGTGGTGCAGGCGGTCGGCCTGATCTTCGCCGCCGTTTATATCAGCCTGAATATCATTGCGGACATAGCGGCGATCGTCGCCAATCCGCGTCTCAGACATCCGAAATAGGGGGCGGATATGCTCGATATCAAACGCATCCCCCTCCCCGCGCTGATCGGGATCGTGCTGACGGCATTGTTCGTGCTGGCGGCGATCTTCGCCCCCTGGATCGCGCCGCACGGCAATGGCGAAATCGTCGGCGACGTCTGGGAACCGATGTCGGCTGCCCATTTGCTGGGCACCGATAATCTCGGCCGCGATCTTCTGTCTCGCATGATCTACGGCGCCCGCATCACTTTGTTCATCGCGGTGCTGGCCACCGCACTGTCATTCTCGCTCGGCGCCATCCTCGGCTTCTCGGCGGCCGTCTTCGGCGGCTGGTTCGACACGCTGCTGTCGCGCCTCGTCGATCTCTTGATGTCGATCCCGACGCTGATCATGGGTCTCGTCGTGCTGTCAGTGCTGCCGACCAATCTGGTGACGCTGATCCTGGTGATGGGCATTCTGGATTCGACCCGCGTCTATCGCCTGTCGCGCGCGGTCGCCGTCGACATCAACGTCATGGACTATGTCGAGGCGGCGAAATTGCGTGGTGAGGGCAGCGGCTGGATCATCTTCCGCGAGATCCTTCCCAACGCATTGTCGCCGCTGGTTTCGGAACTCGGCCTGCGCTTCATCTACGCCGTGCTGTTCCTGTCGACGCTGTCGTTCCTCGGCCTTGGCGTGCAGCCACCGGACGCCGACTGGGGCGGCATGGTCAAGGAAAACAAGGACGGCATCGTCTTCGGCATCGCGGCCGCGCTTATCCCGGCGGCGGCGATCGCCCTGTTGGCGATTTCCGTCAACCTGGTTGCCGACTGGGTGCTCAACCGGACGACCAGCCTCAAGGGAGGACGCGGGTGATGGCCGACACCAAAGCGAAATCAGGCCTGCTGCTCGACATCCGCAACCTGCGCATCGAAGCCACCGTCTTCCCGCCCGGCGAGCCGCCAAAGAACATCGTGTTGGTGCACGATGTCTCGCTGACGCTTGAAAAAGGCAAGGTGCTCGGCCTGATCGGCGAGTCCGGCGCCGGCAAGTCGACCATCGGCCTGTCGTCGATGGGCTATGGCCGCGGCGGCGTGCGCATCACCGGCGGCGAGGTGATCCTGAACGGCCGCGACATCCTCAAGGGCGGCAAGGACGGCTTCCGCAAATTACGCGGCCGCGAGGTCTGCTATGTCGCGCAATCGGCGGCAGCCGCCTTCAACCCGGCGCACCGGCTGATGGACCAGGTGGTGGAAGCCACGCTGCTGCACGGTACGGCAACGCGGGCCGAGGCCGAGAAGCGCGCGGTTGCGCTGTTCAAGAAGCTCAGCCTGCCGAACCCTGAAACCATCGGCGAGCGCTTTCCGCACCAGGTTTCGGGTGGCCAGTTGCAGCGCGTGATGACGGCGATGGCGCTGTGCTCCGAGCCGGACCTGATCGTCTTCGACGAGCCGACAACGGCGCTCGACGTGACGACGCAGATCGACGTGCTGGCGGCGATCAAGGATGCCATCCGCGACACCCATGTCGCTGCGCTCTACATCACCCACGACCTTGCCGTCGTCGCCCAGGTCTCAGACGAGATCATGGTGCTGCGCCATGGAAGGCTGGTCGAATGGGGCGGCACAAGGCAGATCATCAAGGAGCCGCGCCAGGAATACACCAATGCGCTGGTCTCGGTGCATGAGATCGAACACCAGGAGCAGAAGCCCGGCACGTCGCCTTTCCTGTCGGTGAAGAACGTCACCGCCGCCTATGGCCGCAGCGACATCAAGGTGCTGAAGAACGTCTCGGTCGACATCTATCCGGGTCAGACGCTGGCCGTGGTCGGCGAGTCCGGCTCCGGCAAGTCGACGCTGGCACGCGCCATCACTGGCCTGCTGCCGCCCGAACAGGGCACCGTCACCTTCGACGGACGTCCGCTGGCCAACAGGCTGGCCGACCGGCCGAAGGAGGATTTGCGCCAGTTGCAGATGATCTACCAGATGGCCGACGTGGCGATGAACCCGCGCCAGACCGTCGGCACCATCATCGGCCGGCCGCTCGAATTCTATTTCGGCATACGCGGCCGCGAGCGCGACAGGCGCGTCGCCGAACTGCTCGACAAGATCGAAATGGGCAAAGGCTTTTCCGACCGCTACCCGGCCGAACTTTCCGGCGGCCAGAAACAGCGTGTCTGCATTGCCCGATCGCTTGCCGCCAAGCCGAAGCTGATCATCTGCGACGAGGTGACCTCTGCGCTCGATCCGCTGGTCGCCAACGGCATCCTCAAGCTGCTGCTGGAGTTGCAGAAGGAGGAGAACGTCGCCTATCTGTTCATCACGCACGACCTCGCCACTGTGAAGTCGATCGCCGATTCGATCGCGGTTATGTATCGCGGCGAGGTGGTGCGCTACGGCCCCAAGAGCCAGGTGCTAAGCCCGCCCTTCGACGCCTACACCGACCTGCTGCTCTCCTCGGTTCCAGAGATGGAAATCGGCTGGCTGGAAAAGGCAATCAAGGGACGGCGCATGGCCAGCGCGGGCAACTAAAGCAATTCGGGGAAACTGGAACCGGTTCTCCCAGAAGAAGCGCATGGCGCTTCCCCTGGGAATTGCACCAGACCAAGCCGCCACATGGGGCGCCGGCGACCGTCATCCGGATGCAACACAAGAGCGCCAAACGTCCTTCGGGACGAGCGCTGCTCGCACGACTTTTAAAACAGGGGTAGGACATGAAGACTGAACTCGATTATCTCGCCGAACTCGCCGGTCAAGGCCGGATATCGCGCCGCGCCTTTCTTGGGCGCGCCGCCGCGCTCGGCGTATCGGCGGCCCTGATGCCGGCGCTGGCCGGCAAGGCATTTGCCCAGACGGCGGTGAAGGGCGGTATCATCAAGGCCGGTCTGCAGGGCGGTGAATCCACCAACAGCCTCGATCCGGCGCTGAACCTCAGCCAGGTTACCTTCAGCTTCGGCAAGCTTTGGGGCGAGTATCTCGTGCGCCTCACCCCGGACAACAAGCTGGTCAACCTGATTGCCGAGGAGATTGGCGCCTCGGCCGACGCCAAGACATGGACAATCAAGATCCGCGACGGCATCGAGTTCCACAATGGCAAGACGGTCGGCGCGGAGGATGTTGCTGCCACCATCGAGCGCCATGCGGACGAGAAGTCCAAGTCCGGAGCACTCGGCATCCTCAAGAACATCAAGGGGATCAAGGCGAGCGGCAAGGAGGTCATCGTCACGCTCGGCGACGCCGATGCCGACTTCCCCTATCTGATGGCCGACTACCATCTCACCATCCAGCCGAATGGCGGCAAGGACGATCCGAACGCCGGCATCAGCGCCGGTCCCTATAAGGTTAGCGTCAACCAGCCCGGCGTGCGCCATGGCGGCGAGCGCTTCGCCAATTACTGGCTGGGCGACAAGGCCGGCCATGCCGACCAGGTCGAGATCATCGTCATCAATGACGCGACCGCACGGCTTGCCGCCCTGCAGGGCGGCCAGGTGCACATGATCAACCGCGTCGAGCCGAAGGTCGTCGATCTGGTCAAGCGCATCGCGGGCGTCTCCATCGAGAACGTCTCGGGCAAGGGCTACTATCCGTTCAACATGTTCTGCGACACCGCCCCCTTCGACAGCAACGATCTGCGGATGGCGCTGAAGCTTGCCATGGACCGCGACGAGATGCTGGAAAAGATCCTGCGCGGCTATGGCTCGGTGGGTAACGACTTCCCGATCAACGAGGCCTATCCGCTGTTTTCCGCCGACATCGAGCAGCGCAAGTTCGATCCGGACAAGGCGGCGGCAGCCTACAAGAAATCCGGCCACAGCGGCTCGATCGTGCTGCGCACCTCGGACGTCGCCTTCCCGGGCGCCGTCGATGCCGCACAGCTCTATCAGCAGTCCTGCGCCAAAGCCGGCATCAAGATCGAGATCAAGCGCGAGCCCGGCGACGGCTACTGGTCGGAGGTCTGGAACAAGCAGCCTTTCTCGCTCTCCTACTGGGGCGGACGCGCCACGCAGGACCAGATGTATTCCACCGGCTATGTCTCGACCGCCGACTGGAACGACACGCGCTTCAAGCGGCCGGAATTCGACAAGATGCTGTTTACCGCGCGAGGCGAGCTCGACCAGGCCAAGCGCCAGGCAATCTACCACGACATGGCAGTGATGATGCGTGACGAAGGCGGGCTGATCGTGCCCTTCTTCAACCAGTTCATCGACGCGGCCGCCACCAGCAAGATCGGCGGCTATGCCAAGAGCCCTATCGGCGAAATGATGGACGGCTACGCGCTTGCCGAGTGCTGGCTCAACGCTTGAGCGGACTCTGATCGTCCGATTTCATCTATCAAGAACGCCGTGTGCCCAAGACGGCACACGGCGTTCCCGTTTCAACCGCCAACCGCATGGAGCAGCCCGTGGCGCTCAAGTCCAAGCTTCTGCTGATCATCCTCGACGGCGTGCCTTACCGGAACTGGCGCCGGCTGATGGGCAATCTCGAAGGCTGGGTGCAATCGGGCGAGGCGCGCGTCTGGAAGATGCGCTCGGTGCTGCCGTCGACCTCGGCCTGCTGCTATGCGTCGATCCACACCGGGGTCTCACCGCAGGTGCACGGGATTCTCTCCAACGAGAACCGGTTCCGCGTCGAGCAGCCCGATATCTTCTCCGAAGTCAGCAAGGCAGGCGGCAAGACGGGGGCGGTGACCCATTCCTACTGGTCGGAATTCTTCCGCGCCTATCCGTTCGACGTGGTCGAGGACATGGAGTTCGACGAGCCAGGCGGGCCGATCACGCATGGCCGCTTCCACACCATGACCGGTTACAATCTTCGCAACCAGATGACGCCGAGCGATGTCGACCTGTTCGCGACGCTGACGATGCTGACGAAACGCCATGGCATCGACTACGGCATCCTGCACACCTGCACGCTGGACTCGATGGGACACCGCTTCGGCCACGACTGCCACGAGATGGACCATGCCGTCTATGCGATGGACGGGATGCTGGCCGCCTTCCTGCCGCGCTGGATCGAAGCCGGCTATGAGGTGATCGTCACCGCCGATCACGGCCAGACCGATCGTGGCCATCATGGCGGCCATGACGACGAGATGCAGGATTTCGCGCTGTACTATTTTGGACAAGGTAAGGGTCCGCAGGCCGACACGCTGCTCGACCAGCTGCAGCTGGCGCCGACAGTGCTGAGCCGGCTGGGTGTGGCAATACCGGAGACGATGAAGGCTAAATCTTTCTTGGAGTGAGCGGGCGCGCAGAACTCTTCCCTTCCCCCCTTGTGGGGGAAGGAAAGACCCTGCCTCTGGCAACACTTCCTTACTTCGGTTAGCCTCCGCAAAATTCCTTGGCGGAGGATGAACCTTTTTGGACCGATCAGCGACAGAGCAGACAGGAGCCAGGCGGCTCGACCGGCCATGACGGCAGCGACGGAGACCGATCGCGCTCTCGTCGACCGGGTCGCGAAGGGCGACCGTGCCGCCGTGCGGCTCCTGTTCATGCGTCACCACGCGCGGGTCTACCGCTTCGTGGCGCGCCAGACGGGATCGGAAATGATGGCCGACGATATCGCCAACGAAGTCTTCCTCGAGCTATGGCGCCAGGCGCCCGGCTTCGAAGGGCGTTCCGAAGTCTCGACATGGCTGCTCGGCATCGCCCGTTTCAAGGCGCTGTCCTTTCTGCGCAAGAAGAAGGAAGACTGGATCGACGACGAGGCCGCCGCCGCGGTGCCCGACGGCGCCGACACGCCGGAAGTCGTCACCATGAAGGAAGACAAGGCCGCCGCCCTGCGGCGCTTCGTCGACACCTTGCCCGAAGAGCATCGCGTGGTCATCGATCTTGCCTATTATCACGGACAATCGGTGAGCGAGATCGGCGAGGTGCTCGACATTCCGGTCGCCACCGTCAAGACCCGGATGTTCTACGCCCGCAAGAAACTCGGAGAGGCCCTCAAGGCCGCCGGTTACGACAGGGGGTGGCCATGAGCGCCGCTGAAAAGATGTCTCGCCGCGACGAAATGGAAACGCTGCTGCCGTTCTACCTGAACGGCTCGCTGGAAGGTTCCGACCTGGAAGCGGTCGAGGAATGGCTGGCCAGCGATCCGGCCGCACTTGCCGCCCTTGGCGAGGCTGAAGCCGAATTCTCCGGCGCCACGGCCGCCAACGAAGCAATCCGGCCGCCGGCCGATGCGCTCAGCCGCTTTGCCAAGGCACTCGACGCCGAGGCCGGGCCTGCGCGCAAGCCGGCAGGATCGTCCTGGCTGGCGCAGGCCTGGGGCCGCTTCATGGCGGTGCCGGTCGGTGTCGCCTGGGCGGCAGCCGCGGTTCTGCTGGCTCTGGTCATGGTGCAGTCGTTTGTCGAACCCGGCGGCAAGGGCAATGATTTCGAGATTGCCGGCGCGGAAAACGATCCGGCGAAAATGCCGTTCGCGCTGGTCAAGTTCAAGCCGGATGCCAAGATGTCGGACATTTCCGCCTTCCTCGGCAGCAACGGGCTGAAGATCATCGGCGGACCGACCGCCGACGGCGTGTTCCGGCTTGGCATTCCGGCCGCGACAGCTGCCGACTACAACAAGCAAATCGGCCTTGTTGCCGCCCAGGCTTTCACGGAAACTGTGATCGAGGGAAGGAAACCCGTTGATGGCGGCTGAGGCGGTCATTCGATTTGCGGCAGTGCTTGCGACGGCGATGGCAATCGTCGTGCCCGCGTCGGCGCAGACCAACGACCCCAATCCAGACCAGACGAAAATCGACTGCCGCAACGGGACCAACGCGGCGGGCGCCGATTGCGCCAAGGATGGCAATGACACAAAGAGCGGATCGGACGCAGGCCAATCCGGCGCCGTCTTCCTGCCGGCGCTGATCGTCGACCTGTTTCCCAACCCGGCGGCGTCTCCAACACCGGTACCGACGCCCCGGCCGGCGCCCGCAACGCCGCCGGCCGATACTCAAGCCGGCCCCCCGCCCGGTGGCCCGATCGTCTCGCCGACCGATCTTATTGCCGTTCAGCCGCCGCGCGCGGTGGTTGGCGATTTCGTGCCCGACGAGGTGCTGGTGACCGTCGACGGCGATGCCGGCGCTGTCCAGCAGATCGCCGCCTCCTTCGGCCTGCAGGTGCGCTCGCAGCGCCAGTCGCTTCTGCTTGGCACCACGCTGGTGCGCTTCGGCATTCCCGACGGCCGGCCCGTCGGCGTCGTGCTGGCGCAACTGGCCGCCGACGGCCGCACCCAGCGGCGCGAGCCCAACCATGTCTATTCGCTGCAGCAGGCCGCCGGCATCGTCAACTATGCGTTCGATCGTATCGCGCTCGATTCCAAACAGGCCAGCGGCGAAAACGTCCGCATCGCGGTGATCGACACCGGCATCGACGACACCAACCCGGCGCTGTCGGGCGTCATTGCCGGGCAGTTCGACGCCATGCCCGACGTGCCGATCGAAAAGCGCGATCACGGCACCTCGATCGACGGGCTGATCGCCGGCGTCGGCGTGCTGGAAGGCATGGCGCCGGGCGCAAAGATCTATCACGCCCGCGCCTTCGAGGGCGGCAAGTCGACCATGGACGTCATCCTGTCGGCGCTCGACTGGGCGGCGGAACAGGACGTGCGCATCATCAATATGAGCTTCGTCGGGCCGAAGAACGATTTGCTCGGCGTCGCCTGCCGCAATGCCCGCGCGCTCGGCATGGTGCTGGTCGCCGCAGCCGGCAACAACGGGCCGAAGGCGCCCTATGGCTATCCGGCGGCCTTCGATGGTGTCATCGCAGTCACCGCCACCGATGCCAAGGACGGGCTGATGCCGCAGGCCAATCGCGGCGCCTATGTCTTCATCTCGGCACCCGGCGTCGAGATGGTGGCGCCGAGCGGCGCTGGCTCGGATGTGGTCACAGGCACCTCATTCGCGGCGGCGATCGTGAGCGGCGCCATCGCCAATCTCATCCATGCGGCGCCCGGCCGAACGGCGGACGACATCGAGAAGGCGCTCGCGGCCACGGCCAGGGATCTCGGCCCCAAGGGACGCGACGATGATTTCGGCTACGGTCTGCTGGACATCAGGGCGGCGGCAAAGGATTAGTCTGCGACAGGTCAAGTCGCGGCTTGCGGAGGACGCACCACAAAATAGAGCGCGACGGTGTGCGTGATCATCAGCAGCGGCACGTAAATGATCGGGATCGCGTAGGTGGCGCCCAGTTCGCCCGCACGCTGGGGAAGGCCGACCTGGATGGCGTGGTAATAGTCTACGACGAGGTCGACAGTCCCGACCAGATTGAAGGCAACGACGAGCGCCCAGAAGATCCGAGGTATCCTTGCCGTGACCAGCGCCAGCATGGCCAGCACTCCTGTTATGAGGTCGCCGTAGGCAGCAAACACGGCAAAGCCGGCAGGCAAATCGGGGCCGACGACACCCGGAACGAGGAAGACCAGCCCGAAGAAGCGGAAGCTGTGCAGAGTGGCGACAGCGCGTTGCGTCGCGACCCGGTCCATAGACCTGAGCCACGGCAAACCGTATACGGCGAAGCAAAGCAGCCACGCGACATAGCCCAGAACAAGATGGATTTGGAACACGACCTCGGTTGACATCTGGCCTCTCTCGAAACTGGTTCATGCGACCTCCGACACCGCGTGAGACGCAGGGCAGCCCTTGGCGGACGACCTTGACCGACCTACTAAGCCCGCTTCCATAATTCGACCATCCGCTGTAATCACAACAACCCATGAAGCAGAACTACACAGTCCGGCACGGAGCGCTGGAGGGCGTCGAGGCATTCCTGGCCGTCGCCAGGCACCGCAACTTCCGCCGCGCCGCAGCGGAACTCGGCGTGACACCGTCCGCCGTGAGCCAGGCGGTGCGCGCGCTGGAAACACGCATGGGTGCGGCGTTGTTCGTTCGCACAACGCGGAGTGTCGGCTTGAGCGAGCCTGGCCAACGGTTCCTCGACCGTGCCGGCCCTGCTTTCGAAGAACTTGTGGCGGCCGGCGAGGCGGTGCGTGACATCGGCCGGCGGCCGACCGGTCTGCTGCGCCTGTCCGTACCCCGCGCCGTCGTGCCCTTGATCCTGGAGCCGATGATCGCGTCGTTCTGCCGGGCCTATCCCGAGATCGAACTGGAGATCGCCGCGAGCGACGAGATGGTCGATCTCGCGGCCGGCGGGTTCGATGCCGGTATCCGTCTTGGCCAGTTCATCGCGGTCGACATGGTCGCGGTGCGGCTAACCCCGTCATTTTCCTTCGTGGTCGTCGGCAGCCCTGACTATCTCAAACGCCATGGCCGCCCCGAATGCGTCGATGATTTGCGCAACCACGCCTGCCTGCGCTTGCGCCGTTCGAATGGCGCCATTGCTCCCTGGGCTTTCGTCGACGGCAACGAGGCGATCGAGGCGATGCTCTCAGGCCCGCTGATTGCGCACGATTATCCGACATTGCTCGGGGCCGCGATGCGGGGCGTCGGGCTGGCGCAGACGCCTCGACCAATCGCTGAAGGTCCGATAGCCGAAGGTAAACTCGAACCGGTGCTGGACGGCATCGCCGCCACGACGCCGGGCGTCTTCCTGTATCATCCCGGCAAGCGCCAAGTCCTGCCGAAGCTGCGCGCCTTCATCGACCACCTCAAATCCGCGGCGTGAGATATCGGAATCCAGCCCCTTGCGGTGGCCTCCCCACTGCCGGCGTCGGGCGAGATTTTGATCGTGGCGTGAGCCGACAGAACTGCTATCTTGCCCTCGCACCTTCGGGGAGACTATGCGGACGCCATTTTTGGGCGACATGCACTAGCATCGGGATTGCGGCAATGACGAGTAACGCCAATGTCCTCGATGCGGTGGTCGTCGGGGCCGGCTGGGCCGGCCTGGGCATCAGCCATTCGCTGGCACGGCGGGGCCTAAGCCACAGGATACTGGAGAGAGGCCGCATCGGAGAGACCTGGCGCACACAGCGGTGGGACTCTTTCCGGATGAATACCCCCAACGTGCAGACCGTGATGCCAGGCGACTGCTATGACGGTTCGGATCCGTCCGGTACCCTGACGCGCGACGAATTCGTCGCACTCCTCGAAGATTTCGCCAAGCGGCACAGCCTCCCTGTCGAACAGGATACTGCCGTGACCGAACTCGCCAGTGGACACAATAATGGCGAATATAGGCTAACCACTTCACGCGGCACAGTTTTGGCGCGGAACGTGGTGATCGCAAGCGGCGACCTGAATTGTCCGGTGCGCCCAATTTGGGCCGGTTCGCTGCCGCCCGGCCTCTGCCAGATCAATGCTTCCGATTACCGCAGCGCCGCCGATCTCGCTGATGGAGCGGTGCTGGTTGTCGGAGGCGGCCAGTCGGGTGGCCAGATCGCAGAGGACTTGGCAGAAGCAGGCCGAACGGTCTTCCTTGCCACAAGCCGGGTTGGAAGACTCTCTCGGAGCTACCGAGGTCGCCACATTATGATGTGGCTGGTCGAGAGCGGGTTTCTCGACGTGCGTCGAGAGGAGATAATCCGTCTTGCGGAACGCATTCCGGCTCGTGGTCTGCTTGGGGCAGAACGCACCATTAGCCTCCAAGCGCTCAGCGCCCGAGGTATCGTGCTGCTGGGCCGGTTCGCAGGCGTCGAGGAAGGCGGCCGCCTCTCGTTCGCCGACGATCTCGAAGCCCATATTCGTTTTGCGGATGAAGCCTCCGCCAACGTCAAACGCTATATCGACGAATATATCAGTCGCTCCGGAATCGATGCTCCCGTTTCGGAACCCGATCCTGCGGAGACTGTCGCGGCATATCTGCCGGACCCGACTATTCGTTCTCTTGATGTTGCCGTGTCCGGCATAACGACCGTGGTGTGGTGTACTGGCTTCCGGGGTGATTTCAGTTGGGTGAACCTCCCTGGGGTGCTCGACTCGCAGGGACGGCCCGTTCATGAGGATGGCGTGGCTGCGCAGCCAGGTATCTACTTCGCCGGCTTAGATTTCGCCTCCACGCGCAAATCGGGCATAATATTAGCGATTGCCGAGGAGGCGCACCGCCTTGTCGAACACATCGTCGGGCGTTCGTGACGGACTGGACACAGCCGATCCATGATTGGGTAAACCGGGTGTCGCGTCTCAACTCGGTTCCCGCAGAGCATGGGTTTGATCTCCAGCTACGCAGGCGCCCCCGCTACCGATCCCCTGACCACCAGGTCGACCGGCCAGACCTCGCCTCGCGCGCCCTCCTCCAGTCCTGAAATCCGCGCCGCCAGCCGCTCGGCGACACGGGCGCCGGCGAGACGAATCGATGAACGCGTCGTCGACAACGGCACCGAGAAATTCTCCGGCCTCAGCCAGGGGAAGACATCGTCATGGGCGATCAGCGAGACGTCGCTCGGAATGCTCAGGCCGAGGTCGCGTACGGCGCGCACGACGCCCAGCGCCATGATCAGGCTGGAGCAGGCGATCGCCGTCGGCGCGTCGTCCTCTTCCAGCAAACGCCTGGTGGCGCGATAGCCGTTCTCTTCGGTCATATCGACCGAGCAGACATGACGTTCGCTCAATGACAGTCCGCTCGCGGCGAGCGCCCGGCGCACGCCGCGTTCGCGATGGATGGCGAAGGTCTCGCGGTCGTCACCGTTGATCAACGCCAGCCGCCGATGACCGAGTTGGATCAGCAGCCTGGCCGCCTCGTGGAAGGCGCCCTCATTGTCGATGTCCGTAAAAGCATAGTCGAAGTCGAAGCCCTCACTGCGGCCATGGACGATGAAGGGAATGCCGAGCGTGTTGACCAGCGCCACGCGCCGGTCAGCGGGCCTTGGCGAGGAGATGTAGACGGCATCGACCTGCCTGTTGGCGACGATGCGCCGGTAGGTCGTCTCCTGGTCGTCGGCGTCGGCCGGCGACAGCACAAGGTCAAGCTCGTGCGAACGGGCATAGTCACCAAGGCCGGACAGGAACTCGACGAAATGCGGATCGATGTCGACCGACGCACCGGTCGGCAGGACATAGCCGATCATGCCGGTCTTGCCGGTCGCCAGCCGGCGCGCGCTCGGATTGGGACGATAGCCATGGCGCTTGGCGGCATCCATGACACGCCTGCGCGTCTCCTCGTTGACCTCGGGATAGCCGTTCAGCGCACGGCTTACCGTGGTTTGCGAAAGTGCCAGCATATGGGCGAGCTGCTTGAGGTTCACGAAAGGTCTCCATTCCCTCAAAGCGCTTTTAAATTGAATCGACCCAAGTGCCAGCGGGGCCGAGCCATACCAAGCCGAACCATAGACGCGGTTCGGGCGTGTTTGAAACAAAAACTGCTGCTGCATCGCCATAATAGTATGTTGCAGCGCACTTTCAGGGGCGCAAATGCGCAAACCTAAATCGATTAATCCGCCGGCCTCTTGACTTCCCAGCAGTTCAATGGCGTGATCGAAAAAGCCAAAGCGCTTTGGAGGACTCTTCGAAAGGTTGCGGTTCCTTTCCGACTGAGTCACAGTCCTGCGGCGTCGGCGGGCGGAATGGAGGTTCCGTCCGGTGTGTGAGACCCACTGGGAGGAATACCGATGAAGAAAATGCTTTTGCTGGGTGCTGCGTTCGCCACGTTCGCCCTGAACGCGCCCGCGCAGGCCGAACTGAAGTTCAAGCCCGGCGAAGACAAGCGCTTCAACTGGGCGAACTACGAAGAGCTCAAGAAAGTCGACCTCAAGGGTGAGACGCTGTCGATCTTCGGACCGTGGCGCGGCGAGGACGAAGGCCTGGTGCGCGGCGTTCTCGACTATTTCTCGGAAGCCACCGGCGTCGAGATCAAATACTCCTCCTCGGAGAATTACGAGCAGCAGATCGTCATCGACACGCAGGCCGGCAGCCCGCCGAACATCGCCGTGCTGCCGCAGCCGGGGCTCATCCAGGACCTGGCGTCGAAGGGCCTTTTGACGCCGCTCGGTGACGACACCGCCAAATGGGTCAAGGACAATTACGGTGCCGGCCAGTCATGGGTCGATCTCGGCACCTTCAAGGACAAGGACGGCAAGCCGGGCTTCTTCGCCTTCCCTTACAAGGCTGACGTGAAGTCGCTGGTCTGGTATTCGCCGGATAATTTCGAGGAAGCCGGCTACAAGGTGCCGAAAACGCAGGAAGAACTTGCCGATCTCGAAAAGAAGATCATCGCCGATGGCGGCAAGCCGTGGTGCATCGGCCTCGGCTCCGGCGGCGCCACCGGCTGGCCGGCGACCGACTGGGTCGAAGACCTGATGCTGCGCACCCAGCCTCCGGAAGTCTACGACAAATGGGTGAAGAACGAGATCCCGTTCAACGACCCCGCAGTGGTCAATGCCATCGACATTTTCGGCAAGATCGCGACCGACGACAAGATGGTCGACGGCGGCGCCAAGGCGGTTGCGGCGACCGATTTCCGCGACAGCCCGAAGGGCCTCTTTTCGGTGCCGCCGAAATGCTACCTGCACCACCAGGCATCGTTCATCCCGACCTTCTTCCCGGAAGGCACCAAGGTCGGCCAGGACGCGGACTTCTTCTACTTCCCGCCCTATGCCTCCAAGCCCGACCTGGGCACGCCGGTGCTCGGTGCCGGTACGCTGGCGATGATCACCAAGGACAGCAAGAGCGCGCGCGCATTCATCGAATTCCTGAAGATGCCGCTCGCCCACGAGATCTGGATGGCCGAAGGCGGCTTCGTGACGCCGCTCAAGTCGGTCAACAAAGATGCCTATGCCAGCGACGCGCTGAAGAAGCAGGGCGAAATCCTCGCCAATGCCTCGACTTTCCGCTTCGACGGTTCCGACCTGATGCCCGGCAAGATCGGCGCCGGCGCCTTCTGGACCGGCATGATCGACCTGGTCGGCGGCAAGTCGGCGCAGGACGTCGCCACCGACATCCAGAAGAGCTGGGACGCGATCAAGTAGCGGTCGGCACGTAAGCGACCACCATTCTCGTACTGGATCCGGGCCGTACTGGCCCGGATCAGACGGCGGCCCGTGCCGCAGCCTTTCGTCATGAGCGCATTGACATGAAGCGCGATCGGCAATGTGCGCAAGCCGCCGATGACGCGCTCCAAACAACTGAATCGGCGCCTGGTCCCGTCACCAAGGTCATTCCTTGTCGGGTCATGCGCAGGGGGAGAGGGACCCATGGCGGCTCAGATTTTCTCGGCCATAACAGTCATCATCGTCGGGGTCGGCGGTTGCGTCGCCTATTTCTGGGGCGCCAACAAACTGGTCGACCTGATATTCCCGTCACGCGGCGTCGCGGGCGCCGCGGCCATCGACAATCTGCGCCGGCAAGGGCTGGTCAGGCCATGGCTGTTCGTCGGCCCGGCGATGATCATCCTCACCATCTACCTGATCTATCCGGTGGTCGAGACGCTGCGGCTGTCGTTCCTCGATCGCAGCGGCATCAATTTCGTCGGCCTGGCGAACTATCAATGGGCGTTCGGCGATCGCGAGTTCCGCAACTCGATCCTCAACAACATCATCTGGCTGGCGGTGGTGCCGGCCGCCTGCACCTTCCTTGGGCTGATCATCGCCGTGCTCACCGACAAGATCTGGTGGGGCACGATCGCCAAGAGCCTGATCTTCCTGCCGTTGGCGATCTCCTTCGTCGGCGCCAGTGTGATCTGGAAATTCATCTACGAGTATCGGGGCGACGGCCAGACGCAGATCGGCATCCTCAACGCCATCATCCAGCATTTCGGCGGCCAGCCGCAGGTCTGGATATCGCTGCCGTTCTGGAACAATTTCTTCCTGATGATCATCCTGATCTGGATCCAGACCGGCTTTGCTATGGTCATCCTGTCTTCCGCCCTGCGCGGCATTCCCGAAGAAACGCTGGAAGCCGCCGTCATCGACGGCGCCAATCCGTTCCAGATCTTCTGGAAGATCATGGTGCCGCAGATCTGGGGCACCATCGCCGTGGTCTGGACCACGATCACCATCCTGGTGCTCAAAGTGTTCGACATCGTGCTGACCATGACCAACGGCCAGTGGAACAGCCAGGTGCTGGCCAACCTGATGTTCGACTGGATGTTCCGCGGCGGCGGCGATTTCGGCCGCGGCGCCACCATCGCCATCATCATCATGATTGCCGTCATTCCGATCATGGTCTGGAACATCCGCCAGGCGAACAAAGAGACGGGAGAACATTGAGATGGCCGTCGCGACCGGAAATTCCTTCGCCAGCCGTTTTGGCGTCCACATCGCCGTGCTCATCTTCGTCGCGATCTGGACCATACCGACGCTCGGCATCCTGGTCTCGTCGCTGCGCGACAAGAACCAGATCATCGCCTCGGGCTGGTGGAACTCGTTCGCCAGTTCCACCCAGACGGAAGCAGGCCGGCTCCCGCCCGCCTCGGCGCAAGTCGAGAAGGACGGCAAGTTCGTCCTCGAAGGCAATATCTTCGGCGACGGCGCCAAGCGCGACATCAGCGCCTTCGGGGTCAAATCGGCGGCACCGACGCAATATCCCGCCGGCACGACAGCCGATCTCGGCGACGGCGTGACCTTGCAGCTCAATGCCGACGGCAGCTTCATCATGCAGTCCCCGAAAGCGTTCGAAGGCGATCGCGGCCAGCGTGTCTATTATGCTTCGTCGGCTCCGCCAAAATTCACCACCGACAATTACAAAACCGTGCTGTTCTCCGAAGGCATCGGACGGTCATTCATGAATTCCCTGACCGTCACCATTCCGGCTACCGTCATCCCGATCCTGATCGCCGCCTTTGCCGCCTATGCGCTGGCCTGGATGCGGTTTCCCGGCCGGGCGCTGCTGATCGCGGTCATCATCGGCCTGCTGGTGGTGCCGTTGCAGATGTCGCTGATCCCGCTGTTGAAACTCTATAATGGCGTCGGCGCTTTCTTCGGCATGCCGTCGAAGACCTATCTCGGCATCTGGCTGGCGCATACCGGCTTCGGCCTGCCCTTCGCCATCTACCTGCTGCGCAGCTACATTGCCGGCCTGCCGCGCGAAATCATGGAATCGGCGCGCATCGACGGCGCCAGCGATTTCGAGATCTTCGTCAAGATCGTCTTGCCGCTGTCGTTCCCGGTGCTGGCTTCGTTTGCCATCTTCCAGTTCCTGTGGGTATGGAACGATCTGCTGGTGGCGATGGTTTTCCTCGGTACAGAGGCAGACCAGATCGTGCTGACCGCCAAGCTCAACGCGCTGTTGGGCTCGCGCGGCGGCGACTGGGAGATTTTGACGACATCGGCTTTCGTGACCATCATCGTACCGCTGATCGTGTTCTTCTCGCTGCAGCGCTATTTTGTCCGCGGGCTGCTTGCCGGCTCGGTGAAAGGAGGCTGAGACGATGCAATCCGCTTTGAAGGCCAGCTCGAAGCCTGACCTCGCCATCGATCGCGACTGGTGGCGGGGCGCGGTGATCTACCAGATCTATCCGCGCAGCTACCAGGACTCGAATGGCGACGGCATCGGCGATCTCAAGGGCATCATAGGCCGCCTCTCCTACATCGCCGCACTCGGCGCGGATGCCATCTGGATCTCGCCGTTCTTCAAGTCGCCGATGAAGGATTTCGGCTATGACGTGACGGATTACTGCGATGTCGATCCGATGTTCGGCACGCTGGCCGATTTCGACGCGCTGACCGCCGAGGCACACAGGCTGGGCTTGAAGGTGATGATCGACGAGGTGCTGTCGCACACTGCCGACAGTCATCCCTGGTTCAAGGAAAGCCGGTCGAGCCGCAGCAACCCGAAAGCCGATTGGTACGTCTGGGCAGACGCCAGGCCGGACGGCACACCGCCCAACAACTGGCTGTCGATCTTCGGCGGCTCGGCGTGGCAATGGGACACCAGCCGCCAGCAATATTACATGCACAATTTCCTGGCCGAACAGCCCGACCTCAACTTTCACAACCACGAAGTCCAGGACGCATTGCTCGACGTCACCCGCTTCTGGCTGGAACGCGGCGTCGATGGTTTCCGGCTCGATACCATCAATTTTTACTTCCACAGCCAGGGTCTGGAAAACAATCCGCCGCTGCCGCCGGAAGAGCGCAACGACCAGACCGCGCCGGCGGTCAACCCCTACAACTACCAGGACCATCTCTACGACAAGAGCCGGCCCGAGAACCTCGGCTTCCTCGAACGGTTCCGTGCCCTGCTCGATGAGTATCCGGCAACCGCAGCGGTCGGCGAGGTCGGCGATTCGCAGCGCGGGCTTGAAGTGGTTGCCGCCTACACCGCAGGCGGGAAGCGCGTGCACATGTGCTACTCCTTCGATTTCCTGGCGCCGGAAAAGATCAGCGCGGGCAAGGTCCGCTCGGTGCTGGAATCCTTCGGCAAAGTCGCCAGCGACGGCTGGTCGTGCTGGGCCTTCTCCAACCACGACGTGATGCGCCCGGCCTCGCGCTGGGCCGCCAATGAGGCCGACCCGACCGCCTACCTCAAGGTCATCTCGGCGCTGCTGATGTCGTTGCGCGGTTCGGTCTGCATCTACCAGGGCGAGGAGCTTGGGCTCGGTGAGGCAGAGCTGCGGTTCGAGGATCTGCAGGATCCCTATGGCATCCGCTTCTGGCCGGAATTCAAGGGCCGCGACGGCTGCCGCACGCCAATGGTGTGGGATGGCAGCGCCAAGAATGGCGGCTTCTCCCAGGCAAAGCCCTGGCTGCCGGTGCCGGCCAAGCATCTGGCGCAAGCGGTCAATGTCCAGCAGGGCGACGAGGCTTCGCTGCTCGAGCACTACCGGCGCTTTCTCACCTTCCGGCGTGCCCATCCGGCGCTCGCCAAGGGCGACATCACCTTCATCGAAAGTGAGGGCGACACCGTCGCCTTCACGCGCCGCGCAGGCAACGAGCAGATCGTCTGCGTCTTCAATCTGGGAGCCGGGCCGGCCAAGGTTGACCTTGGCGGCCGATCGCTGCAACCTCTGCCCGGGCACGGATTTTCGGGGCAGGCGAACAGCGGTTCCATCGAGCTTGGCGGCTACGGCGCCTGGTTCGGGCGTCTCGACTGAATTTCCAATCACTGGAGGAAACCAATGGCCGATGTCACGCTAAGACAAGTGAAGAAGTCCTACGGCAATCTGAACATTCTCCACGGCATCGACCTCGATATTAAGTCGGGCGAGTTCATCGTCTTCGTCGGCCCGTCGGGCTGCGGCAAGTCGACATTGCTGAGGTCGATCGCCGGGCTCGAGGAAATCACCTCCGGCGAGCTCAGAATAGCCGGCGAAGTGGTGAACGACGTGCCGCCGTCGAAGCGGGGCATCGCCATGGTGTTCCAGTCCTACGCGCTCTACCCGCACATGACCGTCTACGACAACATGGCGTTCTCGATGAAGATCGGCAAAGAGAACAAGGCCGAGATCGACCGCCGCGTGCGTCAGGCCGCCGAGATCCTGCAACTGACCAAATATCTCGACCGCCTGCCCAAGGCGATGTCGGGCGGCCAGCGCCAGCGCGTCGCCATCGGCCGGGCCATCGTGCGCAATCCGAAGGTGTTCCTGTTCGACGAGCCGCTTTCGAACCTCGATGCCGCGCTGCGAGTCGCCACCCGCATCGAAATCGCCAAGCTCAAGGAATCGATGCCCAACACGACCATGATCTACGTCACCCACGACCAGGTCGAGGCGATGACGCTCGCCGACCGCATCGTGGTGCTCAAGGACGGCCATATCGAGCAGGTCGGCACGCCGATGGACCTCTACAAGAAGCCCGGCAATCTATTCGTTGCGCAATTCATCGGCTCGCCGGCCATGAATATCCTGCCCGCAACCATCGACAAATCAGGCAATCCGACCGTCGTCAGCCATGTCGGCGGGCGCAAGGCGACCGTGCCGATCGCGACGCCGGCTTCGGCGAAGGGCGCTGCGGTGAGTTTTGGCGTGCGGCCGGAGGACCTGATCATCGCCAGCGGCGCGGACTATCTGTTCGAGGGGACGGTCGACTATGTCGAGCAGCTCGGCGAGGTGCAGCTGGTCTATGTCGACATCGGTCGCGCCGACCTGCCGCTGGTGACCAAGCTGCCCGGCAATGTCGAGGTCAAGCGCGGTTCGACATTGCGGCTGAGCGCCAATGGCGAGGACCTGCATATCTTCGACACCGATGGGCGGTCGTTTGCCCTTCATGAGGCTGAAGCGAAGGCGGCCTGACGCAGGACCGTCTTGGACGCAAAAAGAGCAGCGGGCCAGGCCCGCCGCTCTTTTGTTGAAGATCAGCTTCGGCTGTTAACGGCCAAAGAGATTCCGGTCGCTGCCCTGAGGGGCGGACTTCTCTACGTCGCCCGACGAATTGAGCAGCTTCTCGACGAGGCCACCGCTGTTGCGGACCGAGCTCGTATGCGCGCTGTCAACCGAGGTAACCGCAGGCTGATTGGCGCCGTTGGAGCCAAAGTTGTCGCTGCCGGCGAAGGCACTGCCGGTGATGGCCAGAACGGCGGCGGCAGCAATGAGGATCTTGTTCATCTTGAATACTCCTGAATGTCTGAATTTCGAATGTCTGAATTTCGCCAGGGCAGCGGGCGAGCCCGCCGTCGACTGGGAATCGGCTGTTAGTTGTTGCCGAAGAGGTTGTGGTCAGCACCCTGGGCAGGCGCCTGAGCAGCCGGTTCCGACTTCTTGGTCGAAGCGGTGTACGAGCTGTCGACAGCAGTGGCTGCCGCGGCGTTCGAACCGTAGTGGTCGCTACCAGCGAAGGCGCTGCCGGAAATGGCCAGAAGGGCTGCGGCAGTGAGAATGATCTTTTTCATTTTTGTACTCCAGTATCGTCTTTTTCCGTCCGTCTAGCGGCGTGTCTTGGAAATGAAATCGCGTCGTTCGGACAACCCCGATGTGGGAGGGCAACCCCGCCTTTTCCAATCACGAAGTTGTTCCGTGTGGACCATGAATCCACACCTTGAAATTGTGCCAGGGGAATCTAGAGAGGCATTTTTCCTCTTTATATCAGCATGTTAAGTCTAACCATCCGATGGATCACTGACTGTTTCAAAGGCCCGGCGTTCACACCGTCCTGCACGCACCGTCAACAGAAACGAACCGTTCGGTTCGATTTTAGGTCAAGCTAATAGTCACTTTTCGAAACCGTTAACCTTTTTGACCCCCGCCAAGGGTCGGATTCGGGAAGATCGCAGCCGGCAAATGGCCGCCCGGGAGGCGGGATTTCGGCCCCAGACGATCTGCGGTGACGTTTCGCATGCCGTGTCGCGCCGCATGGATACGATGTCGTTTTCATGCCGACGGCGCGCCAGCGATCGTGGTTAGATCATACCCATCTCAGGTGCCGCTTCGTGACGACGAGGCGGAGAATTGGGAAGCCGGTCAGAATCCGGCGCTGCCCCCGCAACGGTGGTGGAGTTCAAGTCGCAACGGGAGACCACTGGGCAACTGCCTGGGAAGGTGTCGCGATGGTCCGCAAGGACAACTCCAGAGCCCGGAAACCAGCCCGAGATTTTTAGACTCGACTGATCGCGGTGGGCGGTCAAGAGGTGGATAGCGCATGTCCGGCACCTAGCCGGCCTGCGTTTCAATCCTTCCTCCATCACCACCAGTTCAGTCCTTAGAAACGAGGACAGGACATGGATACCCGCAACGACATGCTGAGGCTCCTGAAGGGGCGCCGGCAAGGCTTTTCGCTGGAGCAGCCCTTCTACACCGATCCAGACTACTTCAAGCTCGACATGGAGCTGATCTGGTATCGCGACTGGCTGTTCATCGGCCATGATTGCGAACTGCCGAAGCCGGGCAGCTACATCACCGTGCAGATCGGCGACTATCCGGTCGTCCTTGTCCGCGACCAGCAAGGCAAGATCAACGCCTTCCACAATTCCTGCCGCCATCGCGGCAGCCGCGTGTGCAACACGGAGAAGGGTACGGCGGCAAAGCTCGTCTGCCCCTATCATCAGTGGACCTATGAGTTGGACGGCCGCCTGCTGTTTGCCCGCCAGATGGCCGACGGTTTCGACAAGAGTGATTTCGGCCTGAAGCCGGTCGCCTGCGAGAGCGTCGGCGGCTACATCTTCATCTGCCTGGCCAAAGAACCGGCGGATTTCACGCCGATGCGGGCGATGATCGAACCCTATCTTTTGCCGCACCGGTTGCGTGAGGCAAAGATCGCCTTTGAGAGCACGATCGTCGAGAAGGGCAACTGGAAGCTGGTCTGGGAAAACAACCGCGAGTGCTACCACTGCGTCGCCAATCACCCTGAGCTGTGCAAGACCTTCCCCGAGGCGCCGACCGTGACCGGCGTCAACGGCGCCGACAGCGACCCCGAGATGGTCGCGCACTGGGCCAAATGCGAGGCCGCTGGCTTGCCGAGCAAATTCCGCATCGATCCGGCAGGGCAGTACCGCGCCACCCGCGCGCCGCTGCTGCGCGATGCCGTCAGCTACACCATGACGGGAAAACGGGCGGTCCAGAAGAACCTGTCCGACAGCGTTTCAACCGACCGCATCGGTTCCTTGCTGCTCTACCACTATCCGACCACCTGGAACCATATCCTCGGCGACCACGCCGTCACCTTCCGCGTGCTGCCGATCAGTGCCACGGAAACCGCGGTGACGACGAAATGGCTCGTCCACAAGGATGCGGTCGAAGGCATCGACTACGACCTCGCTGAGCTCACCCATGTCTGGACCGAGACCAACGACCAGGACCGCCGCATCGTCGAGGAAAACGCCTTCGGCATCCTGTCGCCGGCCTACGAACCAGGCCCCTATTCGGAGCTGCATGAGGGCGGCGTGATCCAGTTCGTCGAGTGGTACGCGTCGTTCATCGGGCCGCGCCTTGCCGAAGGCGGCCGGCCGGCCCTGCGCAGCGTCGCCTAGCTCAGGGGACAAGAGGATGAATGCGATGACGGACCTTGGCCTCTATCGCCATCTCGACCAGATGACGCCCTGGAACGACCGGCTGCAGGTGCTGGAAGTGATCGGCGTCAGCGACGAAGCGCCGGACGTGAAGACCTTCACCTTCCGCTCCGACAACCAGACCTGGTTCCGCTACAAGCCGGGCCAGTTCGTGACGCTGGAACTGCCGACATCGGAGGGGCCGCTGATGCGCACCTACACGCTGTCGTCCTCGCCGTCGCGGCCATTCTCGATCGCGGTGACGGTCAAGGCGCAGGCGGGCAGCACCGGCACGCGCTGGATGTTCGACTATCTGACGCCGGGCTCGCACGTCAAGGCCTATGGGCCGACCGGTGATTTTTCGCTGCATAGCCACCCGGCGGCCAAATATCTGTTCATTTCGGCGGGCTCCGGCGTGACGCCGATGATGTCGATGCTGCGCTGGTTGAACGACTGTGCGCCATGGACAGATGTCGGCTTCGTCAACTGTGCGCGCCGCCCGGAAGAGATCATTTTCCGCAAGGAACTCGAGCTGCTCGGCAGCCGCATGCCCGGCCTGTCGCTCGGCTTCATGATCGAGGAGCGGTCGAGCCGCGAGGGCTGGTTCGGCCATATGGGCCGCATCGACGCGATCCGGCTGCCATTGCTGGCGCCCGATTTCCGCGAGCGCGAGATTTTCTGCTGCGGCCCCGATCCCTTCATGCGCGCCGTGCGCGGCATGCTGGACGCCGCCGGCTTCGACATGGCGAAATACCATCAGGAAAGCTTTGCTGCGCCTGCCGTGGAGGAGATCCCGGCGCCGTTCTCGCCGCCGGCGGAAGACGGCGCTGCTGCTGCCGTCGAGGCCGTGACACCGATCCGGTTTTCGCTTTCCGATGTCGACGCCGAATGCGTCGCCGGCCAGACCGTGCTGCAGACGGCACGCGCCTCTGGGGTGCGGATTCCCGCCGCCTGCGAGTTCGGCCTGTGCGGCACCTGCAAGGTGAGGAAGGTCGCGGGCGATGTCGAGATGAGTCACAATGGCGGCATCCTCGATCACGAAATCGAGGACGGCTTTATCCTCGCCTGTTGCTCGAAGCCGCTTTCTGCGCTTGAAATCGAAGCGTGACCGGCTGCGCTCGCCCCGAGCCTGCGCCATCTTGCCAAAAACCCTGCAAATGGTTAGACGCCTGCAACGGTGGGGTTGACCGTAAGGCCCGAAGATCATCTCCGCGGCCTGCTCGGCGGGGGAGCAAACATGCGACAATCCGGCATCTATGCCATTGCCAGCAAGGATATCGTCTTTGAATCCTTCGACGGCGAAGCCGTCGTTCTTGACCTGACCACAGGCAAATATTTCGGCTTCTCTGATTCAGGCAGCAGACTTTGGGATGCACTGTCGTCCGGCGTGCCTGCCTCCGAACTGGTCGGCGCCGCGACCGGCATTGGCGCCCTCGATGCCGCCGCGATTGACGGCTTTGTTTCACAATTGCTCGAATTCGGTTTGCTGGCGGCCGTAACCGATGGCGTGGCAAGACCGGCTCCAAGCGAATTGCTGGCTCAGCTCGCCGCTGCCAGAGAGCCCCTCAAGGTCGACATCCATGACGATCTCGCCGATCTCATTGTCGTCGACCCCATCCACGAGGTCGAGGAGCCCCTCGGCTGGCCCGCGGTGAAGCAGGCCAACTGAAGCGCCCATCAGGTTCTCGTTGCCGGACAGCTCCGGAACAGGCAAACCCATGCCGAACGTCACTCTCGAAAACTTGGTTGACTACGCACGTCATGTCCTGGCGCAAGCAGAGAGCAGCGCCGAGCATTATCCACTGACCCGCAAGGCGAGCTTGCCGCATCTGGATTTGACCGCGAATGTCAGCGCCGGCGCATTGGCGGATGCCGTCGCTCATGGCTTTGTCCCTGCTCCGGGCAACCGAACGCCTGCCGATATCTGCCGCGTCTTCGTCGCACATCCCGGCATAGACGGCATCGCGGCACCGGTCAGTTGGGGCCAGGGGCCCTTCACGCAGCATGGCTTCGCCACCCGGCTGGCGGAGGCCGGATTGCGCGGCAACCATTTTCACGACCTGGATTTCTGGCAGTTCTATGATCCGCAACGTCGCGTTGGCGTGCAATTGATGGCTTCGGCCGATGCCTTTCCACCGTGGGAGCCGGGAGCGCCGCTGCGGGCTTTCCTGCATTGGGAATATGCGGCACGCGGCATGCGGCTGGCCCATGCGGGGACGCTCGGGACTAAGGGCAGGGGCGTGCTGCTGGCCGGCGCGGGCGGGGCCGGGAAATCCGGAACCGTCGCCGCCGGCCTCCTCAACGGACTGGACAGCGTCGGCGACGACTATGTGCTGGTCGACCTCTCCAACGGCGTGACTGCCCGCCCACTGTTTTCAACACTCAAACAGGATCCCCAGGGGTTCGTTCGGCTTGGGCTGAAGCATCGGCTGAAAGCGCATGGTCCGCTCAACTGGCAAGGCAAGCATGCTTTTCACATTGATGACATCGCGCCTCGGCCGGTGCCCGAAAGTCTGGACATCATCGCGCTGCTGGTGCCACATATCGGCGGAGGCGAGGCAAGTTCGATCGTGCCGGTGTCGCGTAGGGATGCCATGATCGCCTTGGCGCCGTCGGGCATAGCGCAGATGCCGGGCGAGCGGGAGAGCGGCTTTCGCTTCTTCAGCGATCTGACCCGCCTGCTGCCGTGCTATCGTCTGTCGCTGGGGACGCAGCCACAGGAGATAGCCGGTACGATTGCGGACTTTCTCACGCGGGGCGCTTCGTGAAACTGAGCGTGATAATGCCCGTCTACAACCGTGAGCGCTATGTCGTTTCGGCATTGCGCTCGCTGGTGCGGCAGCGGGACGCCGCCGATCTCGACATCATCGTCATCGACGACGGCTCGACCGACGGCTCTGCTGGGGCCGTGCGCTCGATGATGCGCGAAAACGCCTGCATCCGACTGTTCCAGCAATCCAACATGGGCGTAGCCAGGGCGCGCAACGCCGGGCTGCGGCAACTGCCGCCGGATGCGGAGTTCGTTTCGTTTCTGGATTCTGACGACATCTCGCTGGCCGGACGGTTCAAGAAGGACCTCGCGCGCTTCAGAGCAGACCCCGGACTCGAGCTAACCTACTCGCTGATGACGCTGGTTGATCGGATTGACGATGAGCGGCTGAAACCGGCAGTCGCCAGCCGCACGATGACGCTTCGGGGAATTTCGCTGAGCGCCGCCGTGTTCAGCAGAGGGCTTGTCGACCGGACGGGCGAGTTCGATGAGGATTTCGAGCAGGCTGAGGATACCGACTATCTGCTGCGCGTTTTCGAGGCGGGACCGAACTACGAATTGTTGGACGCGGTCGCGATCTACTACCGACGCCATGCCGGAAATGTCACCAAGGAACATAGCGGCAGGGTCCGCAACCACTTGCGTGCAATCCACAAGTCGATGCGGCGGCGCAAGGCCGATCCGTCACGGCGAGAGGTCCAGGGAATCTTCGAATTGAAGAGTCCCACCGATTGGCGGATGCTATGATGCTCGACACAATCAAGTCGGATGAGCCAAGCCCGGAACGCTGCCGGAGACGCCCATGAAGCTGAGCGTCATCATGCCGGTCTACAATCGCGAACAATTCGTTGGCCTCGCGCTGCGCTCGCTGCTCAGGCAGCGCGAAGACATCGATCTCGACATCATCGTCATCGACGATGGGTCAACCGATGGTTCGGCAGCCGTCGTACGGTCGTTGATCGCCGAGGCCCCGTGCATTCGTCTTTTCCAGCAGATCAATGGCGGGGTCACCAAAGCGCGCAATGCCGGGCTGAAGCAGTTGCTGCCGCAGACTCGTCTGGTGTCGTTTCTCGATTCGGACGACATCTCCCCGACAGGGCGCTTCAAGGCGGATCTCGCTTGTTTCGGAGAGAATCCTGGCCTCGACCTGACCTATTCGCGCATGACGCTGGTCGACAAGATAGATGGCGAGACGCTGGAACCGGCCGCCGACAGCCACTCCATCACCGTGCGAGGGATCCACCTGTCCGCCGGGATCTTTGCGCGAAACCTCATCGAGCGCACCGGAGATTTCGACGAGGATTTCAAACAGGCCGAGGACACCGACTACCTGTTGCGTATCTTTGAGAGCCAGACAAAATACGTTATGCCCGATACGGTGGCTCTCTACTACAGGCGTCATCCCGGCAACATGACCAAGGAAGCCGATGTGCCCTTTCGCGAGTTCATGCGCGCCATTCACAAGTCGATGAAGCGTCGTAAGGCCGACCCCAACTTGCGCCGGGTGGAGGGAATCTTCGACTTCAAGGATCTCGCGCAGTGGCGGTTCCTTTGATGGCAGCCTACGGCGTCGTCATTCCGGCTTTCAACGCGGCCGCCACCATCGGCGCGGCCCTGAACTCCGTCCTGGCCCAGACGGCAAGGGCGGAGGCCGTCGTCGTGGTCGATGACGGTTCGACCGACGATACGGTTGCGGTGATCGATGCGATGAACTTGCCGGTGACGGTGCTGCGACAGGACAATGCCGGACCTGGCAGCGCAACGACCCGTGGCATTGCGGCACTCTCGACGCCGCTCATCGCGACGCTCGATGCCGACGATTTGTGGTTGGCGGACAAGATCGAAAAGCAGCTGGTCCATCTCGACCGTCATCCCGGGACAACGGGCGTCTTTACGCATTGGCGGACGTTTCGCGGCGACAGCCCCGATTTGCCCGATGCGACCAGTGGAGCTGGCTGGTCGCGCACGACGATGATGATCCGCCAAGAGGTGGTGCAGAGCGTCGGTCCCATCATCGACCCACCAGGCGGTCGCGGCGAGATGATCGACTGGATCGCCCGGGTTCGTGAGGCAGGCTTTGCCCTTGCCATGCTCGACGACGTGCTTGCATTGCGCCGCATCCGTCCGGGCAGCCTTTCCTACGGCCGCGATCCGGCACGCGACCGGGGCTACCTCCAGGTCGCAAGGCTCGCCATGCAGCGGCGAGCCCAGAACAAGGCAGGTTCCAGTTGAACGCCACGCTCGTTCGCCGCATCGGCCGCCGCTTCCCGGACTATGGCTGGTCGTGGCCCACCGGCCAGCTGGACCTGTTGCTGAAGGCGGCGCTGCTCTCCGATGAGGACGCAGCCGTTGCCTGTGCCGCGCGCTGGCTGGACGAGAACGACATCGATCTCGTCTCGTTTCGAGAACATCGCCTGCTCGCCGCCATCTCCGACAGGTTCGGCAGGAAGCTGGCCGGGCATGCCGCCCATCCGCGCCTCGTCGGCCTGCAGAAGATGCTGTGGACGAAGTCGCGCATGGCGATGCGCGAGGCCGAGCCGGCGCTGAAGGCGATGGCCGACGGCGGCGCCGACATCATGCTGATAAAGGGCGCCAGCCGCATTGCCTTGAACGCGTCGGCGCAGCGTGGCCGGGTGGCGCATGATATCGACATATTGGTGCGCCCGCGCGACATGGCTGCCGTCTTCGACATCTTGCGCGATCGCGACTGGCAGATCGCTTCGGGCGTCAGCGCGCAATATCTGCGAACCCGGTTGGCGTCGCTGCGGTCGATGAACTTCTTCAAGGGCCGTTTCGGTGACATCGACCTGCACCAGCTCGGCTATGACGGGTCGCAGACGAGCGCGGAAGACGACCTGGCGATCTGGCAACGGGCGGTCCCGGCACAATTCAGCGGCGTCGCGGTCTTCGTGCCGTCGCCGGCCGATCGCATGGCCCTGGCCATCGCCCATGGCGGCCTCGACGCCCATACCCACAGCGACTGGCTTGTCGACTGCGCGGTCGCCATCCATGGCGAAGACGTCGATTGGGACACGTTCCTCGACATCGTCGGCAGACGCGGCCTGGCGGTTCCAGCGGCGGTGGCGTTATCCTATCTAACGTTCGAGATCGGCATTCCGGTGCCGGAACCGACAATGGCCAGAATCTTGGAGATGGCCGACGGGGTTGGCCTGTCGCGTTGGTCGTCGGTCCTGCAAGCCAAGCCGCGCACGGATTTCGGCGGCCTGGTCTGGCTATCGCGCGGGCTTGCCAAGCAGTTGCGCCTGAAGCGGAAGAAGGGCCGGTTGCAGCAGGAGCCGCCCGCCAAACCTTGGCGCGGCAGACCGGCCGCGCGCAAGCCGCAAGCGGCATCGGCGCCTCTGGTGTTTTCGCAGGCCATCGCCTGTCCGCAAACGACCGGCGACATGATGCTCGAAATCACCGTCAGGATCGGCGTTCCGCCGGTCCGGCGCCGCATCGAGATGGAGATCAATGACGGTGGCGAGCATATTGCCCGCCTGCGCGCCATGGCCATCAGCCGGTCCGGCAGGGAACGCGTGCTGCATTTTCGCGGCAAGGTGACTCTCGGCGGCGCGCGAGTTGCCTTGACGCTCGAGGCGCGACCATCGCGACAGTTTCGCGAGTGGAACGACGCGGCCACGGTGGCCGCCTATGGCGCCTTGCCTTTCCAGTTGCTGTCGGCGGATTTCTTTCCGGTCGGCTGAAGGAAGGCCCACCCGGCAGCTATAAGGCGTCGGGAGTGATCAGCCTCAAGGATGGGAAATAGGTCTGGTAGCGGCCGACATCACGGGTCAGAAGCGGAAGCTTGGTGACGGCGGCATGTGCGCCGATGAAGAAGTCAGGCAAGACGCCGGTCCTCGATCCTCCTGATCGGCGGTATTGCGTGAATACCTTTCCAGCAAGGAAAAGGGCGGCTCTTGGCATCGGAGCCATTTCGAGACCGGCCGCATCCAGAAATGCCTCAAGATCCTCGATTCTGATGTAGCGAACGGCAAGTTCTGCATAGACCGCATCATTGATCAACAATGGCCCATCGAGGCTTGCCGCCTCGAGTTGCGCGATCGACCAGCCCGCCCAATTGGGATCGTCCGTAACAAGGTCGAGCAGAACGTTGGTGTCGACGAACGTCACGCTCCGCCACGCGTCAGCGCCATGATAGCCTCGGTCGTGAGCCCCTCGCCGGCATGGCCGCGCAGATTGGCGAAGCGGCTCGCAGGCGGCTTTCTGTCAATCCGAGCCAACACCACGCTGCCATCGGCGGCGCGCCGGAAATCGACCCTGCTGCCCGGGACGATCCCCAGGAGGTCGCGGACGGGTTTGGGAATGGTCACTTGTCCCTTTGCCGTGACGGTGGTGGCCATCTTCACTCCTTGGTAATACCATATTCCGACAAGGTATTACCTCATCGGTCGATTTTCAAGGCTTGAAGCATCGTGTCTCGACCGAACCGCCAGAGTCCGTTCAAACTCCGTAGCGTTCGGTGCGAATGATTTCCGCTGCAACGCCGGCATCGATCAGCGCTTGGGCGGCCGCGGAAACGAAGGCGTTGGAGCCGCAGACGAAGGCGATGCCAGGCGGCTCCGGCAGCCGCGTCATGGCTTGAACCATCATCGCGACGTCTACCCGCCGCGCATAGTCGGCTGGACGGCGTGCGGCTTCGCGCGTCAGTGTCAGCATCAGGTCGAAGCCGTCCTGGCGTTCGTCGAGGGCGATCAACTCGTGACGAAAGATCACTTCGTCCCAGACCCGGACCGAAAAGACCAGGACGACGGGCACCGCTGAATTACGCGCGGCGCGGTGGCGGAGCATCGACATCAAGGGCACGACGCCCGAACCGCCGCCGACCAGAACAAGCGGTCCACTCTCATCCTCCGGCCAGACGAAATGCCCGCCAAGCGGCCCGCGCAGTTCGATTTCATCGCCCACTGCCGCGACCTCGTGGAAGAAGGGCGAGACCTCGCCATCGTCGAGTCTTTCGATCGCCAGTTCGATTGCGCCGCTCGTTTCGGGCGCGGAGGCGATGGAATAGGAGCGGCGCGCCTGATAGCCGTCCGGCGCCGTCAGCCTGACGTCGACATGCTGCCCGGCGCGATAGGCGAAGGGCCGAGACGGCTGGAAAAAGAAGCTGGTGACACGCGGCGTGCGCTTTTCGATGCGGACGATGCCGGCTGTTTGCCAGGGCGACTGCACTGCCGCCGCATCGCTCATGGATCGTCCGTGTAGCGCTGCTCGCGCCATGGGTCGCCATAGATATGGTAGCCGCGCAATTCCCAGAAACCGGGCTCGTCTCGCGTGGTGAATTGCAGGCCGTTCAACCATTTGGCCGACTTCCAGAAATAAAGATGCGGCACCAGCAGCCTTGCCGGGCCGCCATGGTCCGGTGTGATCGGCTTGCCTTCGTAGAGCAGCGCCACCATGGCCTTGCCGGCGGTGAGGTCCTTGACCGGCACGTTGGTGGTGTAGCCGTCGAACGCGTGCGCCAGCGTGAAGCCGGTCGGCGGCTCCACACCCGCATCGGCAAGGATATCGTCGACCAGCACGCCCTGCCACGGCGTGTCGAACTTGGTCCATGCTGTCACGCAATGGATATCGCGTGTCATCTTGGTCATCGGCAGCGCGTTGAACTCGGTCCAGTTCCATTTCTTGATCGGGCGTGGCCCATGTTTCAGCGTGAAAGACCAATCCTCGGTACGCACGCGCGGCGTCGGACCGGCCGACAGCACCGGGAAACCCTGTTCCAGATATTGGCCTGGCGGGATGCGGGCATCGCCATCGTCTGGCGGGCGCCGTCCTGAAGAGAAACCTCGGGTGACCATAGCGGCAATCCCCATGCAATCAGGCCACTATCGGCCTGACGCAATGTTCTCGAAGATGTCGTGACGGGCAACCTAAATCTTGCCGGGCGGAGACCGGCGGGACCGTCACCGATGGACCTGCCGGTCCCATGTTCACGTCAACGCCAGTTCTCAGCCACTGGCAAAAGGCACCGCGATGTACATTTGAGCGTCGCCACGCTCGACCAGCAAGAGCACCGATTTCCTGCCGGACTTGCCGGCCAAGGCGATCGCCTGCGTTACCTGCCTGGCATTCTTGACCGGCACCTGATTGACGGCAACGATGATGTCGCCGGCCTGAATTCCGGAAGCGGCGGCCGCTTTGTCGGGGTTGACGCTGGCAACCACCGCACCGTGCTGCTTGCCGGCTAGGTTCATCTGCTGGCGAATGTCGGGCGTTATATCCATCAAACCGAGTCCTATCGCGGGAGCGCGCCCGGCGCTCGGCGCGTCGGACCCGTCGTCCAGCGACGCGGTCTTCGCATCGGCGCTGTTTTGGCCGACATCGACGGAAATCCGCATCGGCTTGCCCTTGCGCCAGACATCGACCGTTTCCCTGGCGCCCGGCGCGACATCGGCGACCGCCCGCGACAGGTCCTTGGGATCCTTCACGTCCTGCCCGGCAAAGCTGGTGATGACGTCACCCGTCTCGATGCCGGCCCTTGCCGCCGGCGAACCGTCGTTGACCTCTGAAACCAGCGCGCCGCCGGAATGGTCGAGCCCGATGGCGCTCGCGACATCCGGTGTCACCTCCTGGATCTGAACGCCGAGATAGCCGTACTGGATGGAGCCGCCCTTCATCAACTTGGCGACCACCTTCTGGGCCTGATCCGATGGAATGGCAAAGCCGACGCCGACGCTGCCGCCATTGGGTGAATAGATTGCCGTGTTGATGCCGACGACATTGCCGGCGACATCCACCAGCGGGCCGCCGGAATTGCCGTGGTTGATCGGCGCGTCGATCTGGATGAAATCGTCGAACGGGCCGCTATGCAGGTCACGGCCGCGCGCCGAGACGATACCTGCCGTGACGGTGGTGCCGATGCCGAACGGGTTGCCGAAGGCCAGCACCTGGTCGCCTGGCATGAGCTTGTCGGAATCACCCCATTTGACGGTCGGCAGGGGTTTGTCCGACTTAATCTTGAGTACGGCGAGATCGTTCTTGGCATCGCGGCCGACAAGCTTGGCCGGAAGTTCGGTGCCGTCGTCGAGCGTCACCTTGATCGAAGAGGCACCATCGATGACGTGATTGTTGGTGACGACGGTGCCATCCGCGCCGACGATGAAGCCGGAACCCAGCGCCTCGGCGCGCTGCGGTTGCTGTTGTGGCGGCGTCTTGGGCGTCGGCATGCCCTGGTCACCGAAGAACTGGCGGAAATAGTCATCGAAGGGCGAGCCGCCGTCGAAAGGAGATGCATCGCTCATCGTTTCAGGCTGTGCCTTCATGACGGTGGTGACCGTCACCACCGCCGGCTTGTCGGCGGCAACGATGGGTGCGAACGAGCCATTGGGCGCGGTGATGCCGGCGACAGGCGTCTGGGTTGTCGGAATGGTGTTGCCCTCGCCTTGGGCGAAAGACATGACGAAGGGGGATATGATCAGCGCAGCGCCCAGCAAGGCCGCGACGCGATGCCTACGAAGGATATCTGACATGGTCGTTTGTCCGGGCGAGAGTTGATCCAGCGCCGTGGCCTCTCCCGTGCGGGGAAATCGGTCATCGGCGTGTCGAGGTCGCAATTGCCCGTCTCGCCTACATGGCAGCCAACCGGATCGACGGCCTTGCATCTAGGGCGCGGATTGGCCCGATTTAGGGTTTTAGGGCGACCTTACGAAGATTTAATATCCGCACGGCGGCAGGGCCGCAAAGTCGTCGGGCGGCACCTTGCTGTCTCGCTGGAGCCTCAGCCACCGGCGCTTCGCTCGAGATAGGCCGTGGCAATCTCGCGCATGCGCTTGCCGTCGAAGCTCGGTCCGTGTCCACCATGACCGATGCGGATCGGCAGGTCGAGCAAGCGCCGCATCGTGCTGACATAGGCGGCTCGGTCGGAATCCGGCAGGTCGTCGATCAGCATGGCGTCGTAGATGGCATCGCCGCTGAAGAACAGGCCGTCGACCTCGTCGAACAGCGCGATCGAATCCGGTGAATGGCCCGGCAAATGCAGCACGCGAAATTGCCGGTCGCCAAGATCGACGACATCGCCCTCGTCCAGGGTTCGCGTCAACGGCGCGGGCGGGATCCTGTAGTCGGCCGACTTCCATCCGGGCGCCGGCAGTTTCGAGACGGCACCGTCGAGGTCATGGAACATGTAGGCGTAGGTCGCGGCCTCATCCATGGTCTCGAACCGGGCCGCGCTCATCCTTGGCCCGGCCCGCAACGGGAATTCATGCAGCGAGCCGACATGGTCGAGATGGATGTGGGTGGCAACGACCAGCAGCGGCTTGCCCTCCGCCGTCTCGATCTGCGGCGCCAGCGGACAGATGCCCATGCCGGTGTCGACCAGCAAATCGGCATCGCGACCGCGCAGATGCCAGATATTGGCCCGAACATAGGCATGGACGAAGGGCTCGGTCAGCATCGTCGTCTTGTCGTCGACGACGCTCCTGCTGAACCAGTCGGGCATCACCTGTGAGCCGGGCATCAAGTGTGAGCCCGGCATGAGAAGCGAGCCGGGCATCAGACGAAGGGCTTCCCGACCTTGTACTTTTCCGGCACCAGCCGCTTGAGATAGGCCATGCCGGCATCCGACAGCTGATTGACATCGGGCTTCATGAAATTGTCCGGCATGTGGCGTGTCTTGCCGGCGACGTTCTTGAGCGGCACTTTCTTCAGCACCGTTCTGGTGCCGTCATATTGCAACGCCACCGAGCCGCCGCCCTGTTCGGCGACGGTGACGGCGAAAGCGCCGGCATCGAACGCCTCCTGCGCGTCGACCGCGCTGATGGCGCCGATATAGCCGCGCGGCATGTAGCCGAGCGCATCGACGCGGGCCCGCTTGCCCGGCAGGCCTTCCGCCAACGCGCGCTCGAGTGCGGCCGGCAGGTCGCTGCCCGACAGCTTGACGTTGCCGTGCGCGTCGCGCTCGAGCTTGTCCGGCGGCACCAGGCTTTCGACCAACGCCTTGCCGTCGGCGGTGCTGACCCCTTCCGAAACGGCGACGATGCAGCGCTTGTGGCGATCGAGCGTGGCACGCACGTCGTCGATGAAGCCGGCGGCTGAGAATGGGCGCTCGGGCACGTAGACGAGGTGCGGGCCGCTGTCGGGGTCGAGCTGCCAGGCGGCCGCGGCCGCGGTCAGGAAGCCCGCATGCCGGCCCATGACGATGCCGACATAGATGCCGGGCAGCGCACGAAAATCGAGATCGACGGACAGGAAGGCGCCGGCGACGAACTCGGCCGCCGAAATGAAGCCCGGCGTGTGGTCGTTTTCCTCGAGATCATTGTCGATGGTTTTTGGCGCATGGACGAAGGCAATTGAGCCGCCGGCGGCATCGGTCAGGAGCTGCTGGGTACCCGACGTGTCGTTGCCGCCGATATAGATGAAGGCGTCGGCGCCGGCCTTCTTCAGGCCGTTGAGGATGACATCGCAATAGGCGGCGTCGGGCTTGTCGCGGGTCGAGCCGAGGGCGGCGCTCGGCGTGCCGGCAATCAGCCGCAGCCGGTCCTCGGGGATGGCGGAAAGGTCGACATAATTGCCGTCACGGATGCCGCGCACACCATGGATCGAGCCCAGCACCTTGGCACCTGGATGCCGCTTGCGGATCTCCAGTGTCGCCCCGACAACCGTCTGGTTGATGACGGCGGTTGGGCCGCCGCCCTGCGCGATGACAAACGTTCCAGCCATGCTTGATTTCTCCCGGCGCGATGGTTTTCAAGGCACCTTGGCCTGTCTTGCCGCATCGCGCAACGGGAGTTTCGAGCGGCGCCAACACGCCGCATAAGCGTCAGACGACGACGACCGGATTTTTTTTGGAGACGCGGCTGTAGAGGTCGATGATGTCCTGGTTGATTAGGCGCACGCAGCCCGACGACATCGCCTGGCCGATGCTCCACCATTCGGGCGAGCCGTGGATGCGATAGCCGGTGTCCTTGCCGTCCTGGTAGATGTAGAGGGCACGCGCGCCGAGCGGATTGGTGAGGCCGCCGGGCTGTCCGGCTTGCCATTTCACCAGTTCAGGCTTGCGGGCAATCATCTCCGGCGGCGGCGTCCAGGTCGGCCATTCCCTGCCGTACTGGATGTTGGCGCGACCCGACCAGCGGAAGCCATCCTTGCCGATGCCGACGCCGTAGCGAATGGCGTCGCCACCCGGCTGGACGAGATAGAGCATGCGCTCCTTGAGATGGACGACGATGGTGCCGGGCGCCTCGCCTGTCGTGTCGACGACGATCTGGCGGCGGAATTCCGGCTTGACCTTCAGATATGGCACTTCCGGCACGTTGAAGCCGCCGTCGGTCAGCCCGGCATACATGACGCCGGGGCTGGTGATGTTCTTGTCGACGCTGATGCTTGGCCGGATCGGCCGCACGGAACCCGTGGTGACGTCGTCGAGCTCGAGCGCCGGCAGACCCAAGCCCGAGGTCGAGCAACCGGCGGCGCTCAGCAGCGCGAGCGCCCCTGCCCCGGACAGGATGGCGCGGCGGGAAAGATGATGATCGGTTTCGATTGCGTCGCCATTTCGCGGCGGCGTCAGACGTTGCGGCAACTCACGCATATACCCAGACCCTACGCTGTCGGCGGGAAGCACGGTCCGGCCGGATAGCGGGCATTTTCATCATTCATGGTTGATAAAGCGTGAAGACGTTGCACAGCCTGCATTTGCGCATGGCCTTGACGATGTCCGACCTTCTTGCCTGGGCTTGAACGAAGGCTGCTGCACAAAAAGACCTCGGTCGGGTCATATTCCCGGCGCCGGCGTTTCCTACTCCTCAAACCATCAGCGAGGGGCCTCCATGTGCAAGATCTTAAAAACCGACATCAAGCTTTTTGCCGCTGCCATTGTCGCGGCGGCAACCGTTCTCGGTGCCAATGTCAGCCTGGCCGATATCGTGAGCACGCTGAGCGGCGCGAACTGACACCGATCTGCCGCTGGCGCAGTCAGGGAAATAGCCTCTTTACATTCTCCTGGGCCTAAGGATTTATCCTCTTCTTTAAGCTCAAGGGAGACGAGCATGTCCTTCGAAAACTGGGCCGCCTTCGCCGCCGCGTCGACGATCCTCCTCATCATTCCGGGTCCGACCATCCTTCTCGTCGTGTCCTACGCGTTGGGCCAGGGCTGGCGCACCGCTCTGCCTATGGCAATCGGCGTGGCGCTGGGCGACTTCACCGCGATGACCTTGTCGATGCTGGGCATCGGCGCGCTGCTGGCAGCTTCGGCGACCGTCTTCACCATCCTGAAGCTGATCGGCGCCGGCTATCTGATCTATCTCGGCGTGAAACTGTTTCGCGCCGGCGGCGCGCTGAAAGCCGAACCGCGCACCGACGCGGTCTCCTCGGCCAAGATGATGGCGCACGCCTGGCTGGTCACCGCGCTCAACCCGAAAAGCATCACCTTCTTCGTCGCCTTTCTGCCGCAGTTCCTCGACCGGCACGCCGATTTCTGGACGCAGATGCTGATCTTCGAGACGACCTTCCTGGCGCTCGCCTTCGCCAATGCCTTTGGCTATGCGCTGATCGCCTCACGCGCACGCAACGTGGTGCGCAATCCCAAGGCGATCCGGATCTTCAACCGCACCGGCGGCACGCTGCTGGTCGGCGCCGGCATCGCCACGGTGGCGATGCGTTCCGGCAATTAGCTGTCTTTTTGCTCATGACCCCGAAATTGTTTTCGGGGTCATGATCAACCTTACCATTTGACGCTGAACCCCAGATTGCCTTCGAGGATCCGACGCTCGTCGCCGCCGAGATTGGTGGTGTAGTCGCCGGTGGCGAAGATGCTGACCTTGTCCGTCACTTTGGCGATCACACCGCCACCGAACTCGAACGAGGTCGATCTGCCCTCGGTGGAGATATCGGTGGTGTCGAAATTGACATGGCTCGTGCCGCCGAAATCGTGCCAGATGTTGGCCTTGAGGTACGGCTGCAGCGCCATGCCATTGATCGTTGTTTCGCCTTGCAGCCGTGCGCCGAGCCGGCCGGTCACGTTGCCGTCCGTATCGAAGGAAACCGAAGCAAAGCGGTCCGACGCATCGTCGAGTGACAGTTGCTGCCAGACCAGTTGCGCCTGCGGTTCAAGCGTCCAGCCTTGCCCCAGCGCGACGGGATAGCCGCCTTCCAGCGAAGCGGTGACGCCGGTCCCGCCGACGTCGATGCCGATGCCGCGCGACGATGTTGCGTCTCCGCCGAAGAAGGTGGCCATGAGGACGCCGTCCAGGTACCAGCCACCCTGACCGATCCGGGTCCAGTAGCCACCGACGCTGGTGCCGTTGATATCCATGCTGCCGACGGACAGATTGTCCCAGCCCAGCGCCTGGCCGCGCACGTCGCCATTCATGCTGGCATAGGCGACGAACAGGCCGGCGCGAACGGTCTGGCCCGACGCGGTTTCGCGGCCGAACAGATCGAAGCCCGCCTGGAGGCCGAACAGGGTGCCGTCGAAGGACGGCGATACCGTTCCTGAATACGCCATCTTGCTGTCCTGGCCGAAGATGCGGCCCCAGACCGGCGACAGCTCGGTGTTCGACAACAGGCTCTGCTCGCCGCGCCGTTCGTGGAAGGTGCCGAGCGTCGTCATCGCCAGATGTTCGGCGACCGGGGGCAAGGCGGAATAGACCGGAACCTCGATGCGATAGAGCAGGATCTCCTCGCCCGCCGCCGGTGTCGGCAGGTCAGGCACATCCGTTGGCACCACCGGTGGCGGAGGGGGCGGATCCGCAACTGGTGCCGGCGGTGGTGCCGGCGGCGGCTCGGGCTCCGGATCGGCGGCCTGCACCGGCGGTGTCGGAT